>NZ_JBHWHY010000039.1:21703-100390 GCF_042732265.1 Streptomyces sp. NPDC059788 | reverse complement strand
TCAGCCCACCACCCTGCGCATACCTCATGCAGACGGCATACCGCCGCGACCACCAAATGTCAGCCCCTGAGACATCACGCTTTGAAGGTCAGTAGGCAAGAAAGCCGGTCAATTGCGGACAAGGGTCTTTAGCGGCGGCTCCCGGGGGCCGTTCCATTTATTAGAGCGGCGGCTCCCGGGAGGCTGTTCCATTTATTAGCAGGTGAGGTGGGCTCGGACGGCCTCTTAGAAGAGCGCGGCCCGGCCCGACCGTTTCCTGGTGAGCGGGCACGCCACCGTGCCCAGTACGCGCGCCGTCGGAACATACCCGATGTGCCGGGAATCGAAGCTGTGGTGGGTGTTGTCCCCCAGGACGACCAGCTTGCCCGGGGGGACCCGGCTTCCTTGGAGATGCCGCAAGGCCGGGTCCCGGTCGTGTGGTATCCGGTCTCCCGGGGCCGCTGCGACACGTTTGATCAGCCAGTGGCGGCGCGTGAGCGCCGCCGGGCCGTCCGTGGTGCGCACCGGCGGGCGGCCCCACCGTCCGGCCTCGTCGCAGGGCCGCTCCACGACGACGACCTGACCTGGTACGAACGCGGTGGCGCTGCGCACCAGAACCCGGTCGCCGTCGCGATAGGCGGGCTCCATGCTCATTCCCCGGACGGTGACCGCGACCAGCCCGCGGCGCAACCTCAGCAATACGCCGACGGCCGTGGCGGTGCAGGCTGCCGAGAGGAGGAGAGGAGCAAGGCGAACGTCATGTCGTCCCGGCCGACCGGTCATCGCTTTTCCGCCTTTTCTGAGGAGGGCGGTTCCGTTTCCGCCACGGTCGAAGGCCGGTACCCCGACGCCTGGAGGCCGAACAACCGGGCGTATTCCGCGCCTGCCGCCACCAGCTCGTCATGGCTCCCCCGTTCGACGACACGTCCGCCGGAGAGTACGGCGATGGTGTCGGCGTCCCGTACCGCTCCCAGCCGGTGCGATACCAGCACACTGGTCTGCCCCCTGCGGTGCTGCTGGAGAGTGGTGTGGACCTCGTGCTCGGCCATGGCGTCGAGCCCGGACGACGGCTCGTCGAGAATCATCAGGTCACGCCGCCCACGCATGAAGGCACGGGCCAGAGCGAGCCGTTGCCACTGACCGCCGGAGAGCACCACCCCGTTCTCGGGGTCCTCTCTGTCGGACTCCGTGAAGAACATCCGCGACAGCAGGGTGTCGTAACCGTGCGGCAGCGTGACGACCTTCTCGTGTATTCCGGCCTGGTGCGCCGCGTCCCTGGTGCGCCGCCCGTTCGTGAATTCACGTACATCGCCGAGTGCGATGTTCTCCGCCGCCGTCATGTCGTAGTTCATGTAGTCCTGGAACACGGCGCTGATCCGCTCCCTCAGTTCCGCGACATCGACATGGCGCAGGTCGATGCCGTCCCACAGGACCGTGCCGCGCGTTGGGTCGTAGAACCGGCACAACAGCTTTACGAGCGTGGATTTGCCGGCGCCGTTGAGGCCGACCAGGGCGAGGGCGCGGCCGTGCGGTATGTGCAGGTTGACGCCGCGCAGTACCCAGGGGTGGTTTTCGTCGTAACGGAACCAGACGTCGCGCAGTTCGATTCCCTTACGAAGTCGCGGCAACGGGCGCGGTGCCACGGCTCTCGGCAGGTCAGGGCCGGCGCCGGTCACCGCGACGTAGTGGTCGAGCAGCAGCAGGGCCTGGTGGCATCCGGAGATTTCGTTGGCCGTACTGACGAGTGCTCCCTGCACACCGGCGACGGACGCGATGAACATCGTCACGTCCCCGACCGACAAGGTTCCGGCGTGCGCCGCGCCGACCGCCCACAGGAGTCCCGCGCCGGACACCAGCGCCGAGACCGTCCCCAGCCCGCTCTGCACCCAGACCTCCTTCCGGTCCATTGACCGCTTGGCGGCGTTGGCGCGGCGGCGTTCGGCCAGCATTCGGTTCCTGAGCAACGAACCGATACCGAACAGCCGTACTTCTTTGGCAGCCTCCACACTGGACAGCAGGTCGGTGTACAGGAATTCGCGTCGCTCGGTCGGTCCGATCCGCCAGTACATTCCGGCTCGCTGCCGCGACAGCTTGATCTCCCAGATCAGAACGGGGACCGCGGATGCCAGGACCAGGGCCGTCATCACCGGGCTGAGCAGGAACAGTGAGCCGAGGAAGCCGACGATGGTGAGCGAACCGCGGACGGTGCCCACGATGCCGTCCACGGCCCGGTTGACGGAAGGCGCACCGGCCTGCTGGGCGAGCCGCAGCCGGTCGAGAAAGGTCGGATTCTCGAACCTGCCCAGCCCGACGAACGTGTCCACGGCGCTGAACAATCGCTCCTGGGCGAGCGCTCCCACCTCGCGGTCCAGTTGCTCTCGCAGGTACCGGGTCACCGTCGGGGCCACGCCGGCCGCCATACCGACCACCGCGAGCCCGGCCCCCGGACCGATCACCGCTCCCCAGTCGGCTCCGCCCACCACATTGTCCAGGGCGCGTTTGGTCAGCCAGGCGGCTGCCACCGGCAGGCATGAGGTGGCCAGCGTCAGGGCGACGTACAAGGCCAGCGTGCCGGGCGCGGCTTTGAACGCAAGCGAGCACGCCGTGCCCGCCCGGCGCCGGGTCGCGGTCCCGGCCCACCACCGGCCTGCCGCGAGGATGCCGGACGCGGCGCGTGGCCGCGTCGGTGGGCGGTCGCCGCTCATGCCGCGACGGTGGCCGACTGGTCCAGCGCCACACGGTCGGCCTTGATCCGCAGCTTCCCGGCGTCATCCGGTGCGACCCGCACCGTCGCCGGGAACGCGCTGACCCCGAAGGCGGAGCACAGCGGCCCGCCGCGGGTCTCCACCGCGACGCGGGTCACCGGGCTCAGTTCGGAGACGAAGGAGGCTGCCCGCTCGGCGTCGCTCACCACCACGGCCAGCGTCCGCGTTGTCCCACCCTGAGCTTCCCGTGCGAACCGTACGAACGCGGGAAGGTTTTCCCGGCACGGTTTGCAGGTCGGTGAGAAGAACGCCACCACGGTGTCACCGTCCAGCGCTTCATGGCTCAGCGGCTCACCGTCCACCGTGCGCGCCGTGAACGCGCCGACCTCTCCGCCCACGGGCAGGGCGGGCAGCGGGCCGCCCTCGCCGCCCAGGGACAGCAATTCTGTGTGTGTCCGCAACCGCGCGATCACCCCCAGTGTGAGAACGAGATTGAGCACACAGATCGTTCCGACGAGCACCAAGGCCGCGCCCCATACATACATGTCGTTCCCTCTGTCGTCACATACGTCCGGCTGTCATCCGTCGAAGCCGTCGGCCGGCGGCGCCCGGGGGCGCGTCGGCGGACGGGAAGAGTGCGAGGAGGTCGTCGAGAGCGACGACCAGCAGGCCGAGCACCGAGCCGCCCGCCATGGCGATCGCCACTCCGCCGCGGTGCAGCGGAGCATCGGGCAACGCGGCAACCGCGCCGAGCGTCGCCGTGCCGGCGAGACACACGTTCCGCAGCACGTGTCGCGGGCCGAGCGGCGCACCGGACGGGCCGAAGCAGGCACACGGCTGCCGAATCCCTCGCCTTACGGAGACCGTGACCCCGGCGGCGAAAGCCGCCAGGAGTCCGGCCGCGGCCACTGAGCCGGCCAGAGCGGTCGCCGGTACGACCAGCAGGACACATACCGCCCACTCGGCCGTCACCACGGCCACGGCCACTGGCAGGGCCAGGGAAGGCGGCAGCAGCCGCAGGCTGCCGAGCGACGTCTTGAAGGCGGAGAACCTGCCCCGGCCCGCCACCTTGCCGACGGCCGAGAACAGGAACACCAACACCAGCAGACAGCGAACCGCTATGGCCAAGTAGTGCACCGGATTTCCTCCACGCTGAAACGGAATCGGGCGAGGGCGTGGTCCGCCTTCGCCCGTTCCGTTCCTCGGAATGGCGTTTCTTGTTGAGTGCGCCGAGATCAGTTCTCAGCAGTAGCAGTTGGTGACCTGGCAGCCGCAGCCGGAGCGGCAGATCGCGCGGCACGGGGCCCAGTAGCCGCAGTGTCCCGAGCACTGCCAGCAGCGGGGGGAGTACTTCACGTACGGGTGCCCGCAAGCCGCTTCCGCCTCGACCCGCGGCACGAACCGTCCGAGGATTTTGCCGCCGAGCACTTCGAGTTTCTTCAACATCTGGTCGCTCCTTCACACACGAACCGGAATGGTCGAATGCCATACCGTCCGGGTCCCGGCCCGGTCGTCCGCGATCCGCCCGTTTCTGCCTCAGTCCGGAGACCCGGATGTACGGGACCGTGAACCGGAATGGATGAGGGTAGGGAACAGGCGACGACGTACCGCACCGGTTGCCCGGACCCGGATGTGCATTCGTCTTCAGCATGGCGAAAGCCGGTCCGGGACGTCATTGACGTCGCGCGCACACTTCTGGAGGGCATCAATGCTGGGGACCTCGCGCCGGTGACGGGGTAGTGGGTTATTCGTTCTGCCGGAGGTATGAGGTGTCCCGACGGCGGTGGATTGGCGGCTGAGGAGTTGTTTCAGTTGGTGAGGTTGCGATAGCTGATAGCTGATAAGTGCTGCGGCGATGCCGGGGAAGCCGAGGAAATGCCCGGCCTTGCGCTCATGGCGGCGGTGCAGGCAACGGCACCCGGCCAGCCGGGAGACGGCTCTCTCGACCACCCAGCGGTGGCGGCCCAGGCGCCGGGAGAGTTCGATGCCCTTGCGGGCGATGCGGTGGCGGATGCCGCGCTCGCGGAGTCATGCCGGCAGGTGGTCGTGGTCGTACCCCTTGTCGGCGTGGAGCTTGACCGGCCGTCGGCGGCGGGGACCGCGGCGAGAGCGGGTGGCGGGATGCCCCGGACGGGCGGCTGCAGGCCCAGGCTGTCGTGCGTTTGGGCGGCGGGGACTCCCAGCGTCAGGGGTACGCCGTTGCGGTCGGTGAGCAGGTGGAGCTTTGATCCGGACATGCCGCGGCCGGTCGGATTCGGTCCGGTCAGGGGCCCTTGTGCCGCCCGCACGCCGGCGGAGTCGATCGCACACCGCGACCGGTCCGGCTCGCCACGGGCGCCGAGTTCGTCCAGCAGTACGCGGTGGAGCTTTGCCCAGGCACGGTCCCGGCTTCAGCCGGAGCCCGGTGCCGGAGCCGGCTCGGCGGCCCCGTCCGTCGCTGCGCGCCGAGCGGCCCGGTAAACACCGGGCGAGATCCCATATGTCTTCTTGAAGGCCCGGCTGAACACGGCGGCATCGGCGAGACCCCACCGCGCGCCGATCTCGGCGACACCCCGATACGCCTGGAGGGGATCTGCCAGATCGGCCCGACATCGCTCAAGCCGCTGTTCCCGGATGAACCGGGAAACACTCGTGCCTTCGTGGCGGAACAAGTGGTGCAGATACCGCACGGAAATGTGATGAGCTACGGCGATCTCCGAGGGCGAAAGACGCGCCTGGTGCAGATGCCGAACGATGAATTCCTTGATCGTGTGCCGCAGCACGGCCTGTCGGGTCCGTGGCGGCACCGTTCGCTCTTCGCCAGTAGACCCGGCGAAGAGCACGGTGGATATCCCGACCGCCGCCGGCCCCGCGTCACTTCCACCTGGTGCCACTGCCTCAACGCTCCAGAACCCTTTCACCGTGCCTCCCCCGGATGCAGGTCGTCCAAAATGCCCATGCCCGTATGACCATGTAGGTGAGCCCCGGTTCGTCGCAGCCCCGGGAATTCCGGCGGTGCCGATGCGGTGTACGGGACAGGCACAACGATGCTGCGTAACGGGCGTATGTCGCTACGGTCCCGGCGCCGGTGCGCCGCGCGGAGCGAGTGAGCCCGGGCGGCGCTCCCCGGCCGCGTCAACCGGCCCGTCACAGAGCGGAGCGCGTCACGACATCCTTCACGGAGCTTGGGACGGAGCACGGGGCCGCCGGGAGCCCTGGGGAGCCCTGGGGCTGTCCGTCCGTGCCCACCGACACACCTCACGGTAGACGGCCCGCCGCCGCGCGACATCAGGGCCAGCCCTGAGTCCCCGTTCCGGGCGGCAACGTCCACACCTCGGAACGCCGGCCCTCTGCCCTGGTCAGGTTTCCTGTTCTAGGTTGGCAGCCGTGGGGGACAGGACTTCCAGGGGCAGTTCTGGTCCCGGCGCCCGGACCAGGACGCGCAACCTGTGGCTGTGGGGCGGTGCTTGCCCCACGGCGGGGATCTGCGGCGCGTGCGCCTACGCCCGCTCCGGCGCATCCGGTACGGCGCCGGCGCGTGACCGCGCGGTGGGCCGGGCGTACGCCGGCGCCGGACTGATTGCCTGGCGGCGGAGGCCGGACAACGGCAGCGGACTGCTGATGCCGGCCGAGGGGCCGACCTGGTTCCCCGGCAATCTCCAGGGGCTGAAGGTGCCGCTGTTCTACCGCCTCTGTGCCTGGTGGCAGGCGCTGAACCTGACGGTGCCGGGCTATCGGTTCCTGACTCAACTACTGGCCGTGGCATGCGTGGTGACCCCTACCCGCCGCCTGCGGGCAAGCTCGGCGACCCGCCGTCGCATCCTGCTGCCGGTCCGGATCGCCGTGGCCCTCTCCCTGGCCTTCTTTGCCTGGGACCTGCTGTGGCGCACTCTTTCCACATCCGCTGACGTGAGGAGCCGGAGCCCCGATGATCACGGTGACGCTGCTCTCCGACCTGGCCGGGGCCGCGCTGCCCGCCGCATTCCTGACCGGACTGCTGCGGAGCCTCGACGCAGGACTCGCGAGCGGCGGGCCGCCCACGCCGTGCCAGAGGGTCGCGGAAGCCGACGGAACTCTGTGCCGGCCCCTGGACGGCCTTCTCGACCCAACGCACGGCATTCATCCGACCGTACTGATCCGCAAAGGGCTCGGCCCCGCGGTCACCGAGCCGGCGCAGCAGACGGACATACCGGTAGTGGTCGCCGGGAAGCCCGCCCGGTACCCGGCCGCGGCCGAGTCGGCGGTCTGCTTCGCGCTCTGTGAAGCCCTGTCCAACGCGGTCAAACCCGCTGGGGTCCGCGCGGTCAGCGTGTCCGCGCGCAGGAGCCACCGGCATCTGGTGGTCGCCGGCGGCACGCGGATCACGGTGGGACTGCCATGCGCGTGATCGTCGTGGAAGATTCGATGCTGCTGCGCGAGGGACTCGTCCGTGTGCTGAATGGGACGGGCTTCACCGTGCTCGCCTCGACCGGGCAGACACTCGGTCTCCTGTCGCTGGTGCGGCAACAGCGCCCCGACGTCGTCGTTCTCGACATCCGGCTGCCGCCCACCTACACCGACGAGGGAGTGCGCGCGGCCGTCGAACTCCGGCGGCACTGCACCGAAGTCGGGGTGCTGCTGCTGTCCCAGTACACGGAAGCCGGCAGCGCTGTGCGGGTAATGGCCCAGAACGCAGGCGGATTCGGCTATCTGCTCAAGGAAAGCCTCGCCGAAATCGGTGACCTCGCCGAAGCGATCCGCCGGATCGGCACAGGCGGATCGGTCATCGACCCGAAGGTCGTCGCGTGTCTGCTCAACCAAAACCGTGCCACCGCACCGGTGGACACCCTGACCCACCGGGAACACGAAGTCCTCGCACTCATCGCAGAGGGCCGCTCCAACGAGGCCATCGCCCGGCACCTGACCGTCAGCGGCAAGACGGTGGAAACACACGTTCGCAACGTCTTCTCCAAGCTGGGCTTGGAGAGCAACATCGCCGACCACCGCAGAGTCATGGCCGTACTGACGTACCTGCGAGTCTGAGAGGCCGCCAATTTACGGAGCCCCTCTCCCTGCATGCGACCCGGCAGGCCGTCCTTGCCGCCGAGTTCACCGGCCGCGACCGGTGGCACGACATACGTCGCCGTATACGCTCGGCGCTCCAGCCCTGCACGTATATGCTCCCCGCCTCTCGTCGAGGGTGTTTTCTCCCAATGTTTCGTCCCGAGATGCGTCGTTGATGTGGTGCTGGAGTCCTCGCCAGGTCGGGGTGGATTATCTGGTGAGGGCGGCGGGTCATCAGGGCGATCATCGCGATGTAGATCATGGCGGTGGAGTGCTGGATGCTCGCGGCGGTGACCAGGACGGCCGGCAGCGGGCCGGTCTTGTCGATACGGGAATTTCGTCATCCCGGCGGCCGCGGCGCGCAGGGCGTTGATGATGGAGGCGTCAGGGTGGCCCCGAACATTTCAGCGTGCAGGAAACTCCACCGCGTCCGCGCGTGCAGGATAGACAAGGCGCCAAGCATCCCCGGTTCCGAGCAGCTTCCGGAAAGAATTCCGACTCACTTTTATGGCTCGTGGACAATCAATGGTCACGATGGGGCTGTGCGCTGCCGGCGCGCCTGACGGGGCTGATGCGTTTACAGGGAACGGAACAGTGGCCGATGTGCACGCTCAGCAAATATTCCTGGTGCGGCGTCGCCCTGGAAATCCGGTTGACCGGGGCCATATGGCGCTGGCTAAGTTCACGTATGGCCGAGATTCAAGGTTCTTACGATGATCTGTTCACCGCTGTACCCGGTGTGCTGGCCGCGTTGCTGGACGCCGGAGACACGGGCGCCTCGGTTGCGGTCTTCGTGGACGGCGAGCCGGTGGTGGATGTCTGGGGCGGATTCGCCGACGCGGACCGCACGGCCCCGTGGCAGCGCGACACGATCACAGGCGTGTGGTCCGTCACCAAGACGATGACGGCCCTGTGCGCCCTCGTCCTGGCTGACCGCGGTCGGCTCGACCTGGACGCGCCGGTGGCCCGGTACTGGCCGGAGTTCGCCGCGGCGGGCAAAGACAGGGTGCTGGTACGGCACCTGCTCGCGCACACCGCGGGCCTGCCCCACTGGGACGGCACGGTCGAGGACCTCTACGACTGGCCGTCCGCCACGGCGCGGCTCGCCGCCCAGGCTCCCCGGTGGGAGCCGGGCACGGCGGCCGGATACCACTCGTTGACCCAGGGTCTCCTCGTGGGCGAGGTGGTGCGCCGGATCACGGGCCGCAGCGTGGGCGATTTCCTCCTCGACGAGGTGGCCGGTCCGCTGGGCGCGGATTTCCACATCGGGCTGTCCGCCGAGCACGACCACCGGGTCGCGCTCTCGGTCCCCCCGCCGTCGCGGGACGAGGACCACCTCGCGAGCGCGCCCGGCGCCACCGCAGCCCCCACAGCCGGGACCGGAATCCGGGTCCGGGACGGCAACAGCGTCGCCTGGCGCCGCGCGCAGATCCCCGCGGCGAGCGGGTTCGGCAATGCCCGCTCGGTCGCTCTGGTGCAGTCGGTGATGGCGTGCGGAGGAACGGTGCGCGGTGTGCGGCTGCTGTCGCGGGCAGGCTGCGACCGTGCATGGGAGGAGCAGTTCCGCGGTGAGGACCGCATCCTGGGCATGCCGATGCGCTACGGCCTGGGTTACGGCTTGTTCGGCAACACGTACGGCTGGGGTGGCTGGGGTGGCTCGATGGTCATGATCGAGCCCGACGCCCGCATGGTGGTGGCGTACGTGACGAACCAGATGCGCGAGCCCGAGGACGACAACCGCGGACTGGAGGTCGTGATGGCCGCCTACGACGGAATGCAGGCCTTGCGCGCCTGACTGCGGCACCGAGCAGTGGCGGGAGTACGTGCCGGGCCGGCCGTACGAAGTCACATGCCGTGGCGGTGACATGCCGCGGTCCGGTGGTGGCCGGGCCGCGGCGAGGGCATTACCGATGGGATCAGGTGCCGGTGGGGGTGATGGCCAGGTCCGTGACGCTCAGCGGGAACTGGGCGATGGAGGGGGCCTGGCCGGGCATGTCGGCTGCTCAACGGGCCGGTTCGCCGTCCAGCACGGCCACGACACTCCGGAAAAACGAAGGACGTCCGTGAGCAGTCTGCGCGTTCGTCACCTCAGCGACGCGCTGGCAACCGTGCGGGGTCAATCATGCAGAGCACTCCCCCGCACAAGTCGCGCAGAAAAGCTATCTCGCACGACTCCGGTGCAACGCGTGCTGCACACGATGTTCGCAGCCAACGACCGGGCCCGGGTACCAAGGACCGGCATCCGGGCCCGGTCGATTCCACGCGGCCGCGCCTACGAGGCCGCGGGCGTCCAGTCCCCGAGCCAGGCGGCGGCTCGTAGTCCGACACCTGCTGCGGTGTCAGGTGTGGCCGGTCCGAGCCGGCCGCCACCGCGCCAGGGCCGGGTGTTCCTCGCCGGCGGGGCACCGGAGCTCGAAGGAATGTCAGTGGTGTCCGGGACCATGAGCGTATGGGTGAGGAGAAGCCGAAGAAGTCACGTACAGGGTCCGATTCGTTGACGCGCTCGGCCGTGTTCGACGCGGTGAGGTCCCCGGTGGCCGCAGCCATAACGCGCCCGGCCGGCGTGGGCTCCGTCAGCCATCAAGCCCTCGGCGAGATGGCTGAGCAGGACCGCGCGACGCGACGCGTTGGCAGCCTGGTCGATGCTGCGCGATCACTGCCGCGGGGCAGGAAGGATGGGGCGTTCTTCCTCGACCACGTACCGATGCCGTCCCGCGCCGTCGGCATCTTCGAACTGCGTTCCCGCCTCGTGCTCCGGCCGCTCTCGCCGACCTTCGCCGACACAACAGCGCCTCGTGGCACACTGACAGCGTTCTCACCGGCACCCCGAGATCGATGTCGCCGGGCCACCGCGTCACCGCCTGGACCTCACCGTCGGCCTCTCATGCGAACGACGCTGAACCCCAATGCATGCAGGCCCCGGCAAGGAGTGCCGGGGCCTGCACCGAGGGAGAAGCCGGTCACACCGCCCGTCCCCGGGTACCTCTCACCGCTCCGATGGCGCTGGATCGTGCTGGCCACCAGGCACCGGGAAGTACGGTTCCTGTACTGGCCGCCAGGCACCCGACCGGACACCGGAACCTTCGGATGTTCGACCTGGGAGGTTACGACATCGGCAGGCTGGTGTGGATCGTGGGTCAGAGATGGGAGCGGAGCCGTCAGGACGCGTTGGCGACCCAGCCGCGCAGCATCGACTCCATCACGGCCATGTACCGCTGTGTCCGCGGCCTGCCCAGCACGAAGGGGTTCGGCCCGCCGGGGTCGTCTCGGAGCTGCTCCGCGCGCTGGAGGCCGTGGTCGTTGGGGTGGTTGGAGAGTTCCACATCCACGCCGGCGCGGTGCATCCGGCGGCGGAAGGTGTGCAGCGATGCGAGGTAGGTGCGCAGTTCCGCGAGCGTGGCGGGCGGGTTGGCGCCGCCCCACAGCATGGCAGTGTGACTCTCGCGGCCCGCACGCACGGGGATGATCGGCGAGACGGTGCCCGCGGTGTGGCCCGGGGTGTGGTGGAGCGAGACTGTCGTGCCGCCGAGCACGAGCCGCTGCCCGTCCACGATGTCCAGGTCCCGGGCGGGGGCGTGCTCCGGGCGGGTCCGGGCGACGAGGTCCCAGTCGGCCGGCGTCATCAGCACGCGGGTGCCATAGCGGTCAGCGAGGTACTGCGCGCCGCCGATGTGGTCCCCGTGTCCGTGGGTGGCGACGACGTACCGGATCGTCTCCGGACGGGCGCCCAGCGCGCGCAGTCCCGGGACGATGACCTCCGCGGCCTCGGTGGGTGACGTGAGCGCGTCGATCAGTACGATGCCGTCCTCGGTGAGCACCGCCATGGCGGAGACCCAGCCCACGCTCAGCAGTGCGAGGTTGTCGAAGATCTTCAGCGGGGCGGGCGCGGGCGGACGGGGGATCTCGGCACCGGGGGTCAGTGCGGCAGCGATCGCGCGCAGCACCGGATCGTTGCCGGCGAGCCGGCGGGCGTGTGCGAAGTGCGGCTCCCCGTCGCCCTCGTCGGCCGCTGCGGGCGGGGCGGTAGCGAGCAGCCCGGTGCCGGTTGCGGCCGCCGTCGCGACGCCCGCGGCGGCCAGCCGCCCCAACTGCCGCCTGGAGAGCGGCAGCCCGGCTGTTTTCTCGGGGCGGTGCACTGGGGTCATGGGGATGCTCCTGATGAGGTTGTACCGCAGCTGAGCCGTTCCGGCTGCCACGGTACGGGGCCCCGACGCGGGGACGGTGCGTCATGCCGATGCCGATGCCGACGCCGGAGCCGACTGTGTCACTCTCCGAGGATGTCGATTCGACGTGAGTACGGGAGTCACTCGCGATGCTCTCGCGTGATCAATGTCGCCGCCCATTGCTGTCACCGGATCATGCCGCCCAGGAGCCTGCTGTCTGAAGCGGGTGTGCGTAGTTGAGACCCAGAGCGTGCCGCCGAGAACGATCGTGGTCCGCTGGTCCCCCAGCTGGAGACTTCGCCGGGATTCGCGGAAAGCCGGATTGCCCTGACCGTCAGCCGGTGCGCCGACCCGGCTCACCGATCGGGTAAAGGGTGCCGCCGTCCATGTCCCCACCTGCATGTCTCCCTCCGCGGGAGAGCCAAGCTCTTCCGCTCACCATGTGATCCGTGGATAGGGTCGGGGTCCATGACGCTGACGGAGCGGTGGACTTCCCGTGTTCTCCTGGTGGACGGCGACGATCGTCTGCTCCTGCTGTGCGGCCGTGACCCGCGCCGGCCGGGGGCACGATGGTGGTTCACCGTCGGTGGTGGCGTCGAGGACGGCGAGAGCTCCCCTCAGGCTGCCGTGCGTGAAGTCTGGGAGGAGACGGCGCTGTCGCTTCCCGTTGGGCGCTTGGGCCCCGTTGTCTGGACTCGGCAGGCGGTCTTCAGCGTCGACGGCCGTGTCTTCGACCAGTACGAGGAATACCGCCTTGCCCGCGTCTCGGCCGCTGAGGTCCGCGGGATGGATGTCCGGACGCCCGAGGCCCGTTACGGGCATCGTTGGTGGTCGGCCGCGGAACTCGCCACCACTGCGGAGACCGTCCGGCCGAAGAGGATGGCTTCTTTCCTGCCCGATGTGCTCTCGGCCGTGGGCCTTGATCGAGCCCCGGTGCATCTGGGGAATTTCAACGAAGACACTGATCCGGAGTAGCGCCTCGGTGCGGCTTGAGCGCACGAGCCACATTTCGCCGCGATACAACCCACATAGCAGATCAGGCGGTTGGTTGACTGGGACGCATGACATCATCTGCGTTCGAGACGGCCAGGCCCGATTCCGTCACCTATCTCGACCGGCTCGCCACGAGCGATCTCGGCCGCTCCTACAAGCGGCGGATGCTGGACGAGCTCGACCTGCGTGCCGGACACAGGGTGCTCGACCTCGGCTGCGGCCCTGGTACCGACCTTGAGGCGCTCGCCCAGGCAGTCACCCCGGCCGGTGCTGTCGTCGGCGTCGACCACGACCGGAACATGGTGGACGCCGCGCAGTCCCGTACCGCTGGTGACGCCGTGGTGGACATCCGGCACGCGGACATCCACGACCTGCCCATGCCCGACCGGAGCGCCGACCGCGCCCGCACCGACCGGGTCCTGCAGCACGTCACCGACCCCCTGGCCGCGCTGGGTGAGATCCGCCGGGTGCTGCGGCCGGGCGGGCGGCTGGTCATGGGCGAGCCCGACTGGGAGACGCTCGCCGTGGACCACCCGGACAGCGACCTGACGCGTGCCTATACCCGCCATGTGGCCGAACGGGTGGTCCGCAACGCGGGGATCGGCAGGCAACTGGCGCGGCTGGCGGCCGAGAGCGGTTTCACGGTGCCCACCGTCATCCCTGTCACACCGGTCTTCCGGGACCTCGACGCCGCGGACAAGATCCTCGGCCTGGAGCGCACCACGCGGCGCGCAGTCGAGGCCGGCTACTTCAGCGACCAGGCGGCGGAAGCCTGGCTGAGCCATCTCACGCGGGGCCCCTTCTTCGCCGCGGTGACGTTCTACATCGTTGTGGTCGAGGCATAGTGGCGCGTCGCATCGGCCGTGACCGGCGCGGCGGTCTCCACCGTCTCGCCGACCGCGGCAGGCTCGTCTTCCCCGTCTTCGCAGCCCTTGAGTCCTTCAGGCCCGGGCCGAGCAGCCGGTCGACCTCCTCGATGTGACTGCGGCCAGCGGGAGGCGGCCGGTGAGGTAGATGCCGCCGAGCCGTCGATGGCGTACCCGCGCCGTACGGACGGGTGTTGTGCTCCAGCAGCCGGCAGGCTCGTATCAGACGGCCGACGCCAGGGTCGGTGGGGCGCGGCGTCGAGTCCGGCCCCGCGTGGTCTTGGCCGCGGTGGTTGGCGGCTGCCGCGGCTACGGCGGTGCGTGCCCGGCCGTCGGGGGGCGGCGCCAGGTAACGAGGGGTGACGGTCACGGCGACGGTGACGGTGACGCTGCCGTCGCTGTTGGTGACGTTGTGTACCGCCCTGCCACCTGTTGCCGCGGAACCCAGAAGCGCCCGCAGGCAAAAGGCCAGGAGAGCCGCACCGCCGCCCCGGGCCATCCGGCGACGGGCCGTACTCCCCCGCCGTAAACGCAGCTCATGGTGTTAGCCGTTGTTGAGCAGTCGGTGTCACACGTATGGACAGGCTGTTTTCCGCGCGGCGGTGGTCGTGGGTGCGGTACCTCAGGGCTCGGAGTGGTTCAGTGCGTTGATCACGGCAGCGATGGCGGGTTCGGCGGCGCGTTCGCGGTGGTGGGCCGCCATGAGGTCGACGTGCCACTCGGGCATGTCGCTCACGTCGAGTTCGATCAGGGTGCCGGCGGTGAGGTCGCGTTCGATCGTGGCGCGGGTGAGGACGGCGACGGCCTGCCCGGAGCGCGCGAGATCGGCCGCCGTCTCGGCGGAGCTGACGCGATAGAGCTGGTGCGCGCGGGTGGGGGCGTCCAGGAGCTGTTCGTGGAAGAGGTTCGCGCCGCTGCCCCAGAGGTTCACGGCGAGGGGATGGCCGCTCAGCCGTGCGGTGTCGCAGGGATGTGCCGTGAGCGGGTGGTCCGGGTGACAGGCTGCGATGACCGGCTCGCTGCGGAACTTGTGCAGCCGTACCTCGTGGGCGTGCGGCATCGGCAGGGTGATGGCAATGTCGGTCGCGCCCGTGGCCACTCGTTGGAGTGCGTCCTGACTGTGCTGGTCGTCGACCACGACGGCGTATCTGAGCGGCTGCAGGGCACCGATGACGAAGGGGACGGCCAGCGGTGCGTAGCTGGCGTGGGCGGTCATGTGCAGGGTGCCCTGGGTGTCGTCCTCCCGCGCGATGTCCAGGGCACGGACCGACAGATCCAGGCATCGCTCCGCGTGGGGCAGCAGCCGTTCTCCCGCGGGCGTCAGTGACACTCCTCGGCTGGACCGGTCGAGCAGCGGCTGACCGACGAGCCGTTCCAGCCTGCGCAGCCGCTCGCTGACGGAGGGCTGGGCGATCCGCAGCTCACGTGCCGCGGCGGACAGCGAGCCGGTGGATGCGGCGGTGACGAAGACGCGCAGGTCCGCGAGTTCCAAAGCCATAGGCGCACCCTATGGCCAGTGGCTTCGGATCATGGGGTTCTGCGCGGTCGGCGGCGTCCATAGCGTGCCGGTATGACATCCCGTTGTGATGAGGAGCCTCTCTTGCGCGAAATCCACGAGGACGCTGCCGAACTCGTCCCTGCGAGTGAGCGTGATCTGCCCGGGATCGTCGCCATCCAGGATCACCTGGCCGCGACCTCGCACGCCCGGTTCGCCACCAGGCCGCAGTCCATGGAGGAGCGGCGTGAGTGGTTCGCGCAGTTCGCGGGGACGGGTCCGTATCGGATGCTCGTCGCCCGCCGCGGTGGTCAGGTCCTCGGTTATGCCTGTAGCCAGCGCTATCGCGATCAGGACGCTTTCCGGGAAACGGTCGAGGTGAGCGTCGGGCTCGGCGAGGACAGCAGAGGACAAGGGCTGGGAACCGCCCTGTACCGTGCACTCTTCGGTCTTCTGGCCGACGAGCCGGTACACGTGGCCCTCGCCGGCATTGCCCTGCCGAACGATGCGTCGGTGTCCTTGCACCGCAAGTTCGGCTTTGCCGAGATCGGGACCTTCCGGGAGTACGCCGTGAAGAACGGCCGGTATCTGAGTTCCATGTGGATGCAACGCCTGCTGTCCGCTCCGTTCTCGGCACCGGATTGGAGCGGACCGATGCCTTGAGCTGTGTCAGGACTGTACGGGCGCAGGACGCGGGGCGGCCGGCAGAAGCGTGCCGTGGCAGCAGGTGGCGGCATGTTCGTCGGCCTCGAAGACGGCGTCGAAAAGGGCGGTGTATTTTGCGCCTGCCGAGAATGCCGCCCGTGCAGCGAGTGATCTTCGCCGAGGGGAAGCAGGGGGCCGGTTTGCGCACTGGTTGGCCGGTCGTCTTCGTCGACTCGACAAGTACGGCGCCACCGTTTTCCTGTGCCATGCGCCGGGTGCATTGGGGCGATCCGCAACTTGCGTTGCCAATGATCCGATCGGCCGTGGATGCTGGCTCGCATGACGCAGCACGAGACCATCACCGGACGTGGCCTGCACAGCTTGGTCGGCACCGCGGGTGCGGCCGCCACCGTCCCGATGGACGGCAGCGAAGCTGCGGCACGGGCGACGACAAGGGAAGTCACCGTACGCATGACCGGCCGCGGGTCGGCCATGTGGCTGACCGCGGATCCGCGGGCAGCGCTGCTGGACGCGTTACGGAAGCGATCATGGCTTCCCGGCATCCCTGCTGGTACCGGGCCGTTGGCGGCAGCTTGGCATCCAAGATCCACACCCGCCGCGAGGTCGACCAGGTCGGCATTCCGGCCTCTGGGAGGAGAGCGGAGTGGTTGCTGATGTCGGATCCGCCATGAGCACACCCGTTTGCGGCGTTTGCCGACCGCAAGGTTCACGGTCCGGCAGGGCCGGGCGCCGGGCCGCGGATGCAGGCGGTCGTCGACGAGCATCTCGACGCGCGTGAGCATGGCGCGGGTGCGCTTTCCGATGAGGTGAGGTCTGATCGGTTTCGCGGACCTGCCGCTGAACGCCGGCCGTGAGACCACTGCGAACGTGATCCCGCTCGGCACGTCGGCGTTGCTGCGCCATCCTGACCAGCTCCGATGATGCGAGCGTGGCTGCGCCACACCTCGGTTCTGCACGCCGGTTTCGTCCGGGTTGCTGTCGAGGGCGCCTCGATCGGCGGGCATCCGGTGCTGTGTGGTGACCACGTGGCTACCTCGTTGCCCGCCGCCAACGGTGATCCGGCACTGCCGGAAGACGGATATGGCCTCGACGGCACCCCTACCCGCTGCCCGCATGTGGCCTTCGGCCACGGTATTCATCACTGTCCCGGCGCGACGTTGACTCGTGTCGAACTGCAGCTGACGCTTCCGGCGTTGCTGCGGCAATTCCCCGGGGGCCGTATCGCCGCCCCTGTCGCTGCCCCTGCTTCCAAGGACCGCGCGCTGATCTACGGGCTGCGGTCCCTGCCCCTGGCCTGGTGCCCCTCTCGAAAGGAACGATGTTGACCATCGACCTACAGCCCGCCGCCACGCTCCCGGCCGAGGCCGACTTTCCCGACCACCGGCAGATGGTGCAACGGTTCGGGGACCTCGCTCCGGATGGCACGACGAGCACGGTGGCTCTGTCGCGCATGTTCGAGCATCCACTGGTCGATCTGCGTTTCGCGCGCTTCGACAAGCTCGTGGCCAAAGGTGGGTTCGGGCCGTTCCGTTTCCTGTTCGTCGGTCAACGTGTCGAACGGCACAGGGCGTTCGGCAAGAATGGTGAGACCGTCCGGATCGGTACCGGCATCCGGGCGATCGGGCGGTCCTCGTACACCTACGGTCAGGGGATGTTCGCCGGCGGGCAGCTCGTCGCCACCGCCGAGGGCACCATGGTCCTCGCGGGCGAGTCCAAGACGATCCCCTTGCCGGACGAGCTGCTCGCCGATCTTGAGGAACTGAGGCTGCCGGAAGCAGGCGTGGCAGCCGCCGCGAGACCCGATCCGCGCCGCCTCGCGCGGCAGTACTACCCGGCCACCGCGACCGTCCACGCCCGTGTCGGGGACGTCGATCACAACCGGCACGTCAACTACATCGCCCAGCTCGGCTGGTACGACGAGGCGATCGCGGCTCATGCACACGGCCTGCTGGGCGACGGCTCCGCCAGGAGGCTCCCGCGGTTCCTCCCCTGGCGCTACCAGGTGAACTACCTCGGCGAGGTCCATTACCCCCGCGCCTACGACATCGGGATCGCCGTCAGCGGACACGACGAGCACTCCGTGCACTACGAACTGGGACTGTTCGACAGCGCACACTGCCTGGGGACGGCGGACGCCACCGCGCCACGCGGTGCGCTCCCCGGCGCCGCGCTCGCGGACGCGGCGCCGTCCGCTTCGGACGCCTAGCGCAGGGCGGCTCACGAATCATGCCGAAATTCTTGACGGAGTCATACTGGCCTGCCGGCACCAGCGCACCGGTGGCGGAGCTGACCACCGGAGACCTGTTGCGGGAGGCCGTGCGGGACGCCGGGGCCCAGACCGCCCTGGTCGAGGTCGCACCGCCGGACACCCTGTCGCCGTCCGGCGCCGAGCGCACCGATCGCCGGTGGACCTACCGGCAGCTGCTGGCCGAGGCCGAGCAATGCGCGCACTGGTTGCTGGCCCGGTTTTCCCCGGGCGAGCGGATCACGGTCTGGGCTCCCAACATCCCCGAATGGATTGTTCTCCAATACGGTGCGGCCTTGGCCGGTCTGGTGGTGGTGACCGCCAACCCGGCGCTGCGAGCCGCGGAACTGCGCTTTGTACTCAAGCAATCCCGCTCGGCCGGGCTCTTTCACACCGCGGCGTTCCGTGGCAGTGACATGACCGCGATCGCCCGGGACGCCGCGCACGGGCTCCCGGAACTCAGAACGACCGTCTGTTTCGCGGATTGGCAGACGACCGTGCGCGCCTATCAGGGCAGCGGGCCGCTTCCGGAGGTGCGCCCTGGTGAGGCCGCCCAGATCCAGTACACCTCCGGCACCACCGGTTTCCCCAAGGGAGCGTTGCTGCACCACCGCGGACTGGTGACCAACGCGAAGTTCATGATCGACCGGGCCCAGCTGCCCGAGCGGGGCGCTCTGGTGTCCGCTACGCCGCTGTTCCACACGGCCGGCTGCGCCATGGGGGTGCTCGGCAGTGCCCACCGACGAGCTTCCTTCGTCCTGTGTCAGCTGTTCGACCCCGCGCTCGTGCTCACCGCGGCCCAGGATCACCGGGCGGACATGCTCGGCGGGGTCCCGACGATGCTCATCGCGCTGCTGGATCACCCGGGATTCGAGCAGTTCGACCTGTCGCACCTGTCGCGGGTGCTCTCCGGCGGCAGTCCCGTCCCGCCCGAGCTGGTCCGTCGCGTCGAGGACCGCTTCGGAGCCCGGTTCACCGCTGTCTACGGCCAGACCGAACTCTCCCCGGTGATCACCCAGACGAGCCCCGACGATTCACCCGAGGACAAAGCCACCACCGCCGGCCGTCCACTGCCGCGGGTCGAGGTCGCCATCCGCGATCCGCAGACCGGGGACATCATGCCGGTCGGGCAGCCCGGGGAGATCTGCGCCCGTGGTCACCAAGCCATGCTCGGCTATTTCGAGCTGCCCGAGCGCACCGCCGAGACCATCGACCCGGCGGGCTGGGTGCACACCGGCGACCTGGGCAGCCTCGACGAACGCGGCTATCTCACGGTCACCGGACGGCTCAAGGACATGATCATCCGGGGCGGGGAAAACATCTACGCCACCGACATCGAGCAGGTCCTGTTCACCCACCCGAAGGTGCGCGACGTCGCCGTCATCGGCCTGCCGGACCCTGCCTGGGGCGAAATAGTCGTCGCCGTGCTCGTACCCGTCGAGCCCGGCCAACCCCCCACAGCGACGGAGCTGCACGACTTCTGCCGCGCACGGCTGGCTCCCCACAAGACACCGGTGCGCTGGCTCCATACCACTGAACTACCCCTCACCGGCTCCGGGAAAGTCCGGAAACACCGGCTCCGCGAGCAGGTCGACCACGCCGGGCTCCAGGAACTGTAACGACGGCGCCATGGCCCGGATGCGGCGAATTTCCGGGCTGTCGCAGTTTCCGCGACATCGAGGCCGGGCGATATCCGACGTCGGCTTCGAAAATCGGCGGCAGTAAACCCGCCGTTCGGTCGGGGCGGGCAGGACTCCCATGGGGCACCCCCTGCTGCCCTTTCGCCGCACGGCAACGGCCCCGGCGTACTACTACGCAGGGTCCGTAAACCATTGCAACATCTCAGGAGGTCAAGTGCTCGACATTCAAGAAATTTCCGACCGGTTGGAGATCCAGGGGCTGCTGGTGGCCTACGCCACCGCGATCGACAGCAAGGATTTCGCCTCCCTGGACGGGATATTCACCGAAGACGCCCATATCGACTACACGACATTCGGTGCCATCGCGGGCACCCGCGCCGAAATGCAGGAGTTCCTCGCTTCGAGCATGGCGCAGTTCACCGCGTGCCAGCACCTGATCGCCAACCCGGAGATCCGCTTCGACGGCAACCGCGCGACGGGACGGGTGATGTGCCTGAACACCCTCGGCTTCCCGACCGAGAACGGCGATCCGCGGATCGCGCTGCTGGGCATGTGGTACATCGACGAATACACCCGCACACCCGCGGGCTGGCGGATTTCCCGGCGAAGCCAGGAACGCAGCTGGACACAGGGGCTCGGCGACGTCCCCGGAAACACACGCTGACCCGTGTTCCCGGACGGTGGGCACCCACGACGAACTTGGGTTCCCCATTCCCCGAGCGCCGACGCGCGACGATGACGTCATGAGCGCCCCCTGCCTCGTGGGCGCGGCAGCGGAACTCCTGCCGCGCCCACGAGGCTTTCCGGCCCGTCGTGAGGTTTACCGCGACGTTGGACCGTCCGCGTGCTTCAGCCGATGACGGCTGCGCCACAATCTCGGCTCCGCACGGTTGCGGCGGAAAACCGGCGGATCTCCCGCCCGCCATGCACTCAACGCATCGCAGTGATCCGCAACTTGCGTTGGTGACGCCCCGGTCGGCGGTGAATGCTGGATTGCATGACGCAGTACGACACCATCACCAGACGCGGGCTGATCGGCCTGGTCGGCACTACGGCGGCGGCCGCCACACTGCCGTCGGGCAGCGGCGAAGCGGCGGCGCAGACCACTACGACGGGGGACATCCCCGTGCGCGTGACCGTCAACGGGTCGGCGACGTCGCTGACCGTGGATCCGCGCGTGACATTGCTGGACGCGTTGCGGGAGCGGCTACAGCTGCCCGGCACGAAGAAAGGCTGCGACCGCGGTCAGTGCGGCGCGTGCACCGTGCACGTCGACGGGCGGCGGGTCGTGTCCTGCCTGACCCTGCTGGCCACCTTGGACGGTGCGTCGGTGACCACGATCGAAGGGCTGGCCGACGGCGATCGCCGACATCCCGTGCAGCGGGCGTTCGTCGACCACGACGGCCTCCAGTGCGGATTCTGCACCCCGGGGCAGATCATGTCCGCCGCCGCAATCATCGACGAAGGGGGTGCCCGCACCGACGCGGAGATCCGCGAGCAGATGTCCGGCAACATCTGCCGCTGCAGCGCGTATCCGGGCATCCTGGCCGCGATCCGCCAGGCACGGACGGAGATGCGCTGATGCGCGCGTATGTGTTCGAGCGTCCTGGCACCGTGGACGACGCGGTGCGACGAGCCGGTTCCGGCACCGTGTTCCTCGCGGGCGGCACGACGCTCGTGGATCTGCTGAAGCTCGAAGTCATGGCTCCCGACCGCGTTCTCGACATCAACCGCCTGCCGTTGCGCGGGATCGACGCGACGGGCGGCGGGCTGCGGATCGGGGCGCTGGAACGGATGAGCGACGTGGCGGCGGATTCCCGCGTCCGCCGCGGCTACCCGATGCTGAGCCAGGCGCTCGAACTCAGCGCGTCCGGCCAGCTCCGCAACATGGCCAGCATCGGCGGGAACCTGTTGCAGCGCACGCGATGCGGTTACTTCCGCGACGTGAGCACGCCCTGCAACAAGCGGCGGCCGGGCAGCGGGTGCCCGGCGATCAAGGGCGAGAACCGGATGCATGCCGTGCTGGGGACCAGCGGCTCGTGCGTGGCCACCCATCCCAGCGACCTCGCCGTGGCTCTTGTCGCGCTCGATGCCCGGGTACAGCTGCGGGGCAGGGACGGCATCCGCACTGTCGAGCTGCGCGACTTCTACCTGCTGCCCGGTGAGACCCCGCACCGCGAGCATGACCTGCGGCCCGGCGAACTGGTCACCGGTGTTGTCGTTCCGGATCTCGACTGGGCTCAGCGCTCGGTCTACCTGAAGATCCGCGACCGGCAGTCGTACGAGTTCGCGCTCTCGTCGGCGGCGGTGGCGATCCGGCGCGACGGCGACACCATCGTCGAGGCGCGCGTGGCGGTGGGTGGTATCGGCACCCGGCCATGGCGGTTGCCCGCGGTCGAACAGGCACTGGCCGGTCGGCCAGCGGCCGAGGCCACCTACGTGGCGGCGGCCGCCAACGCGGCGGACGGTGCTCGTGCGTTGCGGCACAACGCTTTCAAACCGGAGCTGATGCGGCGTACCGTCGTGCGTGCGCTGCTGGAACTGGAGCGTACCCGATGACCGTCTCTCCGCTCGGACGCGAGATCGATCGCGTCGACGGGCCTTTGAAGGTCACCGGCCGTGCGCCGTACGCCGCCGACTACCGGCCCGAGGGCCTGGTTCACGGCCATCTCGTCCAGGCCACCGTCGGCCGGGGAACGGTTCGCGGCATGGATGTGTCCCGTGCCGAAGCCGCGCCCGGGGTCATCGCCGTCTTCACGCCGTTCCGTCCGCTCCGGCTCAAGCCGCCGAGCGGTGAGAGCGGTGAGAACTACAGCGCGTTGCAGGACACCGTTGTCCGATTTCGCGGCCAGATCATCGGTCTGGTCGTGGCCGAGACCTTCGAGCAAGCTCGGGACGCCGCCGCGCTGGTCTCCGCCGACTACGCGGTCACGACGTCACGGACCTCGCTGGTCGACGCCGGCCCGGGCGTGTCACAGGGCGTCGTGCAGAAGCTGGCCCCTGGTGTGTCCTCCATCGACGCCGTACTCGCGTCGAGCCCGGTCACCATCACCACCTCGGTCACCCAGCACGCCCATCACCACATCGCGATGGAGCCCCACGCCACGACCGCGGTGT
Organism: Streptomyces sp. NPDC059788; assembly: GCF_042732265.1. Classification (NCBI taxonomy): domain Bacteria; kingdom Bacillati; phylum Actinomycetota; class Actinomycetes; order Kitasatosporales; family Streptomycetaceae; genus Streptomyces; species Streptomyces sp. NPDC059788. The sequence goes on along the minus strand of NZ_JBHWHY010000039.1, from coordinate 77,499 downwards.
GGGTCGACGACCAGCTCACCGTCTTCTGTGGAGCGCAGGCGCCGCAGCGGTCCGCCGCGACGATCGCCGCTCGGCTCGGCGTCGAACCCGCCAAGGTGCGGCTGATCTGCCGCTACACCGGCGGTGGTTTCGGCCAGCGCTCACCGGTGTGGAACGAGGCGCTGCTGTGTGCCGCTGCCGCCCGCGCGCTCGGCCGTCCGGTGAAACTGGTGCTGAGCCGGGAGCAGGTGTTCACCGCCATCGGCCACCGAGGAGCCGTCCGGCAGACGGTCCGGCTCGGCGCCGACGCCGACGGCAGGCTCCGCGCGCTCAGCCATGACAGCGACGCGGAGTTGCCCGCGGCCGGCGGCTGGCAGATGATGCCCGGCCGCGACACCTCGGCGGTGACGTACCGCACCCCGAACATCCGGATCGACCAGCGACTGGTCACGCTGGACACGCCGCCGACCTGGTCGATGCGGGCCCCCGCGGAGGCGCCCGGCATGTTCGCGCTCGAAACCGCGATGGACGAACTCGCCGTGCGCACCGGAGTCGATCCGGTGGAACTGCGGCTGCGCAACTACGCGACGGAGGACCCGGTCGAGGGCCGCCGCTTCTCCAGCAAGTACCTCGACGAGTGCTACCGGGTCGGAGCCGAGCGGTTCGGCTGGACCCGGCGCCAGGCGCGTCCCCGGTCGAGGACCGACGGTGACTGGCTGATCGGCATGGGGATGGCCAGTGCGATCTACCCGGCGTGGCGCCAGCCCGCCTCGGCGCGGGTTCGGTTCCGCGACGACGGTCACGTCGCCGTCGCCTCGGCCACGTCCGACGTCGGCACCGGCGCCTTCACCATGCTGGCGGCGGTCGGGGCGGAAGAACTGGGCTTGCCGGTCGGCTCCGTCACGGCGGAAGCGGGCGACTCCGCACTCCCGCCCGGTGGTGTCGGAGCGTTCGGGTCCAGCGTCACGACGAGCACCGTGCCGGCGGCGCAGGCAGCGTGCCGGGCGGCCGTCAAGGCGCTCATCCGGTCGGCCGTGGACAATCCGCGATCCCCGTTCGCCGGCATCGACCCCGCGGCTGTGTCCTACCGAGAGGGCCGGATCGAGGCGACCGGCACATCGGTCGACTTCCGTACCCTGCTGCGGGGCATGGATGTGCCGTACGTGGAGGCGGTCAGCACCGCGGCACCCGAGGCGGGCGCGGCGCAGTACCGGTTCCACTGCTTCGGTGCCCACTTCTGCGAGGTGCGGGTCCACCGGCTGACCGGTGAGCCACGGGTCGACCGGTTCACTTCGGTGTTCGACGTAGGGCGAGTCGTCAACGCCAAGGCGGCCCGCGGCCAGCTCATGGGAGCGATCATCTGGGGCATCGGGCACGCCCTGCTGGAGGCCGATCCGATCGGGCCGGAGGGAAGGTTCGCCGCGGCGAGCATGGCGGACTACCTCGTCCCGGTCCATGCCGACACACCGGAGATCGACGTGCACTGGCTGGACCGTCCGGACCCGCACATCAGCGAGTTCGGCGCCCGCGGGCTGGGCGAGATCGGTCTGGTCGGCTCCGCCGCGGCGATCGGCAACGCCGTGTTCAACGCCACCGGGGTCCGCGTCCACGACCTGCCGATCACGATCGACAAACTGCTGTGAGCCGGTACGCGCGGCTGTCAGCCGGTCAGATCCAGTGCCGCCGCGCGGATCATGTCGCGCAACCAGGAGTGCATCGGGTCGGATTCCAGCCGCGCGTGCCAGATCATCCCGTACGGAAACGCGTCGAACTCCTCCGGCGCCTCGACCAACCGCACCCGTGGATCGGTGACCGCCCGCAGTTCCGCGAGCCGCCGCGGAATCGTCGCCACGAGAGCCGTACCGGGCAGGACGTCGAACGTCGAGCTGAAGTGCGGAACCCGCACCGCGGCCCGCCTGCTGTGGCCGAGCGTCTGCAGCAACCGTTCGATCATGGGTTGCTCCTGGTGCAGCAGCGTGACCACCACGTGACGGGCGACGACGTAGTCGGCCAGTGAGAAGCGGTCCCGCACCGGGTGGTCGCGGTCCACGACGCAGACCATGTCGTCGGTGAACAATCGCTCCCACCGCAGCCGGGTGGCGGGGCGGAGCACGGACAGTGCGATGTCGGCCCGGCCTCGTTCGAGGTCCGCGTACGAGTCCTCGTCCCGCGGTTCGATACGGACTTCCAGCTCGGGCGCGGCCGCGAGGAGCAGGGGCAGCAGGTGCGGCCCCAGCGTCGAGGTGGTGTAGTCGGTGCCGATGACGCGCACCACCCCGGTCGCCGTGGAGGGATCGAAGCCCCGGCCGGCCACGAGGCTCTCCAGCCGCGGCAGGAGCAGGGCGAGTTCGCGCTGCATTTCCCGCGCGCGAGGGGTCAACTCGTAGTCGCCGCCGGACCGGACCAGAAGCTCGTCACCGAACAGCGCGCGCAGCCGCTGCAACGTGCGGCTCATGGACGACTGGCTCAGATGGAACAGCCCAGCGGCCCGGGTCACATTTCGTTCCTCAAGCAGGATGGAGAGAGCACGCAGTTCGTGCAACAGCCCAAGATCACTGTGCGACATGCGCACAGTATGCATCCGCGTCGGGCCGGGTATCGAAAACGCGGACCATTCGTAGGTTGCGATAGGTTGCTGAGCATGCCTGGTGAGAGTGATCTGCAAAAACTGCTGGCGGGAATGCGGCCCGAGCTGAACGCGGGCTGTTACGTGTTCGCCACCGCCGATGATGGTGTCGTCCCGCCGGGCGTGACCCCGGTCGTCACCGTCGCTGAACGGGAAGGACTGACTCTGGTCCTGTCCCGGCAAGAGGCGGATGCGGCGGGGGTGGCGTATGAGTACGTGGCGGGCTGGATCACGCTGCGGGTCCACTCGGCGCTTGAGGCGGTCGGCCTGACCGCCGCCGTGGCGCGCGAACTCACTGATGCGAATCTGAGCTGCAATGTGGTCGCCGGTTTCCACCACGACCACCTTTTCGTGCCCTACGAGCAGGCCGCTCAGGCGGTCGCGGTACTGGAGGGGCTCGCGCGACGGTCCGCCTGAGACGGTATGGACGATGCTGGGCACAGCCACTCGTTGAGGGCCGCTACGGCGACGGTCGCGTCGTAGCGCGCTACGGGGTTGTCGTACCGCGGACCTTCTTCAGGGCGGGCTCGAACTGCGGGGAGTCGCCTCGCTGCCCGGCGGTGATCGCGAGCACCAGGCCGAGGTGTCGACGAGAAGGTGGCGTTTGGTGCCCGGCACCTTCTTGCCGCGGTCGTACCCGTACCGGCCGCCGCGCTCGGCGGCCTGGACGCTCCGGCTGTCCAGCACCCCGGCACTCGGCGCCGGCTCCCGTCCCTCACCGACGCGTTTCCGGGCCCGCAGGGACGCAAGGATCTCCTCCCGGCGTCCCTCGATCCGCCACTGCCGCCCGCCCGGCCTCGGCGGTGGCACCAGCGGATCGAGCACCGCCCGCTACACGTCAGACAGCTCCGTTGGGTGTGCACGACGCTGCCCGGCCATCCCGGCCTCCCCCAACACAGCAATTACCGACTCGTCTGCCTTGAACAGGCCTGCTCGGACAACCTCCGACTGCGGAGATCAGTAGATCTCGATCCGGGTCACCTTGTGGATGTGTCCAGGATTCCACGACCTCCACTTTTCCAGAGTGACACTTTCAAGATTCGGGTTGTTCACGTCTCGCTGGAACTGAATGTTCACCTTGTTGTTCCCCGACTCGACCCAGTTGATGCCGTAAATGGCAACCCCGATGAACCCACGGTCGGCGAAGCAGAGAATATCCCTGCCGTCATTTCCGTGAAGTTCCAGGTAATCGTTCCGGTCGCAGTTCACGCGGTGGGTGCGCAGGGAGCTGTCGGTCGGGGTGCTGGCGGCGGCAGACGCAGTCGCGGCGACCACGGCGGTCACCGCGGCTGCAGCGACGCCGAGCCGGCGTAAGCGAGGTCTTCACCGAGGAGCGCGCAGGGCCTCCTGGACAAGCTCTGCTCTATTCTCGACTCCATGATCGAGGAACGGCCGATCGCGGGCATCCCGATGTGCGAAGGGGGCGCGACCGCGTGAACAGCGAGAACATTCTGGCGGGACTCGACGAGGAGCGCCGGGCCTCAGGGGAGAACTCCGGACGGGGCGTCGTCCGCGAGCACGCGACGGACGGCTCCGAGTGCCGGATCGTGTACGCCCGCTGCGCTCCCGAGGAGCTGGACGACGTCATCCGGGAGGAGACCGCACTGGCGCGGTCGCGCAACTACACCCTGGAGTGGAAGTTGTACGGCCACGACACCCCGGCGGACCTGGCCGGCCGGCTCACCGCCGCCGGGTTCGAGCCGGACGACCAGGAAAGCGTGCTGGTCCTGCCCCTGGACGGCGCGGACCTGGCCTCCTTCGACGCGGCGGGCCGGGACATCCGCCCCGTGACGGACAAACAGGGGCTGGCGGACTACGCGCAGATCGCCCGCGCGCTCGGCCGCAAGAACGCCGAGGAGGAACGGCAGCGGCTCGCCGCCGAACTGCGGGACGACCCGGCGGCGATGAGCATCCACATCGCCTACGTCGACGGGAAGCCGGCCTCGTGCGGCCGGGCCTACTTCCGGAAGGGCGGCAAGTACGCGGAGCTGGCGGGCGGCCGGACCGTCCCGGAGCACCGGCGGCAAGGACTGTTCACCGCGCTGGTCGGCAGCAGGCTGCGGCAGGCGCGTGAGCGGGGGCGTACCCATGTCTTCGTGGACGCGCTGCCGACCTCCGAACCCACCTTGCGCAAGCTGGGGTTCGAGGTCGTGACCTGGACCAGGCCCTTCGTGTACGAACCCGGCGCCTGAGCCGGCCCGGAGAGCGGGAGAGGAAGGGCGAAGGCACATGACAGCGGATGTCGCCGTGGTCGGCAGCGGGCCGAAGTAGCGTTCAGGCGTTGGCCCGGTCCTGGGATCGGTCGCGGTGTTCGGTCGCGGTGTTCGGTCGCGGTGTTCGGTCGCGGTGTTCGGTCGGGCGGATGCCGAGAGTGCGTTTGAAGGCGGCGCTGAGAGCGTAGGAGCTGGAGTACCCGACTTGGCGGGCCACGGCCGCAGCCGCCCCGCGGGGCAAGAACGGCCAGGCCACCTCGGCCGGGCAGACCGCTTACGAACTCGGCCTCGCCTTCGGTATCGCCGCCACCGGCAGTCTGATGGCGTCGGTGTACCGACACCAGGTGCGTGCGGTCGCCCCGGCCGACGCGCCCGCAACCGCCATATCGCAGGCGGCCGACAACCTCGGCGGGGGCCTCTCCGTCGCCGAGCGCCTTCCCGGAGAACTGGGCCGGTCGACGGCCGCGGCCGTGCGCACCGCGTTCACCTCGGGGCTGCACGCCGCCGCGCTCGTCAGTAGTGCCCTGTCCGTCGCGCTGATCGTGTTCGTACTCCTGCTACTGCGGCGAGTGGCCCCCACCGGCGCCCCGCAGCCCGCCGGTTCGGAAACGGCCCGGCAGGCGCCGCCAGTCCGCGAGACGGTCGGACACAGCGGAAGACACGCCCTCAAATCCGCCCACCAGGAGTCGGAGCACTCATAGCATCAGACGGGGCCCGCCCTATCATTACTGCCCCTATCATTACTGCCCCTTTCCTTGCTGTCCCTTTCACCACCACCCCATCTCACGATGACCATCCGGAGAGGATCGCCCGTGCACCGCTGGCTTTCCGAAGGGCGTCGAACGATGGTGGGGATGGCGATCGCGGTGTGCGCGGCAGTCGTCCTGCCCCACGACAGCGTGGTGCGGATCTCGGCGATAGACGTCGGCGTGCTCGTGCTTTTCGCCTACCTGCTCCCCTACCTCGCGATCACCTTGACCGTGTTCGTGACCATCGCTCCGGATCAGGTGCGCTCCTGGGCACATCGCGAAGCCCGTGGCACGTTCATGCAGCGCTATGTCCTCGGGACCGCCCCCGGGCCGGGCGTGTCGCTTTTCATCGCGGCTGCCGCGCTGATGGTGGCGGTGGTGTGGCTCCCCGGTCACGTCAGCACCGCGTTCTCCGCCCTCCCGCGTACGCTGGTGGCTCTCGCTCTCGTCGTCCTCGCCTGGATCTGCGTGGTCGTGGCTTTTGCGGTCACCTTCCAGGCCGACAACCTCGTGGAGAACGAACAGGCTCTCGACTTTCCCGGCGGGGGTTCCCCGGCCTGGGCCGACTACGTCTATTTCGCCCTGTCGACGATGACGACGTTCGGCACCACCGACGTCGACGTGACCTCGCGGGAAATGCGGCGGACGGTGGCGGCGAACTCGGTCATCGCCTTCGTCTTCAACACCGTCACGGTGGCAAGCCTGGTATCCGCGCTGGGCAGCAGATAGTACCGCGGCTCCGGTGCGGCGTCAGTCCCGGCCCGGTGACGGGAAGCTCAAACAGAAGATTCCGGTGTCCGTCTCGACCGCGAGCCAGCCGTCCGGCATGGCGTGAATCTCCTCCACCGTGGCGTTCATGGGAATGCGGAAGAGAAACCGGCCCGTCGTGAAGTCGATGACCGAGATGCCGCCTTCCGTGTCGACGGCCAGCGCCGCACCACGAGAGCCGACCTGTCGCAGGCGGAGCAGGGAGTACTCTCCTCCGTGCGGCCGTTCGGGCAGTTCCGTTTGCCACAGCAGATCGCCGGCCGGAATACGGCGGACGGTGACGGTACGGGAGGCCAGCTCTCCCACCAGGACCTCACCGCCCAGGTTGGTCAGGTCGAACCCGTCGATCCCGCCCGGGAGGATGAGGCCGTCCCGACTTCGGCGGGATTTTCTCACAGGTCGACGCACACCTTCACCGAGCCGGTGGACCACCGTGCCGGACGGGTAGTGCCGGACAGCGAAGACGGGATCTTGCGGAAACAGTGGGGAATTGACAGGCGCTCCCGGCTCGATCGACGAAGGCGGCAATTCCTCAGGGACCGAGGAATACCAGGCGATATAAATGTCGTCCGCTGACGTGGCGACACGCAGATCCTGACTGCCGAGGAGGGGCGAGTAGATGGAAAGAAAGTCATCCCATTGGTTTGTTTGCGCCCTGTAGATGAAGTACCGCCGACCTCGCAAGCGCCAGGACGCGAGCTGCCGCTCGGTCGCCACGACGAGCACATCGTTCTTGGACTTTCCTGTCACGGCGGCATGCATGGTGCCGTCGTGGGACGATCCGACGTCTTCGGTACGCAGAAACCGTCGCAGCGCGTCCCGGCCGGCCCGACGCAAGGGGGGGCCATAGGGCGCCAGCACCGTCGCCCTTTTGCCGAGCGCGTCCAGGACACGTCCTCTGCCGTTGCGCAGCACGTACCAGCACAGCAAGCCGTCCGGTATGCCCGGGGACACGGCCATGGCGGTCCCCATCAACGGTCCGGGGAGAGGCGCGGTGGCCTTGACGCGGCCCGTGCGGGCTTCCAGCAGCGTCACCTGGCTCGTCCTGATCAATACCGCGGGCTCATCCCGGCTGACGCCTACCGCCACTTGACGGATGGCGGGCGGGCGTGGCTCGGGCCTCGCCACTATCGGCTCGGGTGTGGTGCCGAGTGACACCTCGCGGACAGCCACCGCGCTGGGCGACGCACGCAACTGGGCCAGCAGGACTCTGCCCGGCACGGTCTGCATGGCCTCGACAGCGACCGAGCGATCCATCCAGCCTTCGGACAGGGTGACGGGCTTTGCCGCACCGCCCAGCGTTCGGATCGAGAATCCTGTGTCCCCGGTCGACAGGACCGCCAACGCGGTGTCGCCGACGGGAAGAAACGAGTCCCGGGCCCAGCCGTGCAGCTTCCACCGGCTCAGCTCGACAAGCTCCTGATCGTGCACGAATACCGGGTTCTTCGTCGCCGGCGGCGTGTCCATCTCGGTTGCGGCGCACACCTGGTCGTCACTGACCATGAGGTCGCGCAGTCGCTCACCGTGCAACTCGCTCGTCCTCGGATGTGCGGCGCCCCAGCCGGCGCCGGGCAGCACGTCCCAGCGGAGCACGGTGCAGCCCTTGCGCCCCTCGTCGGATTCGAACGAGTGGTGTCCGTCCATGGCCAGCGCCACCTTCAGCTGCCCGTCACGCATGCCGAGCGCCAGCGCGGCTCCGGCGAACCCCTGGTCCGAGCGTCGGTCCGCCGCTCGCCGGGCCCTCCGGCGCTCCGTTGCGCGCGCGTCGGCCGCCCAGGTAGCGGATTCAGGTACGGACAGGCGGCGGACCTCACGCCCGTCCGCCATGTCGATCAGCTTGACCGACCCGTCGGCTTCCACGATCCCGGCCACGACGGTGTCCCCGACCTCCACCAGGGCCAGTGCCTCCGGCTCACCACGGACGGCGGCTCCCCATGGAGTGCGGCTACGGGAGTCCCAGACGCGCAGTTCCCTCGGGCCCTGATCCTCCGGACCCGTACTCACCAGGAGCCAGGGCGAACTGACCGTACGGCAGGCCGTGATGCCCACCGGACGCCCCGCTCCCGCAACGGGCAGCTCGCCCAGTGGCAGGCAGACGTTCAGGTCCCACAGCCGGATGCGCCCGGCCACCTCCAGGGTCGCCAGCAGGGGGCGGCCGTCCCCGTACAGCATCCGGATGTCGCGGAGGCCGCCGGGAAACTCGTCAAGGGTGCGGTGGTGATCGGGCGGGTCGTACAGGTGGCCCCACTCCGCCGTCCACGGCAGACCGGGCATCCGGGCGCTCACCTCGTCGGCCAGTTCTCTTTCCCCGGCTTGCAGGGCGGCCAGGCGCAGCAGGGCCGCGCGGGAGAGCAGGTCGGGCTGGGCGGCCAGGTGCGGAGCGACTCGTTCGTACACACTGCGGACAGCGATGGCGCGGGCGGTCCGGACGGTGAGCAGCCCCCGCTGGAGGGCCGTTCGTTCAGCGGTCACCAGGTACAGCGGGTCCAACAGGATGTCGTCGAGGAGGCCGTGCGGGGCCAGGTGGGAGGCGAGATGCTGATGCAGGTACGGGTCGGCGGCGGGCCAGTCGCGGGCCCCGGTGGCGGGGTCGAAGGGGACGAGGGCGAGCAGTGCTCCGGCCACGCGTTCGGGCGCCTGCGGCTCCATCGCGGCGCGGAGTTCGTCGGCGAACGACTCGTGGAAGAGCCGGTAGACGGAACGGTTGTCCTCGTCGGTCTCCTCGACCAGATGCGCGGCGCCCGCCCGCAGAATCCAGTGCACATCTTCGAAGGTCACCTCACCACCGGTCAGCGCCCCCGCCATGGCGCGCCAGACGGCGCCGAGCGGCAGTCCCGCCCCCTCGGCCAGGGCCAGCGCGGTGAGCAGCCCCCGCCCGATCGGCTCGCGCTCCCCCAGCCGGGTCCGCAGGTCCCAGCGGAAGGCGAAGCCCGCAGCGGTGCTTTCCGTAGTACGTGAACTGCCCGAACTGTTGGTGGCGTTCGGGGTATTCGAGGCACTCGGGGTATCGGAGAAGCACGGCGCCTCCCCGGCGTCCGCGATGTCCCCGGCATCCGCGGTGTCCGCGGTGTTCGCGTGCGAGGTGTCCGCGATGCCGGCGAGCCGGTCCCGATCAGCGGTTTCCGAGGTGCCCGAGGCGCTGGCGGGCCGGTCCTGGACGTGCTGCGACGGGGCTGCCGCTTCCCGCCGCGGAGCCGGGCCGTCGGCGGCGAACAGAGAATCCGGCAGCCGGCGTCGCCAGTCTTCGACTGTCACATCGAGCGGCTGGTCCTGGACGGCGATGAGCCGGGCCAGCAAGCGCGCGACCAGGTACACACCTCCGGAACGGCGCGCGATCTCCTCCGCGAGGGCGGTCAGGACGGGGCCGGCCGCATCGTACGCGCTCCGGCTGGCCGGTCCGTCGGGCGAGAGCAGCAGCTTGCGCGCGTAGGCGGCGATGTCGTCCGTCCCGGTCCAGCGTGGGTCGTCCAGGTCCAGCCGGGTGAAGGCCGTCCCCAGGGCGTCCACGACGTGCGGGCGTGCACCGATCAGCATCCGGACGCAGCCGGTCTCCGCCAGGGGACGCAGCAGCGTCTCGGCGACGCGTACCGGTTCCGTGTCACCGTATGCCGTGCCCGCTTCGTCGAGTGCGTCGATGACGACGACCAGGGGCTCGGTGCGGCGGGCGAGGGCCTCCAGCAGGGCGCCGGGGCCTTCGTCCGGCAGTCCCGCGGCGTCCGCGATACCGGCAGCGATCTCTTCCAGCGTTTTGTGCCGTGCGTGGATCGAGGTGTGGATGTGCCCTCGCGGCAGTGCGGCGCCGGCCGGCAGGTCGGGCAGTGACCTGCGTTCTTCGCTGTCCGCGAGCAGCACCAGCCGGCCGAGCAGGGAGGACTTGCCGACCCCCGCGCTGCCGGTGACCACGACATGCCGTTCGGGGCTGCCGGGTGCGCCGTCGAGCCAGCCGCCCAGCTGGGCGAGCGCGGCGGTCCGTCCGGTGAAGTACGAGTCCTCGCCGTGGGCGGCGCCCCGGCCGCGCGGCGCGAAATGGCTGCGCAATTCGTTTCTGCGGCGGATGCCCTCAGGGGTGAGCCAGGTCCGCTGCTCCGCGAGGTCCATCGGGACCTCGGCCTGGCCGGGCAGGTCCGGTACGTAACGGGGGTTCGGGAAGAAGGGGAAGCCCTCGCCGCCCGGTGTGGCGTAAGCGGCATGCTGGAAGTCGCCGTTCGCCGTCAGGGCCTCGTTGATCCGGCCCACCAGTTCGGGGAGGAAGAGCTGCCGCTGGCGGTTGCCGCCCAGCCGTGGGTCGTCGACGGCTTCGGCGAACGCGCGGGTGAACGCTCCGTCGTTCGCTTCCTCGGTGCCCCGCGCCGCGACGATCACCGAGAGTTCGGGGATGCGTCCGCTGCCCGCCGCGCGGCTGCCGCTGAGCCGGACGCACAGCTCCTGGGCGTACGTCCGTACGGCGTCGGCGCCACCGTGTCCGGCCGCGCAGGTGTCCACGATCAGCAGTAATCGCTCGACGCCGTTCTCCGCGACGACGCGCAGCACGTCCTCGGTCGCCAGCGCGGTGCCCGCCAGTTTGCCGGTGCGGCTGTCGGTGAACAGCAGGCAGTGCCGGTCGTGGTCGTAATCACCGTGCCCCGTGTAGTAGAGGACGACGGCGTCGTCCACCCGGTCCTCCGATTCGGCCCAGTCGGCCAGCGCGGACTGGAAGCCGGACGCCGTGAGGTCCAGCAACGGCTCCTGGATGTGATAGCCGAGGCCGCCGAGCGCGGTACCGATGGTGCGCACGTCGCCGGGCACCGCCGGGAGGTCGTCCTGGTACTCGTACCGCGAGGTGCCGCCCAGTACGGCGATCCTGCGCACCCGGTCCGTACCGCCCGCGTCCATCGGCCTCATCCCGTCAGCCCGGCGGCGATCGCCGCGCCCGTCTCGACGGCCGTGAGATGCCGTTCGATGGCATGCGCCTGCCAGCCGTTGTCCACCAGCACGTCGTGCACGGCGGCCGGGCCGCCGGGGAACAGCGGAGCGAGCCGTTTGGTGAGGGCGACGACGTCACGACGGTCGCAGATGTTCGTCCAGGTGCGGGCCCGGCCGGGCCAGGCGCCCGCGCCGGCGACGGGGCCGGGGACCAGCCGGTCGAAGACGAGGTGCGGTATGCCGAGCGGGGAACCGACGGAGACGAACGCGGTCACCTGCCACTCCGGGTGCCGGCACAGCGCCTCGTAGGCGACGACCGAGCCGAGGGAGTGCCCGATCAGTACGCGCGTCTCGGGCGTGACGACCGAGGCGATTTCGCGCTGCACCTGTTCACGCGTCCGCTCTTCGGTGAGGTAGCGGCGCACCTGCTGGAGGACTCCGATGAGGAAGCGGTCGGCCGTACGGGCCAGAAAGCGCGAGCGGCTCAGGGCGTACAGGGCCCGTTGCACGAACTGCGGAGTGGCGGCCTTGGTGCGGCTCCCGCCGTCCGGAGGTGGTGGTACGCGGTCCGGATCGGTGCGGGCGGCCTCCGTCCACAGCGCGAGCAGCAGCTCCGTGTCGTACGGATGCGCCGAGTCGGAGGGGGCGGCATCTCCTTTGTGCGCGGGAGATGGAGATCCGGCCGGGCGGAACCAGTGTCCGTAGAAGGCCACTTCGACATCCTGCGCGGTCAGCGCGGGCCCATCGGCCAAGCGCACACCGTCGAGGACGGCGGGCGTGATCGAGCCGTGCAAGGTCTGCGGCCCCAGATACTGCTTGCCCACCCCGTGCACCACGACCACAGCCGGCATCAACCGCCCCCCTTTCACTTTCTTACCCAACCGTACGGCCGGCACGGCGAGCAAGGGGAGAGATGTGCCAGGGGCGCGACCACACCGAAGCGCCCCGCCCGGAACCGTCCGGACGGGGCACCGTACCGCCGCGCGCGTCAAGCCGCCCGGCTCACACGAAGAAGTTCCAGTTCCCCTCGATCGGCAGCGGGTAGCCGCTGTCGGTCCTGTCGCTCACCAGGTCGTACCGGACGTACTGGTCGTCCTTGAACAGGTACACCTTGTCCGTGTCGAGCACCGAGTTGACGGCCGCGTCGACACCGCGCGAGAAGTTCTCCGGCAGCCCGCGCCAGCCGCGCAGGATGGGCGTCGGGCCGCCCAGCAGCTTGTCGTTCGGGACGTCGTAGCGGACGTACTGGTCGTCCTTGAAGAACCAGCTGACGTTGGGGTCGCTCTGGTGGTTGACGGCCGCGTCGACGCCGAGCTGGAAGTCGGGCGGCAGCCCCTTCCACCCCTCGGCGATGCTGAGCGGGTAGCCCGGCTCCACCTTGTCGGAGTCCAGGTCGTAGCGCACGTACTGGCTGTCCTTGAAGAGGTACACGATGTGCGGCTGGTCGCGGCGGTTGAGCGCGGCGTCGATACTGCGCCCGAAGCTGTCGACCAGGCCGGGCCAGTGGCCCTCGATGGGCTTCGGATACCCGTCGAAGCCGTGGTCCTCCTTCATGTCGTAGCGCACGTAGGAGTTGTCCTTGAGGATCCAGGTGATGGGGTCGTTGCCCTTGGCCCTCACGATGGCGTCGATGCGCCGGTAGAACGATCCCGGTGCGGCGGTCTGCTCTGCCACGTTCCACACCCTCTCGCGGTCGATGGGTCTGGCTGATGCCTGCCGGCCGGCGGCTGTCCGAGCTCGTCCCGTCACTTTCGCAGCCCACTACGGTCGTGTCACGCCAGCATTACGTATCGGCTCATTCCTCCCCCATCCCGCTCTTCAGATCGAGCCATACCACATCCACCCGAAACACCTCGGTAACCGCGTAGGCCACCCGTACCTCCCAGGCCCGCTGCCCTGTGCCACCGAACCTTGACCGCGTGCCATCGAAGTTTGATCGACATCGCCGCCGGTGAGCCGCTTGCCGGCTGTCACCGAGGTCCAGACGGGGCTGTCACCGGGCTGTCGGAGGCGGCGCATGGTGCTACCCGTCGGCATCGGCGGGCTTGCCCGGACCGCGAGCCCGGACCATCGGTCCGGGCTCGCTCGCATTCCACCGAATCAGCTGAGCTTCCTGCTCGGTGTTCGCAGTGGGCGGGACTTTGCTGACAAGCACCGCCGGGTGGGCTCAGGCGGCCCTTGACCGTCCAGCTCTGCGCAAGGTGCGCGTCGACGGCGCCTACTGCATGACGCGGACGCTCCATCCTCTGGGGAAGAAGCCGTTGCTGACCGGCCCCACTATGCCGATCACGTTGCCTGCGCATTCCGGCTGATCGAAGATCACCACCGGGGAGTTGGTGTTGTTGTGCACGATGAGATTGAGCGCGCCGCCGGTATGGCACGACGACCGGGCGGGATCGGTGATGACACGTCCGTTCAGGTCCAGATTCCCGACTGCGGCATTGGCCGACTGAGTGAGACCGAGCGTGAGCAGAGCGCTCCCGCCGAGTACGCCGAGTGTGCGCGTGAGACGGCGCAAGGCGACCTCCCTGATCCTGAGATTTCGGCCCGCGCACCCGTCGGCTCGATCTGAACCCTCGGGGCGGCGCCTTGACGGCCCGAACGGTAACGACGAGAGCGTCCCGGCCGCCAGGGGCTTTCCCCACTCCGGGACGACTTCGACCAGTGACGCTACGCGCCTCCTGGAACGCCGATACGGGCCCCGGCCCCCGGCACCCGGCCCGGCTCCCGCCCCAGGTCCAGGTCACGGGTTCGCCTCCGCCTGCGCGAGGGCCTCAGGGGCCGTCCTGGTCGCAGTGGGTGAAGCGTGACGGTCTGTCCGGCCTTCCAGGGATTCTTCGTTCTGCGTTCACCTGATCTCCGCATGGCGGGAGTCGTCTCGTTCGGTCTGCGTCGGGAGCGTCGTGCCGCCCCTCCCCCGCGACCTCTGGACGGACCCCATGACCGCAATACGTACGCGCCGTCGGCACCGTGACTTCGCTCTTCTCCTCGTCGCCGGATCGGTGCTGGCCGGCACCCTGGCCGCCGCCCCTGCCCATGCGGTCCCGGCCAGTGATATCCGTATCAACGAAGTGGTGACCACCGGGGACGTCGAGGACTCGGTCGAGCTGTACAACAAGGGCACCGCGGCGGTCGACGTCTCGGGCTGGATTCTCAAGGACGACAAGGACGGCTCCAAGTACAAGATCGCTTCCGGGACCACGCTGGCCGCGGGCGCTTCCCGCGCCTTCGACGTCCACGACGCGTTCGGACTGGGCTCGGACGACAAGGCCCGTCTGTACCTGCCGGACGGCAGGACCCTGGTCGACAGCTTCTCCTGGAGCAAGCACTCCGCCCCCTCGTGGTCCCGCTGCCCCGACGGCACCGGCGCCTTCAAGGCGGCCAAGGTGACCCTGGGTGCCGCCAACGACTGCGGTGGCGGCGGCACCACACCCGTGGCGTGGCCCGGCAGCGGCAACGTGACGACCGCCGACGCCTCCGGCGTCTTCGGGGAGGACCTCAGCGGCCTCTACCAGGACGGCGGCGTCATGTGGGCCGCCCAGAACAGCGGCAAACTGTGGCGCCTGGTCCGCAACGGCTCCGGGGGCTGGGCCCCCGACACCGCCAACGGCTGGACCTCCGGCAAGACCCTGCGCTACCCCGGCGGCTCCGGACGCCCCGACAGCGAGGCCGTCGCCGTGACCGGAAGCGGCCCCGCCGCCGGCGTCTTCGTCGCCGGCGAACGCAACGGCGACGCCTCCGGGACCAGCCGCCTGTCCGTGCTCAAGTACGACGTCTCCGGCAGCGGTTCCACCCTGACCGCCACCAAGGAGTGGAACCTCACCTCGGACCTGCCGCCCGTCGGCTCCAACCTCGGCTTCGAAGGCGTCACCTGGGTCCCCGACACCTACCTGACCAAGGCCGCCTTCAAGGACGCCGCCACCGGTGCCGCCTACGACCCGGCACGCTACGGGGCCCACAGCGGCGGCGTGTTCTTCACCGGTGTCGAGGGCACCGGCATGATCTACGGCTACGTCCTGCAGGACTCCGGCGCCTTCACCCGCGTCGCGTCCATCAACAGCGGCATGAGCGGCGTCATGGAACTGCAGTGGGAACCCCAGGCCACCCGCCTCTGGGCCGTCTGTGACGACACCTGCAACGGCCGGCACAGCACTCTGCGGGTCGATGCCTCCGGCGCGTTCACCACCACCGCCGTCTACAACCGCCCCGCCGGTATGCCCAACTACAACAACGAAGGCTTCGCCCTGGCAGGCGCCGACGAGTGCGTCGCCGGCTCCAAGCCCGTCTACTGGTCCGACGACGCCAACGACGACGGCCACGCCCTGCGCAAGGGCACCGTCACCTGCTGACCCAGCTCTTCCCCCTTTCCTGGCCGGGGCGGGGCGCCCCCTCCCCCGGCCAGGTAACGGCTGGAAGGTCGCCGAGTGTGATTCCCGTGGCCGGAAAGCGAGGCCCCGGGCGCGGAACAGCCGACGACCGCGGAGGATTGGTCTGGACCTGAGACGGTACGACTCGGGCATACCGTCCCCCACGTCGGGCGCCACACCCCGGCGACGCCACTCCCGGCACGCCTCCCACCTGCGCACACTCCTACCGCCCTGCCACATTTTCGGGCCGCCATTGGGCACCAACGGGCTTGTCCGGCAACGGGTTTAGCGGCCCTTTGCAATTGCCGAGTGGACATGTGCGACCACTGTGCAAGAATTGCCGACGCACATCCGTGAGCGGACATGTACGAAGTTTCAGAACCCTGTGCTCGAATGCGGCCCAGGGAGTCGCAATACTTCCCGGACGGCTGCCCTGTTCCACCGGCTCCCAGGTGAAGGGTTGTTATGAACGACATGAACCGCGGGTTTACCGCTGCCGGCGTTCGCCATTCTCCCGTCATTCCGCCGGCCTGCGAGCCGGCGGAACGGACGATGAAGGGCATCTTCGGCGAGCTCTATGCCGACGACGCCTGGAAGCTGTTTCCAGGGGGCGACGGCCGGAGCGAGAACCTGTCGCGTTCGGGCAGCGGATCGGATCTCGTACAGACCGCGGCCCTCCGCCAGGAGCTTCCTGCCCTGCTCGCACAGCTCGGCGTCCACAGCCTCCTCGACATACCGTGCGGGGACCTCTACTGGATGTCCCAGGTGGAACTGGGCGTGGACTCCTACCTCGGCGCCGACGTCGTCCCCGAGGTCGTCGAACAGAACCAGCGGAAATTCGCACGGGCGGACCGCGGGTTCCGCGTGCTCGACATCACGCGAAGCCGGCTGCCACAGGTCGACATGGTCTTCTCGCGAGACTGTCTGGTGCACTTCAGCAATGCCGATGTACGGGCCGCCCTGGACAACATCAGGCGCAGCGGCTCCACCTACTTCGCGACGACCACCTTCACCGGCCGGGTCGGCAACGCCGCCGACATCGAGACCGGCGGCTGGCGTTCCCTCAACCTGTGCCGTGCGCCGTTCTCGCTCCCCGCTCCCCTGCACCTGATCGATGAGCGCTGCACAGAGGTCTATGTGTCCGAAGAGGGCGGAGCAGAGGTCGAGCAGCGCTTCACCGACAAATCGATCGGAGTCTGGCGGACCGCCGACCTCTAAGCGCTCTCGGTCTCGGTCTCGGCATGTCACGACATCAACCAAGGGGACCGGAGTCCGTGAAAGTACCCTTACGCGATTCGCGAATGGCCGGAATTCTCGTAGTCAACGAACGATACTTCCCGGACAGCGAGCTGGAGCCGGCGCATGTCGGCGCCACCTCGTTCTCCCGTTCCGCTTTGCACTGTCTGCACAACGCCGGGCTCTCCGCCGGAGCGATCCTCTACAAGCGGGATGAAGAACTCACGGAACCGCAGGTCGATCTCGTGCGCAGGTCGGGCTTCCGCTGCGCCACGCTCCGCTTCAATTTCGACATGGAAACGGGCACCGTGAGCCGCGCCGTCGCCGAAGCGGCAGCTCTCCTCCGTGCCGAACACGGCTTCCGCGGCCAGGCCATGCTCTACTACCAGACGGATGCCCTGCTGGGATTCCACCCGCAAGAACTCGCGTGCTGCGTGACCCATCACGGGCCTTTCGTGCACGACTTCGTCGGACTGTTCTCCGCGCGGGAGACCGCTCGGGCGTTCGGTGACGCCGCCAAGGCGCTGCACCTGTTCAAGCACCAGGAACTGGGCCTGCACAGGGTCCGGTCGAGCGGCCGCATGTTCGTGCTCCAGCATTCCCGGCTGCAACGGGAGTATCTGGTCAGCCGGGGCGTCGACGAGCGACGTATTCGGGCGGTACGGCCACCGATAGCGCCGCCCAGGGCGTCGGAGCCGCTTCGTGACGAGCGGCTCCGGGCGTTCGTCGAGGGAGCCGAGCTGCTCGTCTTCACCGCGGTCGCGCGGCTGGACTACTTCAAGAACGTCGAACTCCTGGTCAGCGGCGGCATCCAGGCACGCAAACGAGGGGTGCCCCTGCGGATTCTGGTCGTCGGGGACAGCCCTGATGACGCCGCCGCGCGGGAGGCGCTGCGCGCCCGCGTGCCGAAGGAGCACGGCGCGGAGTTCATGGCGGTCGAAAAGCTCGCCAAGTCCCAGCTGTATGCCCTGTTCGGCCTGGCACGGACCAACGGAATCTTCGTCTGCCCCTCGCGGTACGAGACGCTGGGCATCACCCCGCTGGAAGCCGCGCTCTCCGGTGTCTGCACCCTGATGGCCGACTCCGACAAGGTGGAAGCACGCAGATTCTTTCCCGCCGCTCACCGGTTCCTGCCCAGCAGCGACGGCCTGGCCGACGCGATCGGGCTCATGTACGCCGACCCTTCGGGCGTCGAGCAACTCGGCAAAGAACTACGGGAAACCATCGCGACCGAGATCTCCGAGGAGAACTTCGAACGTGACACCCTCAGCGCCTGGCACCACTTCTCACAGGCCGCCCGGCAGGTGGGCGCCTGAGTGAGGCCGGTGGAGTCGCCGTGGCTGTTGTGCCGCGGGGAGAAGGGAGAAGGACGCCGGTCGGCGCCGGCGGCGGTGGAGAGCATGTTCACCGCTTACGGCGACGAGCACCGACGCCTGCACCGAGGGAGAACTCGCGCCCGTACGGTACGGTCCTCGAATTCGGCCGTACCGTACGGTCGCGGACAGCGCGCGGCCCTGTGGGGCTACGTCCGCCCGATCTCCAGGTCCGCAGTGATCAGCACGGTGGCCTCCGCCGAGAACTCGTAGGCCGAGTCGTTTCGCACGGCGGGCCTTCCGGTCATGCTGACCGAGGCGCCGCCGGCCGCGCTCACCGCGGGCACGATGGTCACCGGGGTCGCCGCCGTCGCGGCTGCGGCCGGCACGAAGGTGAGTTACTGCGAGCGGCCGGAGGTCGCGCCTGCGCGGACCACCGGGCTCGGTGCCGGGCAGCCGTCCGCGGTGGTCGTCGACGGGCTGGGCCGGTGCGCGCGCCAGTCACCGGTGGCGCAGGGCTCTTTCACCGTCGGTGCGTGCGACGCGCCGGGCAACGTGACCGTGGCGCAGAAGCACGGCTTCGCAAACGTCCTCGACTTCGGCGCCAAGGGCGACGACCGGAGCGACTAACGCGCTCGCGTCGAGCACGTCTTTGCCCGGATGAAGACCTGGAAGATCCTTCGTGACTGCCGCCTGAAAGACGACGGCGTTCACACCGCCATGCTCGGCATCACCCGACTGCACAACCTCGCCTTCACGGGGTAACTCCCGCCCGTACCAGACCGGAGATGCCCAAGGGAGGCGGCTCCCCACCTCCCCGGCTCAAAGAATGCTCAGTCGATGCAGAACTCGTTGCCCTCGATGTCCAGCATCGGGATGCACGCGTCATTGCCGTCATACAGCGTTTGCACGTGTACCGCACCAAGAGGAACCAGCCGCGCGCATTCGGCCTCAAGCACGGCGAGACGCTCCTTACCCACGAGACCGGTGCCGACCCGCACATCAAGATGCACCCGGTTCTTGACGGCCTTCCCCTCGGGAACGCGCTGGAAGTACAGTCGCGGGCCCACACCTGATGGATCTATGCAGGCGAACCATGAATCCCGCTGCTCAGGCGGCTGCGCACGCTTGAAATCGTCCCAAGTGGCAAACCCCTCCGGCGGAGACGGTACGACGTACCCCAACACCTCGCACCAGAAACGAGCGAGACGCTCAGGTTCTGCGCAGTCAAAGGTGACTTGGAACTTCCTGATCGCTGGCATCGGTGCACCGTAGCAGGCGGACTCCGCCGCACGCCTCCCCCAGGTGGATCCGGCCCACCTTCTATCGCGCCGTGTGACTGTCTGGGGCGATCGCTTGGCGTTCAAAGCGGCCCAGGGGAATAGGAATATGCCCGCCGGGTGACGAAGAGGACGGGGTGAAGCGCGGTTCCGGAGGGGCCGTTGGTGTGTCACAGGAATGGTATGCGCACGCGGGGGCGTCCGACGGGCACGCCCGCGCGCGGCCGAGAACCTCCCCCGCGCCCTGGCTTAATTCGTGTACGAAGTTTCTCCGGTGCGCGTATGCCCGCTGCCGGCCGATGCGTCAGTGCGCCATCGTTCGCCATGTGATGCCTGTGCAACTCGCTTCCGGTCAATTCCCGTTGCGCTCGATTCGACTGAGATACGGGGGTACTCAGCCACCTGACCGACGGCGAAAGATGAGGACGCGCGGGCGGCCCATCGGGCATTGCTCGGCATATTCCGCAGGAAACCTTCGATCCGACAGTGCGCCGAGGAAATCACGGGACGTGTCGCGCCCGATTCCCGCACGGAACGAGGAGAAGAACTGGTCATGGTCAACATTTCCACCACCGCCGACGAACCAGCCGCGCGGGACTCAGGCAGTTGACGCCCCGCGACGATGGGAGGTGACCGCATGAAGGTCGGCATAGCCGGAGCCGGAGCGGCCGGGCTCGCTACCGCCTGGCTCCTGGAAGAAACGCACGACACGCTGGTGCTCGAAGCGCGCGACAGCATCGGCGGCAATCTCCGCTCGGCGCATCTGCCCGACGGGGACACGGGATCGCCCGCCGCGCTCGACCTGGGCGTGCAGGAAGTCCCCCGCCATCTGACGGCCGTGGCCGGGGAGATCGCGAAGGCCCTCGGCATGGAAGGCCACTGGGAGCAGCTCCCCTCCGAACGCGCCGTCGTCTGCGACGGCACGCCGTTGGCACGGTCCTCCGACAACGGCTCCAGCGGCGCGCTCCGCGTCACCGAGGACGAGACGCTGGCGGCGCAGGAGCTGCTGGCCTCGCAGGCCGCCGAATGGGCGCGGAAGGACATCGCCTGGACCGTTCCGCTGGCAGAGCTGGTGGAGCCCTGGGATCTGCCCGAGCATGTCAGGGACCAGGCGGTGTACGCCCTCCCCGCCTCACTGTTCGGCTGCACCCGGTCCGACGCCCGGGGCCTGTCGGCGCGCGCCGTGGGGGCGTTCTACGCCGATCCCGGGCCGGACGCGGACGCCCGTACGTACCGGCTGCGCGGCGGTATGCAGGCACTGGCCTGGCAGCTGGCCCGCCAGTGCCGGAGCGCCCGGATCGTGCCCGGCACGGCCGTCCGCCGGGTGCGCCGCGTGAACGGCCGACTCGAAATGACGGACTCCGCGGGGGGCCGCCATCCGGTGGACGCCGTGGTGCTGGCCCTGCCCGCCGAGGACGCCCGCGGCGTCGTGGGCCCGCTCGGCGGGACCGGCACGCTGCGCCGCCTCCTCGGCGCGTACGACTACAACGACCTGGTGTACGGCGTGCACAGCGACCCGTGCTACCTGCCCGCCGCGCGCGACCGCTGGGCACCGACGACGCTGTCGCTGCACGGCGGCTGGGCGGAGACGACCACGTGGCGCGAGCGGTCCGGCGGTGATGTCTTCGTCAGCCAGCTCACCCACCGCGCGGAGCCGCCCCGGTGCGTCCTGGCTTCGACGGCGTTCCGCACGCTGCTGCCCACTCCGGCGATGCTGACCGCCCAGGCCGAACTGCTCGGCCTGCAGGGCGAGGGCGGACTGTACTTCGCCGGTCATCTCACCGCCCCTGTCGACGATCTCGACAGCGTCCTCGGTTCCGCCGTCGCGGTCGCCCGTCACCTGGCCCCGGACAGTCCGCGTCTGAGCGCTCTCGTGCGCGCCATCGGAGAGGAGAAACGATGAACCAGCCCGTATTCCGCACCCAGCACGACCACATCGGCGATCTGGTGATTCCTTGTGTGGACGTGGCGGACGGCCGTGCCACGGAGCCCAGCGGCATCGCCGGCCTCGACGACCCCGAAGACGTGGCGGCCATCGTCGCGGCCTACGCCGGCGGCAACGCCCGCAAGGTCTTCCTGGACGTCTTCGACCCGTGGGACGCCATCGACTACCTTCCCCCGCTGCTGCGTGACCTCAAGGAACTCGGCGTCCGTCCGCTGGTGTCCGTGGGGCACGGCGACCTGCCGTCCGTGGTGCACGCCGGTGGGCTGCTGGAGGCCGGCGCGGACGCCCTGTCCGTGAGCACCAGCCTGATCGAGAAGCCGGGCACCGTGGAGGCGGCGGTACGGGAGTTCGGTGCCGAGCGGCTGATGGGCGTCATCAACTGCCGCCGGACCGGCCCCGGCCAGTGGGGCGCCTTCACCCACGACGGTGCGCAGGATACCGGGACGAGTGCCGTCGATGTGGCCCGGCAGCTCGCGAAGCTGCGGGTCGGCGCCATCCTGGCCAACAGCGTCGACCGCGAGGGCACCGGCAGGGGCTTCGACCTGGAACTGTTCCACGCGATCGCCACGACCTCGGGCCTGCCCGTCATCGCCTCGGGCGGCTGCGGCGACCTCGACCATCTCCATCAGGCGCTGAGCGCGGGCGACGTGACGTACGTGCTGGTCAACAAGATGCTGCACAAGGGGCAGTACCGCATCGACGAGGTGCGCGACCACCTGCTGGAGCACTCCTCCTTCGGCGATGCCGGGGGATGAGGCGATCGCGACACGGCAGATCCCCCTCCCTCGGGGCGGCGCCCCGCCCTCTCCCCCGGCGCGGCGCCCCCGCCCGCACGAGGACGGTCGTCCCACGCGCCTCCCACCGCACCCGCAACCTCAGGAATCCCCCATGAACCACGACACCCGTCACGTCCCCGACACCGTCCGCTCCTGGAACGACACCACCACCGACTACCCCCGCGACGCCACGGTCCCTTCCCTCTTCGCCGAACAAGCCCGCCGTCACCCCGGCCGACCGGCCCTGGAGTGGGACGAGGGCCGCCTCACCTACCGGGAGCTGTACGCCCGCGTCCGCCGGGCCGCCGCGCACCTCCACGCCCGCGGCATGGCGGACGGGGACACCGTCGCCGTCCTGCTGCGGCGCTCCCCGGAGGCGACGGTGGCCGTGCTGGCCGTCCTGGAGGCCGGCGGTGCCTATCTGCCGCTGGACCCGGACGATCCGGACGAGCGCCTGGAGACGGTGCTGACCGGCGCCGGAGTCCGCCACGCGATCACTGGGCCGGGCGAGCCGCCGGCCCCGGTCGCACGCCACTGCACCCAGGTGACCACCGACGCCCTGGCCGGACACCCGCCGCCGGCCGACGACGAGCGCTGGGGAGCGGACCGCCGCGCCACCGACCCGGCCTACGTGATCTACACGTCCGGCTCCACGGGGACCCCGAAGGGGGTCGTCTGCCCGCACCGCGGCCCGGTGCGGCTGGTGAAGAACACCGATTACCTGCAACTGGGCCCGGACGACCGGCTGCTCGCGACCACCGCGCTGACCTTCGACATCTCCTGCCTGGAGCTGTTCGCCCCGCTGCTGAACGGCGGCTGTCTGGTGCTGCCGGACCCCGAGGCGCTGCTGTCCGCCGACGCGCTGGAAGACCTCCTGCGCACGCGGCGGATCACCGTGCTGTGGCTCAGTGCCGGGCTGTTCCATCAGCACGCCGAGGACCGTCCGCGCATGTTCGCCACACTGCGCGCGCTGATCGCCGGGGGCGACGCGCTCAGCCCGTCCGCGGTGCGCGCCGTGCTCCGGCACGGCCGGCCCGAACTGCTGATCAACGGTTACGGCCCCACCGAGGCGTGCTCGCTGGTGACCACCCACCGGATCGAGGATCTCTCCTCCCATGCCGAGACCGTGCCGATCGGGCGCCCCATCGCGAACGCCACCGCCTATGTGGTCCGCGAGGACGGCCAGCCGGCCGAACCTGGCGAGGACGGTGAACTGTGGGTCGGCGGCGACGGCATCGCCCACGGCTACCTGGGCGAGCCCGAGCGGACGGCCGAGGTCTTCGTCCCCGACCGGTTCGGGCCCGACCCGGAAGCGCGGCTCTACCGCACCGGCGACGTGGCCCGCCGGCGGCGCGACGGCGTCCTGGAGTACCGGGGACGCCGCGACCGGCAGGTCAAGATCCGCGGCTACCGGGTGGAACTCGACGAGATCGAACTCGCCCTGACCAGCCACCCCGAGGTACGGGAGGCCGCCGTGGACGTCCTGGGTGAGGGCGCCGGGCAGCGCCTGGCCGCGGCGGCGGTGCCCGCCTCCGGCACCCGGGCCGAGGGACTCGCCGCCCGGCTGACCGCCCACGCCCGGGACCGGCTGCCGCAGTACATGGTTCCCGCGCGGCTGGCCGCCGTCGAGGAGATCCCCCTCAAGCCGAGCGGGAAGATCGACCGTGAGCGGTTCATGGAACTGGTCGTACGGCAGAACGGCGGCGCCGAGGGAGAAGGCACCCCGCCGCGCGGCCCGGCCGAGGAGACCGTCGCCGAGGTGTGGAAGGAACTCCTCGGCCTCGACCGTGTCTCCCGCGACGACGACTTCTTCGCGCTGGGCGGCACGTCGCTGTACGCCACACAGGCCGCCTCCACCCTGCGGGACCGGCTCGGCCTGCCCCCCGGGGCGAGCCGGACGCTGATACGTCACCTGCTGGAAGGCCCCTCCCTGTCCGGCTTCGCCGCCCGCGCCGACGCGCTGCGCGACGGCGACGGCGAGGACGGAATCCAGGTGGACTTCACCGCCGAAGCCCGGCTGGACGACCGGCTGCGCTGCGACGCGCCCGCGGCCTCCGCGCCCACCGCCCCCGAGACCGTGCTGCTGACCGGCGGCACCGGGTTCTTCGGCGTCCATCTGATCGACCGGCTGGCCGACGCGGGGGTGAAGCAGATCCGCTGTCTGACGCGGGCCGACAGCCGGGACGCCGCGCACGCGCGCATCGCCGCGCGGATGCGGCACTACGGACTCGACCCGTCGTGCTGTGAGGCCCGCATCGTGCCCGTGCCGGGCAGCCTGGATTCCCCGCGCTTCGGCCTGTCGGACGCCGGCTGGGAGGATCTGGCCCGCACCACGGACCTCATCGTGCACGGAGGGTCCCAGGTCAACTTCGCCTATCCGTACGCGGCGCTCGCACCGGCCAACGTGGGCGGCACCCGCACGGTCCTCGAACTGGCCGCCGCCCACCGCCTCAAGCCCGTGCACTACATCTCCACGGTCGCCGTCTGGGCCGGCGAAGGGGCCGCGGGCTCCCGCCGGGTCGACGAGGACACCCGGCCGGGCCACCCCGAACTGATCTCGCTGGGCTACCCGGAGACCAAGTGGGTCGCCGAACGCCTCGTCGTGCAGGCCGGTGAACGCGGCCTGCCGACCGCCGTCCACCGCCCCTACGAGATCACCGGGACGCGGCAGCGGGGCGTGTGGAACACCGACACGATGATGTGCGCCCTGTTCCGCACCATCGCCGAAACCGGCATCGCCCCGGACATCCCCCTGCCGCTGGACTTCGTCCCGGTCGACTACACCGCCCAGGCCGTCGTGCACATCCTCACCCACGAGCAGCCCGACGGACGCGCCTACCACCTCACCAACCCGCGCCCGGCCCGCCTCCCGCTGCTGGCCGACCGCCTGCGGGCCATGGGCTACCGCCTCGACGACCTCGACTACGACTCCTGGGTCTCCCGTATCGCCGAGCTGACGGCACGTCACCCCGACCAGCCCATGGCGCCCTACCTGCCGATGTTCACCGACTCCGCCAACGGATCGGAACACACCGTCAAACAGCTCTACTTCGCCGGCACCTTCCCCGAACTGGACCGCGCGCACGCCGACGCCGCCCTGCACGGCAGCGGCATCACCTGCCCGCCGGTGGACGCCGACATGATCGATCTCTACCTGCGCCGCTTCCAGGAAGTCGGCTTCCTCGCCCCGCCTCAGGGCACGCGCGGTTGACCGTACGGAACCCTCTCCGCCGCGCGGCCTCACCCGGGCGCCTGCCGCTGCCGGGACGTCCAAGGGCCCGCTCCCCGGTACTGGGGAGCGGGCCCGCGACAGGTCCCCCGGCCCTACTCGCCGTCGAGGACGTACCCCCAGTAGCCTTCGACGGCCACCGGAAGCTGACGGGCGAAGCTCAGCATGCGGTCGGGGCTCTCACCGCGCCGCAGCCCGTAGGAGATGACGGCCAGAGTGCCTTCGACGATCTCCCGAGGCGGCTCGCTTCCCCACCATTGCAGGTACTCGACGAGGGGCTCGGGCAGCTGCTCCTGACGCCGGCCGGCCTCGGCCAGCTCGCTGAAGACCGAGCACCATACGCACAGGTCGCTGTACAGATACAGAGCGGCCTCCCCCGGCTCGGTGAGAAGTCCCGCCAGCGTCATGCTGCGCACGGCACTCGCTGCCTGGACGTCCGCGGGGACCGACAGGCCGTCCGGGTCCAGCCCGACCGACTGGGCGGCGGGGCCGAGCAGTGCCCGGGCCTTCGCCACCGTGTGGACGACGAGCCCGAAGTACGCGGCGGGCACCGCGTGACGGTGCTGGGCGACCAGGAACGGGTATGTCGCCAGTTCCGCTTCCTGACAGCAGAACTCCGCGGTCACCAGCCTCTGGAGCTGCGCCGGGCTCGCCTTTCCGTCACGGATACGGGAGACCATCTCGACGCTTTCGATTGACCGGGTGATATCCGGTCGCATGGTGTCGAGCAGTTGCTGTGCGTTCATGCGCTGCCTCCTTGGTCGGGTTTCGCTGGTCTGGTTTGCTGGTCGTCTGGTTTTGCTGGTCGTCTGGTTTTGCTGGTCGGGTTTCGTCGGCCGGGTTTCGTTGCCCGGGGTGAATTCCGGTAGCGCCCAAGGCCGCGAGTGGGCGCCCTCTTCGCTAGCACCGGAGATTCGCCCCGGGGCGGGCAGGAGAGAGCCGATCGCGGCGCGCGCATTCCCGGGCGTAACGCGGCGTACGGCGAGGAAGGTTCACCCGGGGCGCTCGCGCCCCCGAAGACGGAACGCCGCGGAGATACGAGATGTGATCTCTCCCGGGATTTCGCGGCGATTCCCTGTATTCACATGCTCGCCATTCTCCGGAATCCCGTCAACCGACCGAGGAGCGCATGGCCGAAACTGGGGACGGACACAGGTGGGCGCGTCCCGGCCGACGCAGAATCTTCTGCCACGGCGCATCCCGTGCGGCCGGGGATTCAGGTGGTGCTCGCGCTGCGCTCGTGGCGACGCTTTGTGGCCATTACCGGTTGCGGGTGCTTCAACTGGCGCCCACAGGCAATTCGTTACGCACCCCTCGGTGAAATCTGGAATGGCGGCGCAACCCGCATCCGCCGCCATTCGCCCTTTTCTTGTCCGCCGTGATGACGCCGCGTTCGATGTCGGGCGGGTCCGGCCGGCCGCCGTGCTGTTGTGGTGGGAGTCGACAACCGAACCGGCCTGTCGGGCCCCGGTGTTGGAGCTTCGCACTATGGGGACACGATGTCGTCACTCGTTAGCGTCGGGGCAGGAGGTGCCGCAGCGCAGACGCAGTCGGCCCGTGAGCCACGCTGCGGTCCCGGTCGGTATGGCGAGACGAGGGGTATGGCCAGCGTGGACACCCGGTTCGGCGGCATCGTGCCCGTTCTGGCGGCGGCAGTGTTGTGGGGCACCGTGGGGCCCGCGCAGCTCGTCGCCGATGCCGATGTCTCTCTGGTGAGCCTGGGGGCGTGCCGGATGCTGCTGGGCGGGGCGGTGCTGGGCCTGTTCACCGTGCGGGCCGCGGGGCTGCGTACGCTGTGGCGGCCCGCGACCCGGTGGTGGATGCTGGCCGGCATCCTGGTGACGGCCGTATTCCAGGCCTGCTTCCTGGAGGCGGTGGACCGTACGGGGGCGGCACTGGCCACGGCGGTGACGTTCGGGACCGTACCGGTGATCACCGGTCTCTACGCGCGGTGGCTGGAGGGTGAGCGCGCCCGCGTGGTCTGGTGGTGCGGCACCGCGTGCTCGCTCGTCGGTATGGGATTGCTGCTGGTGCCGGGGGCGGCCGCCCGGGTGGACGTCGTCGGCGTGCTGCTCGGCATCGCGTCGGGGAGCAGCTTCGGTACGTATATCGCGACGACCAAGCAACTCGCCCGGTGCGGCGCCGATACGGCGGCCGCGGCGCCGATGAGCGTGCTGTGCGCGGGAGTTCTCCTGTCGCCGTGGCTGATCGCGGTGCCCGACGGCCTGGCGGCGCCGCGTGCGCTGCTGCTGACCGGCTGGCTGGCGCTGGGCACGACGGCGCTGGGCTATCTCCTCTTCGCCCGCGGTGTCACCCGGATCAGCGCCGCCACCGCGGGCACGTTGAGTCTCGGCGAACCGTTGGTCGCCACGGTGCTGGGCGTCGTGCTTCTGGGTGAGCGGCCGGGCGCGGTGGCGGCGTGCGGGGCGGTGTTGCTGCTCGGCGGCCTGGCCGTGGTCTCCCTGCCGTCACGCGTCCGGCCGGCGCCCGACGGGGTGGAGCCGGCCGTTGCCGCCGTCGGCGAGGGCACGGCGGAGCAGCCCCTGTCCCGGGGCGGCGCGCCGGAAGCCGGCCCGGGACGGGCGCGCAGCAGGCCCTGAACCGGCGAAGTCCCGCGAGGTGGAGGGGCGCGGGCCGCATGCCGAGGCAGTTCGGTGCTACGGCTGTCCGTCGTGGGGCGTCGCGCCACCGTGCGAGTCCGCGGTGTCATAGGGGCAGGTACGCGCCGGATCGCCTGCCGCGTCGGGCAGGTTCTGCCGGGCCTCCTGCGGGCAGGCGCCGGTACCCTCGCCCAGCGCCTCCGGTTGGTAGACGAACGCGGGGTGGCGCTGCTCGGTGTCGTAGTAGCGGTGGAAGACGGGCGTGGTGGCGCCGGACATGGGCGGCACGATCCACGACCAGTCGGCGCCCACGGCACGCCCGGCCCGTTCCTCGCGGGCGAGGTGGGCCAGGAAGTGGCGCGACTCGGTGTGGTGATCGCTGATGGTGACCCCCGCCTGCTCGAAGGAGTGGAGCACGGCGATGTTCAGTTCGACCAGTGCGCGGTCCTTCCACAGCGAGCGGTCGCGGGAGGTGTCCAGGCCCAGTCGGCGGGCGATACCGGGCAGCAGGTTGTAGCGGTCGGTGTCGGCCAGGTTGCGGGCGCCGATCTCGGTGCCCATGTACCAGCCGTTGAAGGGCGCCAGGGGGTACCGTACGCCGCCGATGTCCAGGCGCATGTTGGAGACGGCCGGCACCGCGTACCAGCGCACGCCCAGCCGGGCGAACCAGCCGTGTTCGGGGTGTTCGATCGGCACCTGGAGCACGGCGGATTCGGGCAGCTCGAACCACTGGGGCTTGTCGTCGTGTCCGTGGACGATGAGGGGCAGTATGTCGAAGGGGGTGCCGGGGCCGCCGGGCCAGCCGAGGTTTCGGGCGGCGGCCGTGAGCTCGGCGCTCACCGGGTCGCCGAGGACCGAGCCGTCCGGCCGTGTGTAACCCGCGTAGCGTATGAGCTGGTCGTTCCATATGCGGGGGGCCGGCCGCCGCGGACGGTCCGGGGCGAAGACGGTGAGGTACGGGCGGATGCGCCCCCCGTTGGTGGCCTGCTGCAGGTGCCGGACGGCTTCCTGGGCGATCCGGTCGGCGCCTTCCACGTGCCGCCGGTCGCGCACGATCAGCGACTGCCAGTACAGACGGCCTATGCAGCGGATGCTGTTGCGCCAGGCGACCTTGGCTCCAAAGTCCAGTTCCTGTGGCGTGTGCGTGTACGTCCCGGTGCGGGAGATCTCCGCGCTGATCTCCGCCAGCCGCCGGTCGGGGGAGCCGGCGCCGGGGTTCTCGTGGTGGTGGAGAGTCACGAACTCTTCGGCCAGCGCACGGACCGCTTCCGGCCCCACGGCGGTGGCGTCGGCGAAGCGGCGCGCCTCCCCCGGCTTCATGGGGCTCGCCGGTGCCGGGCGCGAAGGCGCAGTGTCGAGATCCCCCACAGGACCGTCGTCGCCGCCCCGAGCGCCGCGCCGAGGACCGAGACGCCGGTCCAGCCCTGCCGGGCGTAGGCCAGCGAGGCGAGCGCCGATCCGGTGGCTCCCGCCAGGAAGTACGTCGTCATGTACGCCGCGGTGAGCCGGGACCTGAACTGGGGCGCCAGGCGGTAGATCTCGCTCTGGTTGGTGATGTGCAGGGCCTGGGCCGCGAGGTCGAGGACCGCGATGCCCAGCACCAGGACCGGCAGCAGGGTGCCGCCCAGCCCCAGCGGGAGCCACACGACGAGCAGCAGTACGGACGAGATGCCGGTCACCTGGTGTGCCAGGCCCCGGTCCGCGAGGCGCCCGGCGCGGGCCGCGGCCAGTGCCCCGGCCAGTCCCGCCAGGCCGAACAGTCCGATGACGCCGGGTGAGTAGCCGTACGGCGGCGCGGAGAGCAGGAAGGTCAGGGCGGTCCACAGCACGCTGAAGGCACCGAACGACAGCGCTCCGTACGCCGCGCGCAGCCGCAGCACCGGCTCCCGGGCGAACAGTTGGAACACCGAGGCCACCAGATGCCGGTAGCCGGGGGTGCCTGTTTCCTGGTAGCGGGGCAGGAAGAGCACCGCCGCGGCGGCCAGGAGCGCCATCAGGCCCGCGGCGCACCAGTAGACGGCGTGCCACCCGGCCCACTGGGCCAGGGCGCCGGCCACCGTACGGGCGAACAGGATGCCGCACAGCAGCCCCGCCATGACCGTGCCGACCACGCGTCCGCGCTGGTCGGGTGCGGCCAGGGAGGCGGCGTAGGGCACCATCACCTGGGTGGTGACGGAGCACAGCCCGACCAGCCCCGCGCCCAGGAGCAGGGCCGGCTGCGACCGGGCGGTGGCCATGAGCACCAGGCTCGCGGCGCAGGCCGAGGACAGGATGACGATCAGCCGGCGGCGTTCGAGCAGGTCGCCGAGGGGAAGGACGAGGAGCAGGGCCGCGGCGTAGGCGCACTGTGCCACGGTGACCAGCAGTCCGGCCTGTCCTTCCGGCAGGCCGAGGTCGCGGCCGATGTCGCCGAGCAGTGGCTGTACGTAGTAGTTGTTGGCCACGGACAGGCCGGTGCCGACGGTGAGCAGCACGACCACGCCGCGGCCCGGGGCGGATGCCGGGCGTTCTCCGGTGGTGTGGGACGCGAGCGGTGGGGGCGTGACTGCTGTCTTCTTACGGGTCACCGTAAAGGGCTCTCCTTAGCCTGCGCTGCGGCCAGCTGTTGTTCGATGCCACGCCCCTGCCAGCGGGGGTGGACCAGTATCCGGTCCCCGGCGTCGGCACAGCCCACCAAGAAGCCTCCCAGCGCCGCTACGAGCGGCCAACGGCCGGGGCGTGCCACCTGGCGGGCGGCGGGCGCCGCGGCCGTGCCGGCCACGGTGGTGTCGGCCGGAGCGTGTGCTGTCAGCAGGCGCCGTATCTCCCGGCTGTCCGCCTCGGTCGCCTCCCTGATCTGCGGGACGGCCGACCTGCCGGGTGGCGCGGCGGGCAGGACCTCGCGCAGGACGGCTGCGTGGTCGAAGGCGAGATCCTGCCCCGCTTCGGTGTCCGGGAAGCCGTCCGGGGGCGTGGGCAGCGGCTGCCACCACGCGTGCGCGGCGTCGTCGCCGCCGCGCACCCGCTTCGGCCGGGGCAGCAACGCGGCATAGACCAGGCTCACATAGCGTCCCCGGGGGTCCCGGTCCGGTGCGGTGCGCCAGGTCAGCGGAACGAGGTCGGTGTCAGTGGCCCGCAGTCCGGTCTCTTCGCGCAGTTCACGGCGGGCCGCGGTCGTGGCGTCTTCGTCGGCGCCGACCTTCCCGCCCGGAAGGGCCCACCGGCCCTCGAAGGGGTTTTTGCCTCTGCGGATCAGCAGGAGGTGCCAGCTGTCGTTGTCATGGGCGAGCACCACCAGGTCGGCGGTCAGGACGGTGGCGCTCATCGGTCCCTCCCTGCGGTCGTCCGCTCACCGGCTATCCCCGGTCGGGGGCCGGCGCGGTACTGAAGGCGGTCAGCCGCGCGGCCAGTTCCTCCAGGGACGCCAGGTACTCGACTCCCGGAAGGCGCGTGGCGTGCTCGCCCAGGGCCCATACCGTCTTCTCCGCGTCGACGGCCACGATCATCTCCTGGAGGGCTCCGTGCGAGCCCGGCACGGCGATCATGGCGTGCGCGACGCTGGCCAGCACGATGTTGCGGCCGTTGGCGGTCAGTCCGGTGTCCAGCCGGAGGTCCACCTCGGCGTGCGGCCGGGTCGTACGGTTCGAGCTGCCCGGCAGCAGGCCCAGCACCCGGCCTCCGTTCTCCTTCGCGCCGCGCGCCGCCGCCTCCAT
The DNA here is from genome assembly GCF_042732265.1 of Streptomyces sp. NPDC059788. Lineage (NCBI taxonomy): Bacteria > Bacillati > Actinomycetota > Actinomycetes > Kitasatosporales > Streptomycetaceae > Streptomyces > Streptomyces sp. NPDC059788. Next base: position 45,824 of record NZ_JBHWHY010000039.1, on the reverse strand, counting down.
CGCGCCGCCGAGCCCGCCCGTCACCAGGAGGCAGCCGGGTTGCCGTGCGACGAGCGCTCCGACCTCGCGGGCCATGTCGTACACCGCCGGGGGGCAGTTGCGGCCCTTGCCGACCACGGCGATGAGTGTGTCCGGCCATTTCTCCACGGGGCCCTCAGCCTTCCTTCTTGCGCAGGCCTAGGGCGAAGAGCGCGTCGACAAAGCTGATCAGCCGCTTCTCCCGGCCGATCTTCGGCGAGGTGTCGGGGTGCTCCCCCTGGGACTCGTACGCGTGCATACGTTCTTCGGACACGGCGACCAGCCTGCGGCCGATCTCCTGGAACTGCCGTGAGTCGATCTGCCCTCCGTCGAGGGCGGCGGTGCATCTCTCGTACGCCGCCAGCGGGCCCACGGTGTGGACGGAGCAGGTCTGCAGCGCCTGCCGCATCTGGTCGGCGAGCCGGCGTACGTCCTCGTCGGCCATCGACGCCGGCTGCGTGCCCTGGTCCATGTGGCTCACCTACCTCCCCAGGAAGGCCGGTTTCTCCGCAACAGCACTGGCCCACAGCGGCGACCAGTAGCGCTCCTCGCACAGTACGCCACGCCGCTCGATGACCGTGACGACTTCCTGGCTCGGGGCGTTGGTGCGCAGCGCGATGCAGCAGTGTGCGCTGCGCAGGACCAGGGCGATGCCCTTCGGCTGCAGCCGCGCCTCCAGGAAGTTCACCGCGTCGACCACCAGGCGCTCGTTGAGCTGGGGCTGGCGCGCGAGGTAGTTGAGGCCCTTCTTCAGTTTGGAGTAGCCCGCCACCTTGCGGTCGGGTACGTAGCCGACGTGGGCGATCCCGAAGGCGGGCGCCAGGTGGTGTTCGCACAGCGAGACGTAGTGCACGTCGTTGACCAGGACCAGGTCCTGCATTCCCGGATTGTCGAAGACCTTGAAGTCCTCTTCGATGTCGATGTCGCCCGGATTGATCGACTGGGCGTACAGCTCAGCCACCCGGCGCGGGGTCTGTGCCATCACCTCGGGCTTGTCGCCCTGGCCGAGGCCGCGCAACAGTTCGCTGATGGCGTTCTCGATCACGTCCACATCCACCGGCTTCGGCGGAAGCGGTAAGTGGGGCTGCTGGGGATCCGCCATGGTGCCACCCTCCAGGTCCCTGTGGCCCGCTATGTGGGCACAACTCCCAGGACTCATCAGTTGTGGAGCGTTACATGGATCAACCGTTTGACAGGCTAGAAACGATATTGGGAGCGAGTCAACCTGTGTGCAGTGACAACACGTCAGTTTTTTGTGTGGCGCCCGCGCACGTCGAGGCCCTGTTGGCGTTGCCGTCACCTGGCCGCTCGGTGCGCGGGGCGCCGGGTCGGCCGGGCTACTTGTCCAGGTAGCTCGTCATGGCGTCGTTGACCCGCGGGGAGAAGAACAGCGGGCCGATGGCGTCCGCCCAGGCCATTCCCTCCGGGGTGAGCCTGAGCACCGTGCTCTCGCCGTCATCGAGCCACCGCTTCTCGCGGAGCAGGGCGAACTCCGCCGGGAAGTCCTCCTCGGGCTCCGTGCCGAACAGGCCGCGGTAGCCGGCGACCGGCAGGCCGACGGTCTCCAGGAGCCACTGCAGGACGTACATCCGGCGCCGTTCCCCGTCGTCCATCCGGAAGACCCACTGGGCCCGGCGGAACTCCTCGGTGGGGGTGGCGATGTAGTCGTCGATGATGCGCCGCACCTCCGGCACGGCCACCGCGTAGTCGGTGGTGTAGTGCAGGGCCGAGGTGAACGAACGGGCGCCGACTCCGAGTCCCACCATCCCGGCCTGCTGGTTGTACTCGCTGATGCTCGTGTCCTCGGCGAGGTCGTCGGCCGGGGTTCCCAGCCGCCGGAAGACCCGCATCGAGGTCTGCTCGTAGCCGGCGGCCAGCAGATGGTCGCGGCCGTAGCGGTACAGGCGCAGGCGCTGCTCGTCCCACTGCCGGCGGTCCTTGTCGTGGCGGGTGCTCAGGCCGGTCAGGGGGCGCACGTACAGCGGGTAGAGGTAGATCTCCTCCGGCTCCCAGGCCAGCGCGGCGTCCAGGGAGACGCGGAAGGAGGCTTCCGTCTGGCCGTCGATGCCGTAGATGAGGTCGATGTTGAGGATGGGGAAGCCGGCCTCGCGCAGCCGGGTCAGGGCCCCCTCCACCTCCGCGCGCTTCTGCGGCCGTACGGCGGCGCGGGCTTCCTCGTCGATGAAGCTCTGCACGCCGATGCTCAGGCGGGTGGCGCCGCGTTCGGCGAGCACCGCGAGCCGGTCGGCGGTCGCGGTGGCCGGGGAGGTCTCCACCGACCAGGGGACGGCGCGGAGGTCGGCGCCCATCACGTTCTCGCAGATGTCGCAGAGCCGGGTCAGTTCCGCGGCGGTGAGATAGGTGGGGGTGCCGCCGCCGAAGGCGGACAACTGGAAACGGACGGACCGGCCGCTCGCTTCCAACGCCTCCCGGGTCACCTGCGCCTGCCGGCCCAGGGTGTCCAGGAACGCGCTCGTGACGTCTTCCGGAGCACCGGTGCGGGTGAAGAGGTTGCAAAAACCGCAGCGCATCTCACAGAAGGGGATGTGCACGTAGAGCGAGAGGGAGCCGAGCTGCTCGTGCCTCCATAACTCGCTCAGTAACGGCCCGCTTTCCAGCCGACGGTAGGCCTTCTGGTGCGGGTAGACGTAGACGTACTGCTGGTAGGGAGTCTCAGGGGAAACCGGCCTGCCCGAAAACAGCTGAACGGGAGCAGAGGCGGCCATGGACAACACCTTCCCTCTTTCGACAAGGGAACTGAAGTACAACTCTCAAGGCACGATAGCGGCCTGGGCCGCGAACCTGGAGGGATCGGTACGGCGCCGTCTGCCGGGGCGTCTGCCGGAATACGGCCCCGACGCTCCGGTCAGCGGGACGACCACCGCAAACAACCCGAGGGGGTAACGGTATTGACTGCCAAACTTCTCATCGCCGCCGGAGGCGGAGGCGACGCGATCACCACCGCCATGGTCCACGCGGCGTTGCACGGCGAGGACGCTCCCGCCCTCGTCCTGACCTACGCCTGGGAGCGCCTGGTGGTCGATCCGGTCCCCGGCCCCCGGCGCCGGACGGACTTCACCGGCACCGAACACGTCGGTGATCAGGTCCACTTGGTCACGCCCCGGTCCGCCCCCGTCCCTCCCGCGGGCTCGCTGCTCCCCCGGCTCGCGGCCGATCTGCGGCCCGCGCTCGGCCTCATCGACCCCTACGAAGGCGCGGTCGGCCTGGCCCGCCAGATCGTCCGGGCCGCCGAGTACTGCGGCGCCGACCACGTCGACATCGTCGACGTCGGCGGGGACGTGGCGGCCGACGGCTGCGAACCCACCCTGCGCAGCCCGTTGGGCGACGCCCTCGTGGTGGCGGCGTGCCGGCGCACCGGCCTGCCGGCCGCGGTGCACATCGCCGGCCCCGGCCTCGACTCCGAGGTGCCCGAAGCCGTACTGCTGCCCCGCCTGGAAGGCCCGGAGTTCTCCCTCACCGCGGCGCATACGCGCTCGGTCGGCGACGTCTTCGCCTGGCACCCCTCCGAGGCGAGTGCCCTCCTGGTCGCCGCGGCCCGCGGTCTCCGGGGCGTCTGCGGCACCCGCGACGCGCCGGACCCGGTCGTACTCGGCCCCGCCAGCGCACACGTCTACCGGCTCCCCCTGTCCCGGGCCCTGGAGATCAACCGGCTGGCCCGGGCCCTGGACGGCACCACCGACCTGGCGCAGGCCGAGGAGGCCAGCCGCTCCGTGTGCGGCTTCTCCGAAGTCGCCCGCGAACGCGAACGGGCCGGCCGGCAGCGGGCGACGCCCGGCCAGGCGCGCGGGGGCCACAGTGCGCCGCAGGACGCCGCCACCCTCTACCGGCGGTTCGTCCAGTGGGAGCGGCACACCGCGGCCACCGGTATCCAGTACGCCACCACCCGCAGGTTCGCCGAGGAACTGGGCCTCTCCCAGGAGGCGCTGCCGGTTCTGCGCCGCCACCTGGAGAACAGCGCTCCGGCACGCTCCGTACCACCTCTGTGGCAGTTGCGCCCCGAGGGGCGGTCCGCCCGGCAGGAGGCCTGAGAGAACACCCCCGCCGCTCCCCTGCCCCGCCGCCTTCTTCCTGCCGGTTCGGACGATCCCCCGTCTACTCGGCGCAGGTCGGGAGTTCGACGGGGTAGCCCGCGCCGAAGTCGGCGGAGACGGCGACGGCCTGCCAGGTTTCGGCCTCGGCCAGTTGGCGCCGTGCGTGGTCGAGCGCCATCCGGGCCGCGTTCTCGCCCAGGAGCAGGTGGGCGGGGAGCTCGTCGCGCTTGAGGACGCGGACGAGGATCTCGGCGGCGCGGTCCGGGTCGCCGGCGGCGCGGCCGGCCCGGGCCCGGTCGTGGAAGGCGCCGACGGTCTCCCGGTACTCCGGCGGGATGTCCTGGATCTCCATGGAGGACCCGGCCCAGTCGGTGGCGAAGCCGCTGGGCTCGACGACCAGGTAGCGGATGCCGAACGGCGCGGTCTCGGTGGCGAGTACGCGGGTCAGGCCGTCGATGGCGAACTTGGCCGCCTGGTAGGAGCCCAGCCCGGCGCTGCCGCCCACCCGGCCGCCGATGGAGGAGAACTGGACGACGGTGCCGCCGCCCTGCGCCCGCAGCAGGGGCAGAGCCGCCTTGGACACGTGGTACACGCCCCAGAAGTTGGTCTCGAACTGGCGGCGGAAGTCGTCCTGGGGCGCCGTCTCGACAGGGGCGACGTTCGCGTAGCCGGCGTTGTTGACGACCACGTCGATGCGGCCGAAGCGGTCACGGGCCGCGTCGAGCGCGGCCGTGGCCGCGGCGGCGTCGGTCACGTCGAGCGCGACCGTCAGTATCCGGTCGCCGAAGCGCTCGGCCAGGTCGGCGAGGTCGGCCGGCTTACGGGCGGTGGCGACGACCCGGTCGCCCGCCTCCAGGGCGGCGATCGCGAGGGAGCGGCCGAAGCCGCGGGAGGAACCGGTGATGAACCACGTCTGGGTTGTCATGGGCTTAGCGAAACACGGTTGCGTTAATAGTGCAACCTGGTTGCGTTAGAGTGTGGGCATGGCCAGCTCCCGACCGCCCGCACGAGCCCGCAGCGCCGAGGCCAAGCGCGCCCGCGAGGCGGCGATCCTCGACGCCGCGGCCCGGCTGGCCACGGCGCACGGCATCCGGTCGGTGACCTTGACCGACATCGCCGCGGAGGTCGGGCTGCACAAGTCGGCGATGCTCCGCTACTTCGAAACCCGCGAGGAGATCTACCTGCGCCTGGCCGCCGCCGGGTGGACGCAGTGGTCGCAGGCGGTACGCCAACAACTCGCCGACCTGGCGCCCGGCACGGACGCGGAGGCCCCCGCGGACAGCGCGGGCCAGGAGCGCCGCCTGCACACCGTCGCCGGACTGCTGGCCGAGTCGCTGGTGGCACGCCCCCTGTTCTGCGACCTGCTCGCGCACACCCCGATGAACCTGGAACGCAACGTCTCGCTGGAGAGCGTCCGGTCCTTCAAGCTGACCGCCCTCGCCGAGGTCGCGGCCGTGAGCGAGGCACTGCGCCGGGCCGCCGCGCTGAGCCCGGCACAGGCCGGCAACGTCGTCGCCACGGCCACGTCGATGGCCGGAGCGCTGTGGCAGATGGCCGCCCCGGGAACCGAACTGCGCCGCCTGTACGAGTCGGACCCCGGCCTCGCCCACGCCGTCGTCGACGTCGCCCCACGCCTGACCGACATCCTGAGCGCACTCCTTCGCGGCTACAGCGCGGAGAGCCAGGTCGGGTAGCCCCTCCACGCACCCCCACCCGGCGCCCGCACCCAGCAGCTCGCGCATCCCATCGACTCGCACACCCTCAGCTCGCACACCCGAAGAACGGACCGCCGAGAGCCGCGAGTTCACCGAAGACGCCCGCCTCCGCGGCAGCGCCTTGCAAGCACCCATCATTATGGTTATAAGCTATAGCCAAAGAATGCGGGTGAAACCGGAAGCCACCCCCGTCTACCGAAGCGAAGGAGATCCACCGTGATCTATCACCAGATCCGCCTCGCCATGCGCCCCGACGCCCCCCAGGACAAGGTCCACGAAGCGCTGGACCTGCTGCGCAGGATGGGCCGGGAGATCGACGCCGTCGAGCACTGGGCGGTCGGCCGTGACATCGGCGGCGACTTCGACTACGGCGCCCTCTTCGCGGTCAAGGACGTCGAGGCGTACCGCGCGTACATGCACGCCCCGCTCCACCGCCGGGTGGACGAGATCGGCCTGCCCCTCGTGCGGAACATGGTCTCCCAGGACCTCACCGACGACGAGGACCCCGGGATCGCCGACAAGATCCGCAAGATCCACGCGGACCGTTTCGCCGGCGACCCCGCTCTCGTCGCCCTGATCGAGAACCTCGGTTCGTACGAGGGCAGCGGCGCGCCGAACAGCTGAGCGCCGAGCCGGCCGCATGGTCCGCGGCCGGCCGGCGGTGTGAAGGGCCCACGGGCGCGGGGCGGTTCGGGGCCGCCCCGGCCCGGGGGCGTCCGCTGCTCGGGGCTGTCCGCTGCTTCGACAGACCGTTACTTGAACAGGCGGTCGCCGCTGTTGGCCATGCGGTGGCTGCCGCTGTGCCGGTTCACCCAGTCACGGATGAGGTTGATGGCGTTGGCGCACTGCCAGCCGTTGTCGTACTCGTGCTCTCCGGTGAAGTTGGCGTAGCCCGCGATGATGCCGTCCACCCGCGCGTCGCCCAGCAGCTTGTCGACGTACCACGGGTCGTTGTAGGTGGTCGTCCAGGACAGCGTGGCCGCGAGCTGGCCGGCGGCGCGGTCCGCGGCACCCTTCTTCAGTTCCGCGCACGTGTTCCAGGTGGCTTCCGTACAGTTGCCGAACCCGTTGGTGATGTTGTTGTCGCCGTAGTCCATCACTCGGCGGCCGTTCGGAAATCCGGAACCGGACTGGTTGAAGGCGTTCCGGACCTTGTCGCGGCTCCCGGTCGTGGTGATGCCCTCCAGCTTGCCGAGCTTGCCCTCCAGACTCTTCCAGCCCCGGCCGCCGACGTCCGGCGTGTTGCCGCCGTGATACTCGAAGAACCCGTACAGCACCTGGATTCCGGCGGCCGTCAGCCGCTGCGCCTTGTCACGCAGTCCGGCGACGCTGCACGTACGGTTCTGCGCCTCGCCGCAGTAGTTCGGGTCCTTGATGTCCAGCCAGACCAGCGCCAGCCGGCGCCCCGCGTTGGCGTGGGAGAGGATTCGGTCGATCATGCTGTCGAAGCTGGGGCCCCGCCGGTTCTCGCCGGCCGAGGAACAGTCGTGCCAAGCACGCCATTCGTTCGGGTTCCACCAGGCACAGACATCGATCTCGATGGCGTTGGCGCCGTGGTTGAGCGCGGCGTCCACGCCGTCCAGGGTGTCGACCCGGTGCGCGATCGCGTAGATCGCGTGCCGCTGATCGGCTGCCGCCGCCGGTGTCGTACCGAGCGCGGTGACACCGATGATGCTGCACAGTGCCGCGATCAGCGCCAGTACCATCCGCGGACCGCGGGCGCCCGGTCGAAGGTGAGTGGTCAAGAAAGGTGCTCCTCAAAGTCGTTGTCCTGAAGGACGACTGCGCAAAGTACGGACCACATCTGCAAAAGGCGACGGCAACAAGGCGTGCGAGCCGCACGTGCCGTACGAGCCGCTCAAGCCGTCGGCTTGGGGCGAAAAGTATCGCGCCCGGCGCGGCTTTCGTGACATGTTCTCGGACTGCTGTGGTCGCCAAACAGCCATTTTGCAGGCCGGGTTGTATCCGGGGAACCGGGCGCTGCCGATTATGCGAGCGAGTGGGCACGCACTCCTTGCAGACCGAACAGGATGAGCAGTTCGACCACGCCGCCGTCGGCACTGCCCAGCCAGTGCGGCAAGGACGTGTCGAACTCGGCTGCCTCACCGGGCGGCAATGTCAGGTCGCGGTCGCCGAGCACCAGCCGCAGGCGGCCGTTGAGCACGTACAGCCATTCACATCCTTCGTGCGTCTGCGGGGTCGGTTCGAGCGGTTCCGGCTGGGCTGGGGTCCATGGGGCTCAGCTTGCCGTTACCGCAAGTTTTCGTGCCAGGTCGTGGCGTGCCCGGCAAGACTGCACGCACCTCGACGCAAGGAGACTTGATGAGTACCACCGATGCGACCGCGTTCTGGGACGGCGTCTACGCGGCCCGGCCGGCAGCCGTCGGCCCGCGGCCGAACGCCCGCCTCACCGAGACGGTGACGGACCTGCCGCCCGGTGACGCGCTGGACCTCGGATGCGGCGGCGGAGGCGACGCGCTGTGGCTCGCCGGCCAGGGATGGCACGTCACCGCCACCGACATCTCGGCCGTCGCGGTCGAGCGGCTCGCCACCCTCGCCCACTCACACGGCCTGGGCGATCGCGTCCTCGCCGTACGGCACGACCTGCACGAATCCTTCCCGCCCGGCGCGTTCGACCTGGTCTGCGCCCACTACCTGCACACCCCCTTCACGCTGGACCGGTCGGCCGTCCTGCGCTCGGCCGCGCACGCGCTGCGCCCCGGCGGGCGGCTGCTGGTCGTCGATCACGGCTCGACCGCGCCCTGGTCGTGGAACCAGGACCCCGATACCCGGTATCCGGGCCCGCGGGAAGTCGCCGCCGGTATCGCACTGGATCCCGCGGCATGGACGGTCGAGCGGGCCCACGCGCCCCGCCGCATCGCGACCGGGCCGGACGGGCGCACCGCGGAGGTCACCGACCACGTCCTCCTCATCCGCCGCACCGCCTGACCCGGCGACACGCGTACGCTCCCGCTTTCGCCGGTATTCGCCGCCCGGCTCCGCTCCCGCACCGCGGCGGCCTCTGTAGGTGGGGATTACGTAATGACTACGTAATGCACTACGTAGATCACGTGGGAACGGTGCCGGGCGGCCGGGCCCGGACGTAGCCTCGACGACGGCAGGCGGGAATTTCTCCGGCGGGCAACAGCGGTCGCGCGTACGGAGTTTTCGTGGGCGGTCTTGTCGAGCAGGTCCCGGGCTGCCGGTTCGCCTTCCGGCTTTCTGCCTCCGTAACGATGTGCGCCGCCTTCGCGGCGGAGAAGTTGGAGTTCGCGTGCCCTTACGGATAGCCATCACCGCCGAGCCGGTCCCTTCGCATGTGTCCGCACTCGATTACGTCACCGGGCCGGCCCTTCAGCAGGGCCACGATGTGGCGCTCTACGCCCCCCTCATGTTCCGCGGTGAAGCCCGGCGCCGCGGGATGGAATTCCACGAGGCGGGAACGGACTGGACGTGCAATCCCGCCGTACAGCAGACGGCGAGCGGGGTGTGGAAGAGGTACGGGAACGTGCCTTTCAACCGGTACGTCTTCGGCCGGCTCTGGCCGCATCAGGCCGAGACGAAGGCCCATGACCTGATCGCCGCGTGGACCCGGGCACGGCCCGATCTGGTGATCGCCGAGTGCAGTGATCTCGGTGCGCACCTCGCGGCGGAGGTCCTGCGTCTGCCCGTACTCGCGGCCGACAACGGCCTCGGTCCGGTGCTCCTGGACCTCTGGGACACCGACATCGCGCCCGAGTTGGCGCCTCTCCACAAGCGCCACGAGCAGGGCCCACCCGTGCTCCCCGCGCTGCTCACGCCCGCGCCGGCCCAGTGGTTCTACGAAACGCCCCCGCCCTTCACGCAGGTCGTGCGGCGTACCGTCGTCGAAGACCGGTCACCCCTCCCCGACCGGCTGGGCCGCTCCGCCTCCCGCCCCCTCGTCTACGCGAGCCTCGGCACCCTGACCACCACGATGTCGGGGCTCCGGACCCTCGTGCGGGACGCCTATCAGGAGATCATGGCCGCGCTCTCCGCCCTCGGCTGCGACGCCATCGTGTCCGCCGGAAACCTCGCGGAGCACCTGCGGAGCACGGACCCCCGTATCCATGTCGCGGAGCGCGTCCCGCAGCCCGCGCTCCTGCGCCGTACCGACCTGTTCGTGACGCACGGGGGCCGGGCATCCCTGCTCGACGCGGTGCAGGGCGCGACGCCCGTCCTGGGCATGGGTGTTCTCGCCGACCAGCCCGACAACGTCGCGGCGTTCGCACGGCTCGGCCTCGGCCGCGCGCTGGAACTCACCGCGACGCGCGACGAGATCGCCGACGCCATGACGGCCGTCCTCGACGACCCCCGCCACCACGCCGCCATGGCCGACGCCTGCGTCGAGCTGTCACAGCTGCCACCGCTCGACATCGCGGAACTGAGGGACGTAGGCGAGGGTGCCCGCGTCTGCACTCCGTAACTTCGTGACGCCGTGACTCCGCAGGGCAGCGGTCGGCCCAGAGGGCGTACCCGGAGGCGGTGCCACCGAGGCGGGGACGCTGCTACCGAGGTGCGATCGTCTTGACCCAGTCGTCGGCGGTGACGACGTCCGCCCACTGCGGGAACAGTCGCTCGACGAGGACCCGGTGCAGTTCCGGGTCGGTGTCCAGACAGGCGTCGGAGAGAACGGTGAGGCCGAAGTCCATGTCGTTCGCCTGGCACAGGGTGGACAGCACCACGGCGCTGGTGGCGATGCCGGTGAGCACGAGACGGTCGATACCGCGCGCCCGCAGCACCATGTCGAGATCGCTGCCCGAGAACGCGCTCGCCCGCTTCTTGGTGACCACCACGTCGCCCGGCCGGGGCGCGACCTCGGGGTGGATCTCGGTGCCCGGGGCGCCCTCGACGAACAGGCCGGCCTGGGCGATGGCGGCGAGCGGCCTGTTGTGCGTGCCGACTTCCGGGAAACCGGGACGCAGGGCGATGACCACGTAGATCACGGGGATGTCCGCCGCCCGGGCCCCGTCGATCGCCCCGCGCAGACGCGGCAGATATCCGGAGCCGTCGTCGGCGATGTCCACGATGGCCTGCTGGACGTCCATCACGAGAAGGGCGCTGCTCATGTCGTCTCCTGGAGCGAGGTCGGTTCGGCGTGGGAACAGGCCGGGTTCCGGTGTTCGGATCCTACGCGTCCCCGGGCGTGGTGATCCGCGGGCCTCGGCTCCCCCGGCGCGCTCGACCGGGATGCGGCACGGCTCTTGAGCGAGGCGGCGGAGCGGCTTACCGTTTGGGCTCAAACAATACGCCCGAACGAGGCCGGGAGTACGGATGACCAAGCCCCACCCCCGCATGACGCTCGTGCTGACCGAGAACTGGACCATGACCGGCGGCCGTTGCGACCTCGGCGCCCTGGTGCGCTGGGCCCGCGAGGCGGAGGACGCCGGATTCGACTCGGTCATGCTCAGCGAGCACATCGTGCTCGGCCCGGACTCCGGCGCCAAGGGCCCGATGCCCAACCCGCGCGAGTACGCCCTGCCGGGAAACCAGCCCCCGGACACGCCGTGGCCCAGTTCGCTCGTCCTGCTCGCCGCCATGGCCGCCGTCACCGAGCGCCTCCGGCTCGCCGCCGCTGCCGTGCTGGCGCCGCTGCGCCATCCGCTCCTGCTGGCCAAGGAGCTGGCCACGCTCGACCTGCTGAGCGAGGGACGACTCGTCGTCCTGCCGACGGTGAGCTGGAGCGAGGACGAATACGCCGCGCTCCAGGTCCCCTTCGCGCGGCGCGGCAGGCTGCTCGACGAGCACCTGGCCGCCTGGAAGCTGCTCTGGCAGCCCGGCCCCGCCACCTTCGAGGGCGAGCACTACCGCTTCCGTGATGCCTGGCTGGAGCCGAAGCCGCACCGGGCGGGCGGCCCCGAGCTGTGGTTCGGCGGTTCGACGCTGCACGACGCGGTGCTGCGGCGCATGGTGACGTACGGCCACGGGTTCAACCCGCTGGGGCGCCCCGCGCCGGGCGAGTTGGAGAAGCTGCGCGTGGCCATGGCGGAGGCCGGGCGGGACATGTCCGAGCTGGAGATGGTCGGCGGCACACGCGCCGTCTTCCCGGACGGGGAGTCGGTGGCCGACCTCGGCCGGGCACTGGAGGCCGTGCCGGAGCAGATGGAGCAGGGCTTCACGACGTTCTGCATCAAGCCGTCGCAGTTCACGGACGACCCGGAGGGGGTCGGGGACTTCTGCCGCGAGGTGATGCGGCGGGTGGAGCGGCTCGCCGGGTGATACGGCGGGCGGGGCGAGATCACGTACCCGAAGCGGGCGGAAGCCCGAGGCGGGACGGCGCCCCGCACCTGTCCATGCCCGCATCCCGCACCGGCGTCCCACGCGCCAACGCCCGTATCCCGCACCGGGAATTTGTGCAGCCCCCTTGCGCCGGGGACAGCTCCCGGTCTTATGTTTGGGCCCAAACGACAACGGACGGAAAGGGGTCTTCCATGCCCGGACCCGCAGACCTCGTGCTGGTCGACGGCACCGTGCTGACCGTCGACGCCGCGTTTCGCGCCACGCAGGCCGTCGCCGTGCGCGACGGCCTGGTCGTGGCGACCGGAAGCACCGGCGAGATCCGCGCGCTCGTCGGGCCCGGTACCGAGGTCGTCGACCTCGAAGGTCGCACCGCGCTCCCCGGGATCAACGACTCGCATCTGCACGCCGCCGCCTTCGGCGCCACCCGGCCGCCGCTGGCCCTCGACGTCGCCTGGCCCGCCGTGCCGTCGATCGCCGGCGTACGCGACGCGGTACGCGGCAAGGCCGCCGGCCTCCCGCCCGGCGCCTGGATCTTCGGCAACGGATGGGACGTCGGCTACCTCAAGGAGTGCCTGGCCGAGCCCGGCCGTACCCCACGGCGCCAGGACCTGGACGAGGTGTCGCCGGACAACCCGGTGCTGCTGTACGAGTTCTCCGGGCACACCTCCTGGCTCAACTCCCGCGCCCTGGAACTCGCGGGCATCACCGCCACCACACCGGTACCGCCCGGCGGTGTCATCGAGACCGACGCCGACGGCGCCCCGACGGGCATCCTGCGTGAGGGCGCGCAGGACCTGGTGAACGCCGTGGTGCCGCTGATGGACGACGCCGCGCGCGAGGCCGCCGTCCGCTCCGCCATCGCGGTCTGCCACGCCGAGGGCATCACCAGCTTCACCGAGCCGGGCCTCGGCCCCGGCGGCACCTCGCTCTTCCTGGGAGTCGCGGACACCGGGACGCTCAACACGTACGCCCGCCTGGAGTCGGCCGGTGAACTGCGGGCGCGGGTCAGTGTGCTGCTGCTCCCCCTGGAGATGGGCGGCGCGGCGCGGCACCTGCCCGACCGGCTGGTCCAGCTGGAAGGGGTGTGCGCGGCGGCCGATCCGCGGCGGCTGCGCGTACTCGGCGTCAAGCTGTTCGCCGACGGCATCCCGCCGAGCCGTACGGCCTGGATGCACGAGGAGTACGAGGGCGGCGGACGCGGGAGCCTCTGTCTGCACGGGCACAGCGACGCCCAGCGGGTCGAGGAACTGAACGCGATCGTGCAGTACGCCCACGCCGCAGGCCACCAGCTCGGCGTGCACATCACCGGGGACCACGGCATCGACGCGGTCGTCGAAGCCTTCGAGGCGGCGCAGACCGGGACTCCGCGCCGGGACGCGCGCCACTACGTCATCCACGGCGACTTCGCCTCGGCCCGTTCGCTGGCCACGCTCGCCAGGCACGGCTGGGGCATCAACATGAACCCCGGGGTCAAGGACGCCACCGCGGACGCGATGGACGCGATCGTGGGGCCCGAGCGCTCCGCCTATCAGTGGCCCGTGCGCAGCGCCGTGGAGGCCGGCATCCCGGTCACCGCCAGCTCGGACGCGCCCATCACCTACCCCGACTGGCGCCGGGGCGTGGCCTCGATGATGCTGCGGGAGGCGCGGGCGAGCGGGCGGCAGAGCGGCCCCGAGCAGTGCGTCGACCTGGAGACCGCGCTGCGCGCGTACACCTCGAACGCCGCGTGGCAGGACTTCGCGGAGAGCTGGAAAGGGACGCTGGAGCCCGGCAAGGTGGCCGACATCTGTGTCGTGGACGGCGATCTGGCGCATGCGGACCCGCACGAGATCGCGACGATGCCGGTGGCGATGACGGTCTTCGACGGGGAGATCGTCCATGACGCCCGGTGACAGGGCGGCCGGTGACATGACGTCCGGTGGCATGACGTCCGGCGGAGGGAGCCCGCGGCCGTTCCGCCGGCCGCCTGTCCGGCGGTTCGCCGGGGCGCTGTCCGGCCGCTTCGCCCGCTGGGCCGTCGCGCTCTCCCCGCGGCGGAAGTGGGCGCTGTTCGGCTGCTGGTTCGCGCTCGACGCCGTACTGGCGCTGGCACCGCCGGTGTACTGGGCCGCGGGCGATCCGCGCTTCCAGGGCGGAATCCCGTTGTCCGTCTGCTACTTCCTCGCCCTCGGTACGCACATCTCGGCAGGCGTCATCGCGCTGTACGGCGTCGAGTCGGCCCGCGGCGAGATCGACTGATACCTCCTCGCGACGGAGAGGGGCTCGCCCCAGTGAATGTGTTCCTCGGCTACGGCATGGTGGTGCTCTTCTTCTGCGGAGTGCTCCTCACGCTGTATGTGCACCGCAGGCGTGACGCCGACTTCACCGACTACGCCGTAGGCGGGCGCAGCTTCGGCAGCGGCTATCAGACCATGTCGGTCCTCAACACCTGGTTTCCCGGCTCGGTCTTCATCGCCGACGCCGGCCTGGCGGCGGGCGGCGGGGTGATCGGCTTCCATCTGCTGGTCTACGGGCTGTTCGCCTACCTGCTGATGTATCTGATGTCCCGGCGGGTGTGGATGTGGGGGGAGCGGTACGGGCTGCGCACCCAGTCCGACCTGTTCGGGCTGCGCTACGGCGGAACGTCGTCGCGCACCGTGCCCGCGCTGATCCAGGCCCTGGTGAACTTCCCGATGACGGTGCTCGGGATGCAGGCCATGGGGCTGGTCTTCTACTACATCTCCTTCGGTCACCTCAGCTACTCCCAGTCGGTGCTCGCGGGAGTGCTGGTGCTGGTGGTCCGGCAGTTCTGGACGGTGCGCATGGGGATGCGCGGAGTGGTCGTCACGGACTTCTACCAGGGCATGATCGCGTACGTCTTCGGGTCGGTCCTGCTGGTGGGGCTCATCGTCTATCTGGCGGTGCACGGCCACGGGTTCTCGCGGCTGCCCGTGGAACGGCTGTCGCTGCCCGTGGGCGGCGGGGGCAGCGGCGGGCTCTATCTCTTCGCCCTGACCTTCACCGGTTCGGTGGGAGGCTGGTGCCTCTCGGGGATGTTCGTCCGGCTCTTCACCGCGGACGGGGTGCGCAGCGTCAAGCGCTCCGCCGTGTTCGTCATGCCCGCCTCGCTCGTCTTCGCCGGGCTGCTGCTGACCGCCGCGCTGCTGTCCGGGACGCTGCCCGGCGTCTCCGACAACCCCGACCGCGCGCTGTTCACCCTGGCCCAGCACATCGGCGGCCCGTGGGTCATCATCGCGATCGCCCTGTGTGTCCTGGCCGCGCAGATCGGCATGGCCGACGGGGTGCTCCAGTCCGTGGGCACGCTCATCTCCAACGACCTGGTCGCGGTGTACCGGCCGATGAACGACAAGGGGCGGCTGCTGGCGGCGAAGATCTCCATCGCCGTCTACACGGTGGCCTCCGCGCTGGTCGCCAACATCGGGCTCAGCAACCTCATCACGCTGTCGATCATGGCGTACCAGGGAGTGGTGCAGCTCGCCGTCCCGCAGTTCCTCGGCCTTTTCTGGAAGCGCGGCAACCGGACCGGCACGGTCGCCGGGACCGTGACCGGCTTCGTCACCGCCGCCGGGCTCTCGGCGGTCTACCCCACCTCCATCCCCTGGCTGAGCGGCCTGACCTCGGGGGTCGTGGGGATGGCGGTCAACCTCGCCGTGTACGTGGCCTGTGCCTACCTCGTCCCGCAGAGTACGGCGGAGAAGCAGCGGGTCGCGGAGCTGTTCGCCGCCACGTCCGTGTCCGGTTCACCCGGCCACGTCCGGCAGGACCCGGTGGCCGGGTGACGTGCGGTGGCGGTAGGAGTGTGCGGCGACGAACAGCCCGATGCCCCATACCAGGAACTGCGGGATTCCGTAGACGACGATCCAGGGGCTGAAGACACCGTCGTCGTGGAAGTCGCCGATCGTCTGCGCGGCGGCCCAGAGCGTGTACAGGAGGAGGAAGGCGGAGACGGCGAAGGCCGTGGCGGCCGGCGTCCGGCGCGGAACTCTGCGCCCGGCCAGGAACGGGGTCCGGCGCGGGAACACCAGACCCCACGGCCGGACCAGGCTCAACGCCAGGATGCCCGCCAGCAGGGCCAGGCCGCTGAGTACGAGAAGGTACGGGCCGCCGCCGACCTCGTACCACTCCCGGAACTTCCGCTCGTCAGCCCAGAGGGGAATGCCCAGCGCCCAGATCGCGTGTACCGGAATGAACCCGACGGTCGCGGAGAGCGCCGAGGCGACGGCGGCCCTGACGGCCCATCGGGGCGGGGGCGCAACCTCGGCAACGGCGTTTCCCGGACGGGGGGCGGTGCATTCGGACTTGGCCATGACCCGATTCTCCTGATGCGACGGGAAGGTGTGATCAGGAGGAACGGTTCCATGGGCCGGCGTTCCAGGGCGTCGAGCCGGGGGCTGACGTTCACTCATCTTTCGAGGTGGTGAGGACGTCGAATCGCTCCCCCGTACGGGGGAGCGGGGGTCATCCTAGGGTCTCCGGGGAGGCCGGATGCCCCGGTGCTCCCAGTCGCCGCCGAGGGCCGTGGACAGGACCTCCTCCGAGGCGGTCGGCTGCGCGCCGCAGTCGTCCCGGACGGGCGTCGGGCCCGTCACGATGTGGTTGGTCAGCCGCCCCAGCCCCTCCGCCTCGACCTCCACGACGTCGCCCGGCTGGACGGGGCGCGAATGCGCGGGTGTGCCGGTGAGGAGGACGTCGCCGGGGACGAGGGTGATGGTCCGGGCGATGTCGGCGACGAGGTAGTGCATGTCCCACGTCATCTCGTCGGTCGAACCGTCCTGCACCAGCTCGCCGTTGACGTACGTACGCAGGTACTTGCCGCGGAAGTCCCATCCCGTGACCAGTCCGGGGCCCAGCGGGCAGAGCGTGTCGGAGCCCTTGACCCGGAGCATCGAACCGGCGTCGGTGTCACGGAAGTCGTGCAGGCCGTAGTCGTTGGCGACGGTGTATCCGGCGATGTGGTGCGCCGCGTCGCCCGGTGCGATGTTGCGGCACTCGCGGCCGATGACGAGCGCGATCTCGCCCTCGTAGTTGAGGTACCGGCAGCCCTCGGGGCGCACCACCGCTCCCCCGTGCGCGTTGAGCGCGGAGACGGGCTTGTGGAAGTACGTGGGCGCGGGCGGCAGCGAGACCTGGAACTCCTCGACTCTGCTGCGGTGGTTGAGGTGTACGGCGATCACCTTCGAGGGTTGTACGGGCGGCAGGTGCCGGGCGTCGGCCGCCTTCACGCGGCGGCCGTCGCCGGCGATGAGGGCTTCGCCCTCCCGTACGACGTGGACGACGGCGCCGTCGAGCAGGATGCGGCGGTATTCGCGGGTGCCGTCCTGACGGGGAGTGCGTGCGGCGTTCATGGCGCCTCCGTTTCCGGGCACGGGGTGCCCCTGTTCGTACATCGCGGAATGCGGGGGTGTGGTGGCTTGTCGCGCCGTTCCCCGCGCCCCATTGGGGCACGGCGCCCTCGGGGAAGCGCCCTTACGCCGTCCAGCCCTCCGCCGGGCGGTCGAACCACAGGTGGATCTGTCCCGTGCCGATCGAGTTCTCGTACGCGCTGTAGGCCCGCGCGGGCGCCGTCAGGCGCTCCTCGCCCAGGGCGCCCGCCAGCATCAGGTAGTGACCGAAGCCCGCCTCGGGCCGGTGGACGGCGAACTCCGGCATGGTGCGCAGCACGCGCGCGTGGTCGCCGCGCAGGAACCACGCGATGCGCTCCTCGTCGGCGGCGCGCGCCTCGGGGGTGCGCAGGTGTTCGGGGTCGCTCGCCTCGTGGTCGCGCAGTTCGCGCAGGGGCCAGAAGGTGTGGGAGAGCGCGCCGGAGGCGATCAGCACCACCTTGCGGTCCGGCAGCGCGGCGATGCCGTCGGCGAGCGCGCGGCCGAGCCGGAGGTGGTCCTCGGTGTCCCCGGTCTGGCACACTCCGACGGAGAGCCACCGCTTGTCGGGCAGCCCTTGGCCCAGGTAGGTCCAGAGGTTGACGGTGGCGTAGTGGACCGGCAGGCAGGGGTCGTCGATCGGGGTGATCCAGGTACCGTGCCGGGTGGCGAACGCGGCCGTGGAGCGGGCCAGTTCGGGGTCGCCGGGGAAGTCGTAGGGCATCCGGCACATGCCGCGGGGCAGTTCGTCGGAGGTGTACAGCCCGGCCCGCCTGTCCTGCGCGGCGACGACGAACTCGACGGTGGTCGCCCAGTGCGAGTCCAGGACGACGACCGTGTCGTAGTCGAGCGTCTCGAAGACGTCCCGGCGCAGCCTGCGCAGTCCCGGTACGAGGCTGACCTCCCGGCCCCCGTTCAGCTCCCGCCGGCCCGCCTCGGGCAGGACGATGGTGGGGACGTGGGCGAGGAGTCCGGCCCCGACGATCTCACCCATGGCGCTGCCATCCTTTCGGTGCCGTGACGGTGTTCTTCAGGTCGCAGTAGAAGTCGAAGCTCCAGTCGCCGCCCTCGCGCCCCATGCCGGACTCGCGGGAGCCGCCGAAGGGCGCGGCGAGGTCGCGGACGAAGAAGCAGTTGGTCCAGACCGTTCCGGCGACGAGCCGCGCGGCGACGCGGGCCGCGCGCCCGCGGTCCCCGGTGACGAGGGTGGCGGCCAGCCCGTAACGGGTGTCGTTGGCCAGGGCCACGGCCTCGTCCTCGGTGCCGAAGCTCTGGAGGGTGAGCACGGGGCCGAAGACCTCCTCCTGCACGATCTCCGAGTCCTGCGCGACGTCGGTCAGCAGTGTGGGCCGGTAGTAGGTGCCGCCGGTCCGTTCGTTCAGCTCGGTGTGCGGGCCGCCGCCGAGAAGCGCGGTGGCGCCGTCCGCCAGGGCCCGCCGGACGAAGCCGTCGACCCGCTCCAGGTGCCGGGGGTGGATGGTGGGGCCGATGGCGGTGGACTCCTCGCGCGGGTCGCCCTGGACGAGGGCGCGGGCCCGGTCGGTGAGGCGCTCCAGGAAGGCGTCCCGTACGGAGTCCTCGACGAGCAGCCGGGTCGCGGCCAGGCAGACCTGGCCCGCGTTGTCGTACTGCTCGACGGCGAGGTCGGCGGCCAGGTCGAGGTCGGCGTCCGCGAAGACGATCAGCGGGGACTTGCCGCCGAGTTCGAAGCTGGTGGGTACCAGGTGCGCGGCCGCCGCGCGGGCGATGCGCCGCGCCGTGGGCACGGACCCCGTGAAGCTGATGCGGCGCACGCCCGCGTCGGACACGAGGGGCGCGCCGGCCTCGTCCCCGTACCCCTGGAGGACGTTGAGGACCCCTGGGGGCAGCCCTGCCTCGGCGGCGATGTCCGCGAGGAGCGAAGCGGTGAGCGGGGTCCATTCGGCGGGTTTGAGGACGACCGGGTCGCCGGCGGCCAGCGCGGGCCCGATCTTCCAGGTGGCCAGCATCAGCGGCGCGTTCCACGGTGTGACGAGCGCGGCGGGGCCGGCCGGGTCCCAGGTCACGTGGTTGGTGTGGCCGCGGGTCGCGAAGTCGTCGTGGCCGAGGGCGAGCAGGCGGTCGGCGAAGAAGCGGAGGTTGTGCGCGGCGCGGGGCATGACGCCGCGCCGGTGGGAGCGCAGCAGCGCGCCGTTGTCCGCGGTCTCGACGGCGGCGAGGTCTTCCAGGCGCGCCTCGACGCCGTCCGCGACGGCGTGCAGCAGCCGGGCGCGCTCCCGGTGCGGTGTCGCGGCCCAGCCGGGGAAGGCGGCGCGGGCCGCGGCGACGGCCGCCCGCGCCTCCTCGGCGCCGCCCCGGGCGATGTCGGCGAGTGGCGCCCCGTCGATGGGCGAGCGGTCGGTGAAGGTGCGGGCGGAGGCGATGCGTTCGCCGCCTATCCAGTGGCGGGTGTCGACCGTGACTCCGGCCACCGTGGCGGTGGGCGGACGGTCTGGGCGCTCCGACGGCGCCGGGGCTGCCGGGTGCGCCGGAGGGCCCGGTGCGGGCACGGGGGGAGCCATCGCGGCCTCCAATTCGTTTGAGGCCAAACAAAATAGGCGGCCCGGTTCCGGGCGGTCAACCCCTTCCCCGGCGGGGCCCCATGGCTATCATTTGACCCCAAACGTCATGCCGGAGACGCGCACACGCCCCGGACGCATCCGAGGAGACACGGGAGAGACCGCCATGCCGGACAGTGACAACGACCACGGCACGTGGCTGCGCCGGGCCGAGCGCTGGGTGCCGTCCACCCGCCACCGCATCGCGGGCGCGGACGAGGACGGCTCGGGCGCGTCCTTCCGCGTCCGGTCCCCGCGCGACGGCCGTGAACTGGCCGTCGTCGCGGACGCCGGGGAGCCGGAGATCGACCGCGCCGTCCACGCGGCCCGGCGCGCCTTCGACGCGGGCCCCTGGCCCCGCCTCCCCCCTGCCGCGCGCGGGCAGGCCCTGCTCCGCCTCGCCGACCTGATCGAGGAACACCGCTGCGAACTCGCCCTGGCCGTCAGCCTGGAGAACGGCAAGCCGATCAGCGAGGCGTACGGCGTCGAACTGCGCGCCGCGATCGCCACGTTCCGCTGGTACGGACAGCTCGCGGACAAGCTGCACGACACGTCCCCGCACACGGACCCCGGCGCGCTCGCCCTCGTCACGCGCGAACCCACCGGCGTCGTCGGCGCGGTCGTGCCCTGGAACTTCCCCCTCTCGCTCGCCTCCTGGAAGCTCGCCCCGGCACTCGCCGCCGGCTGCACGGCCGTACTCAAGCCGTCCGAGCTGACACCGCTGTCCTCGCTGCTCCTCGGCCGGCTCGCAGACGAGTCGGGGCTGCCGCCGGGCGTGCTCAACGTGGTCGCGGGCGACGGCCCCGTGGCAGGGCGGGCGCTCGGCCTGCACCCCGGCGTGGACGTCCTCGCCTTCACCGGATCGACGGCCGTCGGACGCCACTTCCTGCGCTATGCCGCCGACTCCAACCTCAAGCGCGTCTGGCTCGAACTCGGCGGCAAGTCACCGAACATCGTGCTGCCCGACGCGCCCGATCTGGAGACCGCCGCCGCCACGGCGGCCTGGGCAGTCTTCTTCAACCAGGGCGAGATGTGCACGGCGCCCTCCCGGCTTCTGGTGCACTCCTCCGTGGCGGAGCGGATCGTGGACACGGTGGTCGGGCGCGCCCGCGCGCTGCGCGTCGGGGACCCGCTGGACCCGGCTACGGAGATGGGCGCGGTGGCGGGCGAGGCCCGCGTCCGTGCCGTACTCGGCCACGTACGGGCCGGACAGGAGGCGGGCGCCCGGCTGCGCACCGGCGGCGCCCGCCTGGACCGCGTACCGGGCGGCAGCTATCTGGAGCCGACCGTCTTCGACCGGGTGACGCCGGACATGCGGATCGCGCGGGAGGAGGTGTTCGGTCCCGTGCTGTCCGTCCTCACCTTCGACACCGAGGAGGAGGCGGTCGCTCTGGCCAACGACACCGAGTACGGCCTCGCCGCGGCCGTGTGGACCGCGGATCTCGGCACCGCCCACCGCCTCTCGCGCGCCCTGCGCGCGGGCACGGTCTGGGTCAACTGCTACGAGGAGGGCGGCCTTTCCGTGCCTTTCGGCGGCTACAAGCAGTCGGGCAACGGGCGCGACAAGTCCGTACACGCGCTGGAGAAGTACACCGAACTCAAGACGACCTGGATGCAGTGGTGAACGCCCCGCAAGGCTCGTCGCGAGGCCGCACGCCGTACGGTGCCCGCCCTCTCATCGCCCTCCCCCAGCGCTTCTCCGCCGCAGCCTCGGCTCTGCGTTACGGCGCGGTGGTAACCGCGCGGGCCCTGTCGGAAGCGGTACTGCGCGCGGGCGGCGAGCCGTTCATGATGCATCCGGGCCCGCCGGAGGAGGCGGCGGAGCGGCTGGCCCGCTGCGACGGCGTCCTGCTGCCGGGCGGCGGCGATCTGACGCCACATCTCTACGACACCGGTGCCGAGGTCCACTACAGGGTCTACGACGTCGATGCGGAGCAGGACGCGTTCGACCTCTCAGTGGCGCGGCACGCTCTGGCGGGCGGGCTGCCGCTGCTGGCCGTCTGCCGCGGGCTCCAGGTCGTCAACGTCGCCCTGGGCGGCACGCTGCGCCAGGACATGGGAGGCGGGGAGGAAGAGCACAGGCATCGCGTCCACCACGTCGCGCTCGCGGCAGGCTCCACGGTCGCGAAGGCGATGGCGAGGGCGCAGCGGCCGGAAGCCGCACGGGAGGCCGACAAGGTGGAGGTGTCGTGCTATCACCACCAGTGCACGGACCGGCTGGGCGAAGGGCTCGCCGTCACCGGGCGCGCCGCGGACGGCACCGTCGAGGCCCTCGAACTGCCGGGCCGCGGCGCTTGGTTCGCGGCGGTGCAATGGCATCCCGAGGACACGGCGGTCTCGGACCCCGCCCAGCAGGGCCTGTTCGACGCACTGGTCGAGGCGGGCCGGGGCCGGCCCGCCTGATGGCCCGCGCGAGGGCTCCTGTGAGCGTTCCCCCGGGGTGCCGCTCAGCTCTTGGAGGGGCGGCGTCCGCTGCGCCGCGGGTGGGGGTCGGCACCGTCGAGGAGGGTGAGCCGCCGCTCCTCCCCGTTCTCCTCCGTCTGCACCACGATCTTCCGCAGCAGGTCGGCCAGCGTCCGGCACTCCTCGTCGGTCAGCCGGTCGGCGACGAAGACCTCCTCCGCGTTGAACGCGGGGAAGACCTCGGCCATCAGCTGCTCGCCCGTGTCCGTCAGCCGCAGCAGCACCAGGCGTCCGTCGGAGGGGTGGCTGTTGCGTTCGATGAGGCCCCGGCTCTGGAGGGTGCGGCACACCCCCGTCAGGGTGCCCTTGGAGATGCCCGCCTCCGCCGCCACGTGGCGGGTCTCCGTCTCGCCCCAGATCCATACGACCCACAGCACGACGAAAGAGGTCCAGGACAGCTCGGCACCGCGCAGCACGGAGTTCTCGAAGTGCTGCCGCACCGCCGCGGCGGCCCGGTAGATGTTCGCCACCGCGACCATCTGCACATGCCGGATCGGCGTGTCGCCCAGCTTGGCCTGTACGGCCTTCTCGGTCTCCCGGATGGAACGGTGCTCCGTCACGTCGTGTTCTCCCGCATCTCTCGCCGTCGCCGGCAATCCCCTGCCGAGTTCCGTGCGCCCCCGTACGAGCGTTGCCGTCCGCGACCCTTACGGGCTCAAACGATAACCCGCCCCGCGGTGCCCCGGCACACCGTCGCACCGCCCTCCAGCGAAAGGGAGACCCCATGACCCGGCCCGACCGACCCGCCCCCGACCGGCCCGCCCGAAGCGACCGTCCCGACCGTCCCGACCCGGCCCGGAGCGACCGGCCCGTCCTGCTCGTGGCCGGGGCCAGCAGCGGGATCGGCGCGGCCGTCGCCGCGCGCGGCGCGGCCGAAGGGGCCCGCGTCGCCGTGTGCGCCCGGCGTGCCGGTGCGCTGCGCGAGGTCGCGGACGCATGCGGCGCGACGCCCTACGTCGCCGATGTGACCGTACGCGGCGGGGTCGAAGAGCTGATCGCGGCCGTGTTGCGGGACCACGGCCGCCTGGACGGTGTGGTCGCCAACGCCGGAACGATACGCCCCGGCAGCCTGCTCGACCTCGGCGACGAGGACTGGGACGCCGCCCTGCGCACCAACCTCACCTCCGTCTTCCTGCTCGCCCGCGCGGCCCTCCCCCATCTGGAGGCCGCGCGGGGCGCGTTCGTCACCGTGGGCTCCGTCGCCGGGCTGCGCGCGGCCGTGGGCGCGGGCGCGTACGCCGCGTCCAAGGCGGGTGCCGGCATGTTGACGAATGTCATCGCCGCGGAGTTCGGCCCGCGAGGAGTGCGTGCCAATACGGTCTGTCCGGGCTGGACGCGTACGGAGATGGCCGACGAGGAGATGCGGGAGTTCGGCGGCGACCTCCCCTTGGACGCGGCGTACGCGCGGGCCACGGCACTGGTGCCGCAGCGGCGCGCGGCGACGGCCGAAGAGGTCGCCGAGGCCGTGCTGTGGCTCCTCGGGCCGCGGTCGTCCTACGTCAACGGGGCGACGCTGACCGTGGACGGCGGCCTGACCTCGGTCGACGCGGGGCGGGTGCCCTTCGACTTCACGGTGACACCGCGGTGACACCGCGGGCGCGGGGGCGGAACGCGACGCGCCCCCCCCCCCCCGCGAGCACCCCCCCCCCGCCCCCCCCCCCCCCCCCCCCCCCCACACC
>NZ_JBHWHY010000039.1:0-21693 GCF_042732265.1 Streptomyces sp. NPDC059788 | reverse complement strand
GTCGGCTCCCGGGGGCCGGGGGCCTCCCGGGGGGCGCGGGGGGGGGGGGCCCCTTCCATTTCCGGGCCCCCCGGGGGGCACCCGGGGGGGGGGGGGGGGACCCGCTCCGCGCCCGCGCCCCCTGGCGTGCCCGCGCCCCGCTCCAGCACCGTCCCGCCGTCCCAGCACACCCCCACCTGCCGGTAGTAGGCCCCGATCGGCTCCGCGACGGCGAGGGCCGCCAGCTCTTCGGTGGGCGACGCGAAGAGTTCCAGTTCCGCGTCGGCCGCCCACGTCTGCCCTCCCTCGAAGGAGGCGGCTCCGCTCTCGACCAGCTCGTCCAGGGCGAGTCCCGTCCCGTCGATCGAGGGCAGCCGGCGGTGGTGGGCCATCGGGTGGCCGTTCACGAAGCCGCCCCTCTCCGACGGTTCGCGCAGCGTGGCGACCGCCTGCGCCAGCCGCCGGTCCCCCGCCGCGAGCGTCGCGCCGAAGACGGCGCCGGGCTCGATGCGGGGCGCGGGCCCGTACGGATGGGGCCGGGTCAGGTGGATGGAGCCGAGCTTCTTCGGGTAGCCCTGGTGGATGCCGCGGGCGAGGGCGAAGTCCTTGTCGACCCAGATGTGGACGCAGCGCGAGTACGTACGGCCGCGGTAGCCGCAGCGTACGACCGCGAAGCACTCCTTGTACTGGCCGCGCACCGGGTCGAGCAGTTCCTCCTTTCCCGCGCCGCAGGACTGCCAGTCGGCCCAGATCAGGGCGACGGCCCCCGGGTCCTCGTCCGCGAGGGAGAGCGGCGCGGGGAGGAGTTCGCGCACCCGCGCGGGGTCGGTGCGGTATTCGACGGTGAGCAGGTCGCCCGAGTAGTACCAGGGCGGGGCCGGGATCAGCGAGGCCCGCCCCGTGGCGGTCGTGGGCCAGAGGAATCCTCGGACGGTCGGCACGGTGGGCACAGCGGACTCCTCGGGTTCCTCGCTCGACATCTCGTTTGGGCCCGTACGATATGCCCTCGATCCCGGGTTGTCACGAGCGCGCCGGACGCGCAGCCGATCCACCGCACCCCCTTGCGCGGCACCCGGCCGCTTCCTATTGTTCGACCCCAAACGATATCCGGAGTGAACCCGAACACAGGCCCCCAGGAAGGCTGGACAGGGTGAGCGAAGAGAGCCCGGCACACGGCGACCAGGCCCGGCAGGCCGTCGCGGCGCTGCGAGCACAGGACATCGACGTGGTGCGCGTCGTCTACCCCGATCTGCTCGGCGCCGACCGCGCCCGCGACATCCTCGTCGGCCATCTGCCGACCGCCGCGCGCAACGGGCTGGCGTTCTGCCGCGCGGTCTACCACACCAGCCCCCAGAGCGACACGGTTCCCATGCCGGGAGGCCTGGCGGCGGGCATGCCGGACATCTCCGTCCGGCCCGACCTGGACACCCTGCGCGCCCTGCCCTGGGAGCCCGGTGTCGCCTGGTGCCTCGGCGACGCCCTGGACCCGGCGACCGGCCGCCCGGCCCTCGAATCCCCGCGCGACCTGCTGCGCGGCGTCCTCGACCGCGGCGGCGAGGAGCTGCACCCGGTGATCGGCCCCGAGCTGGAGTACTACCTGTGCGAGCGGGACGAGAGCGCCGTCACCGGCTGGTCGCCGTACGGGCGGGCCCCCGGCAACGTCTACAGCGCGGGGCTGCGCGGCGACCCCGACGGCCATCTGCTGCGTACGCTGCGGCACTTGAAGGAGCTGGAGATCGGCACGACGGCCGGGAACCGCGAGTTCGGCAGCGGTCAGTTCGAGATCAACCTCGACCACTCGCCGGCGCTCGACGCCGCCGACCGCGCGTTCCGCTTCAAAGCGGCCGTCAAGGAGATCGCGCGCACGGAAGGGCGGCTGGCGACCTTCATGGCCAGGCCCTTCAACGAGGAGGGCGGCTCCGGCTTCCATCTGCACCTGTCGATGGTGGACGCGGACGGGCGCAACATCTTCGAGGGCCGCGACGAGGACGATCCGCACGGCCTGTCCGCCGCCGCACGGCACGCGATCGCCGGCGTCCTCGCCCACGCGCCCGCGCTCACCGCCCTGCTCAACCCGACCGTCAACTCCTACAAGCGCTTCGGCCCGGACAGCCTCGCCCCGTGGCTGATCGACTGGGGACTGGACAACCGCAGCGCGATGGTGCGCATCCCGCCCGAGCGCGGCGACGGCACCCGCCTGGAACTGCGTCTCGGCGACGCCACGGCCAACCCGTACATCGCCGTCGCGGGCGCGATCGCCGCCGTATGGCTCGGCCTCCGGGAGAAGCGGGAGCCGCCCGAGCCGCTGGCCGGGTACGGCTACCGGGAGGACACCGCGGCGCGGCTGCCGCGCACGCTCGACGCGGCGCTGGACGCGCTGGAGGCCGACACGGACCTGACGCAGCTGCTGGGAGCCGGGTTCGCCCACTCCTTCCTCACGTACAAGCGCAACGAGATCGAGCGGTTCCAGCAGTACGTCACCGACTGGGAGTTCAAGGAGTACGCCTTCCTCCTGTGACGGCCCCTGTGCCGTCTTCCGCCCTGTGCCGGCCCAGCAGCAAGCCCCGCACCCCGGCCGCCCGCCCGCTTCGAAGGAAAGCTCCCATGACCGTCACGTCCACCGCACCGGAACCGCTCCCCCTCGACGCGGTCGACCTCACCGACCACGACAACTTCACCGACGGCGCGCTGCCCTGGCGGATGTTCGACACACTGCGCCGCGAGGACCCCGTCCACTGGCAGCCGGAGCCCGCGCCCAACAGCGGATTCTGGGCGATCACCCGGCACGCCGACATCGTGCGCGCCGGCCGCGACCCCGAAACGTTCACCTCCACGGAGTTCACCAACCTCGAAGAGGTCGACGCGGACCACCGCGAGCTGCGCCGCTCCCTCCTGGAGACCGACGGCCCGCGGCACCGGGCCATGCGCAGGCTGCTGCAGCGGCAGTTCAGTCCGCGCGCCGTCGCCACGTACGAGGTGTTCCTGCGCGGCCTGACCGCCCGGACCCTCGACGCGGCGCTCGCCAAGGGCAGCTTCGACTTCGTCCAGGAGGTCGCGGCCGACTTCCCGATCAACGTCCTCGCCCGCATGCTCGGCGTTCCCGAGCACGACACCGGGCAGCTCATCGACTGGGGCAACCGCATCATCGGCAACACCGACCCCGACTACGCGGACGTGCTGCTCGGCACCGAGGAGAGCGAACGCTACCGTGATCTGCCGTTCCGCAGTCCCGCGGCGCTGGAGGTCTTCGCGTACGGGCGGGAGCTGGCGGCGCGGCGCAAGGGAGGCGGCGGCGACGACCTGGTGAGCCGGCTCGTCAATCAGCGGCCGTCGGACGGGGTGCCGCTGTCGGGGCGGGACTTCGACAACTACTTCCTGCTGCTGGTCGTCGCGGGCAACGAGACCACCCGGCACGCCATCTCGCACACCATGCTCGCCCTGATCAACCACCCGGAGCAGCGGGAGAGGCTGCGCCGGGACCCGTCCTCGATGCCGGGCGCCGTCGAGGAGTTCCTGCGCTGGTCCTCCCCGGTCTACCACTTCCGACGCACCGCCACGCGGGACACCGAGCTGGGCGGCAGGCGGATCGCCGAGGGCGACAAGGTCGTCCTCTGGTTCGCCTCGGGCAATCGCGACGAGACGGTCTTCGACGCCCCCTACCGCTTCGACGTCACCCGCACCGCCAACGAGCACCTCGCCTTCGGCAAGGGCGGCCCGCACTTCTGCCTGGGCGGCTCACTGGCCCGTCTGGAGCTGCGCGTCATGTTCGAGGAGCTGCTCCCCCGCCTGTCGGACATCCGCCTCACGGCCGAGCCCCGCCACGTCCGCTCCAACTTCGTCAACGGCCTCAAGACCCTGCCGGTCGAGGTCACACCGGCCTAGTTTCGCGTGCGGCTAACCCCAGGACAGCCACGCCCACAGGGCGAACGACACGAAGAACGCGGCGGAAATCTGCACCGTCAGTCTTTTGTTCGCCGGAGCCGCTTTGCTGGCGGATGTGCCCAGCGGGTCCTCACCCTGCTGTACCGCTATTCGCCAGTCGGCGCGCCGTCCTATGGTGCCGAGAATCAGCGCGAGGGCCACGGTGGAGTAGATGGAGAGCAGTTGCACGACATTGTGTCCGCGCAGCGCACCGAGCGTCGTCAGGAAAACAATTCCGAAGAGGGGAATGACAGCGATCTGAGTCCTGGACCGGGACGTCGGCATCATGGGCAGCCAGACGGCGAGGAAGAGGACCGTCGTGCTGATGGCAATGATCCACCAGACGTTTTCGGAGATGTGCGGGGGGTGCAAGATTTTACTCCCTTACCACTGTGGGGCCCGCGCGCGGGCCCCACAGCTCAGCTATGCACAGGGCTCGGTCAGCCGAACAGACCGGTGATGCCCGAGTAGATCGATCCGGCGGCGTCGCCGAAGACCTCCTTGGCCTTCGTGGCTCCCGACCTTACTAGACCGGTACCCGCCGAGACGGCGTCCTTGAACTTGCCACCGGCGTAGCCGACGGCGGTTCCGACCGCGGAGCCCCAGAATTGGCTGCTGCCGAATCCGTAGGCGACACCGGTGAAGATGGTGCTGCCAATACCGGTAACGAGGGAAACGCCGCCCAGGAAAGCGCTGACGCCCTGCGCGACGCCCGGGGCCGGAATCAGGTTCGCGGCCGCCGCGCCCCAGCCGGTCCAGGTGCTGACGTTACTGAGGAAATTGGCGCCCTTGCACCAGTCCTCTTTCCCTGCGGGGCAGTCGCCGCCGCCGCTGCCCCCCTTCTTGCTGTCGGGCACCTCCGCCTTGTCGTTCTTGGCGTCGTTCTCGGGCCGCTGGTTCTGCTTCGCGGCCTCCTCTGCCTTCTTGCGAGCGGCTTCCGCGGCGGCACGCTGCTCGGCCGCACGCTTCTGCTGGGCGATCTGCTTGGCCTCGGTGGCCGCCGCACGCGCTGCCGCGGCGTCCTTGCCGGCCTCGACGGCCGCCGCCTTGGCACGGCCCGCCGACGCCTGGGCGCTGGCCGCGGAGGCCACCGCCCGCTGCGCGGAGTGGGTGGCCTGGGTGGCCGAGTAGTTGGCCTGGCGGGAGGCGACCTGCGCCTTGGCTGCCGCGGCCTTGGCCTTCTTGGCGGAGGACGCCGCGTCGGCGGCCGACTTGTCGGCCTGGTCGGCGAACTCGTTCGCCCGGTTGGCGTGACCCTGGGCCTCCTTCGCCTTGGCCTGGGCCTTGGCGGCGTACTTCTTGGCCTCGTCCGCCTTGCCCTGGGCGCGGGCCGCGGCCTCGAACGCGGTCTCGACGTTCTCGTACGCCTGGGACGTGGCCTTCGCCGCGACGCTGATCTGGGCCTGGACCGCCGCCGCGTGGGCCGCCGCGTCCTGGTCCGCCTGGGCGGCGCGGTACTGGGCGCGCTCGACGAAGACCCGGCGCATGGTGTCCGTGCCCTCAAGGGCGACCTTCGCGGCGGCCTTCATGGTCGGGCCGCCCTGCTCCAGCTGCCGCAGCGCCTGGAAGCGGTCGTCCTCGGCCTGGGCCTTGGTGTAGCCCTCGGCGAGGAAGGAGTGCAGCGCCTCGGTGGAGCCGTCGTCGAGCGCCTTGGTCGCGGCGTCCTTCACGGCCTTGCCCGATTCGTTGACGATCTTGAGGATCTGGAAGCGGTACTCCTCCTTCTGACCCTCGAAGGCGCCCTTGGTCAGGAACTCCCGCACCGCGTCGGGCCCCTTGGCGAGCGCGTCCTCAGCAGCAGCCGCCGTCTTGGGCGTACCGATCTGGCTGAAGAAGACGGCCTTCTCCCGGTCGTCCTGGTGCTCGGCGTCGACCCGGTCCTGCTTGATCCAGGCCTGCACGTCCTCGTCGGAGCCCGACAGGGCGTCCTCGGCCGCCGTACGGGTCCAGGTGCCCTGACTCGACAGCAGGTTGACGGCCGCCTTGCGGGCCGTCTTCACCGCGCTCTGGTCGTCCTTGCCCAGCTCCTCGCCGGCCTCGGAGATCAGCTGCGCGGTCTCCTTGTCCGTCTGGGCGGCCTGCGTCTCCTCCTTGGCCAGGACGGGCTTGATCTCGTCCTCGAACTTCTTGGCATCGCGCGCCTGCTCGATCGATGCCGTGAGGTCCGTCTCCAGCATCTGCTTCTCGGCTTCGCGGGCGACGTTGAAGACCTCGGTGGCCTGCTCGGTCGCCTCGGCCGCCGTCTTGGCGGACGCGAGCGCGGCTTCGGCGTGGGCCTTGGCCTTGTTGGCCGCGTCCTGGGCCTTGCCCGCCTCGTCGGCTGCCTTGTCGGCGGCCTTGGCCGCCGCTTCGGCGTGCGTGGCCGCGTTGTTGGCCGCGGTGCGGGTCTGGCGGGCGGCCTTGGCCGCCTGATTCGACAGGGAGATCGCGCTGTTGGCGGCGTTGGTCGCGCGGTTGGCCTCGGAGCGGGCCGTGGCCGCCGCACGCCTGGCGTGGGCCGCTTCGGCCTGGGCCGCGCCCGCGCTGGCGCTCGACTGCGCGGCGGCTTCGGCCGCGGCGGCCGCGTTACGGGCGGCGCTGGCTGCCGCGGCGCCCGACCGGCCGGCCGCCGCGGAGGCGTTCGCGGCCTGGTCGGCGGCGGCAGCGGCGGTACGGGCTCCCGCCGCCGCGTTACGGGCCTGCTCGGCGGCCTGGCGGGCCGCCTTGGCCTGGCCGGCGTCCGACACGGCGGCGCTCGCCGCGCGGTAGGCGCGGGAGGCGGCCTGGCCGGCGGCGGCAGCGGCGGACGCGGCGTTGGCGGCGGCACGCGCCGCCGTACGGGCAGCGGACACCGCGTTGTTGGAGGCGCGGATGGCGGTACGGGCCGCCTCGGCGGCACCCTCCGCGGCGCGCGCGGCCTTCGTGGCGAAGCGGCCGGCCTTGTCCGCGTCGGACTTGGCCTCCGCGGTCTGCCGCGCCGCCTCCTCGGCGGCGGCCTTGGCCTTCGCCGCGGCCTTGTCCGCGACCTCGGCGGCCTCCAGCGCCGCGTCGGTCTGGGCCTTGGCCTTCTTCCCGGCGTCGGTGGCGACGCGGGCCAGCTGCGCGACCGTCATGGACTCCTGGTCGCGCGCCTGGGCCAGTTCCTGGCCGCGCTCCAGAAAGTCGGCTATGTCCTCCGCGTCCCCGCCCAGGGCACGCTCGGCGGCCTGCTTGACAGCCGGTCCGCCGGTGTTGACCGCCTGCAGTACTTCGAAGCGGTTGTCCTCGATGGTGGCCTTGTCCAGGCCCTCCTGGAGGAACTTGTCCAGGACGGCGGGCGTGCCGTCGTCGAGAGCCCGCTGCCCCTCACGGTTGACGGCCTTGCCGCCCCCGTTCATGGCCCGCAGGACCGCGAAGCGCCGGTCGTCCTGCAGCGGCTTCTCGTATCCGTCCTTGACGAACGCGAGCACCTCTTCATCGGTGCCGGAGAGCGCCGTGTCCGACGCGGCGGCCACGCCCTTGCCGGCGCTCGCCATCGTCTTGAGGATGGTGAACCGGGCGTCTTCCACCTCGGCGCGGTGCAGCGCGCTGCCGAGGAATTCGCTCATGTCGGCGGCCGAACCGGTCAGCGCCTTGGCGGCCTCGCGCTTGGTCGCCGCTCCGCCGACCTTCCACGCCTCCACGGCCCGCGCGCGGGCGTTGTCCGCGGGCGCCGCTTCTGCGGGCTGCGCCGGGAGCGCGTGGGCC
Source organism: Streptomyces sp. NPDC059788 (assembly GCF_042732265.1). Taxonomy (NCBI): domain Bacteria; kingdom Bacillati; phylum Actinomycetota; class Actinomycetes; order Kitasatosporales; family Streptomycetaceae; genus Streptomyces; species Streptomyces sp. NPDC059788. The sequence continues at coordinate 14,088 of NZ_JBHWHY010000039.1, read as the reverse complement.
ACGGTCGTACCGAAGATCACCGCTGCCGTGGCCAGCGAGGCCACGGCGGTGAATCTGCCGCGTGAATGCCGCATTCGGCGCGGCATGCTTGACGGTTTCATGTCAGGTGCTTCCCCATCCGGGATCTCTTGTCGAAGTCGAGAAGCGCGGCCACGCGTTCGGAAAGCATGATCACACACGCAAAAATGCCGACAATCTGCGCATTTGACGATTACCGATATGCCGTCAACTCGCCACACTGGCCCCAGGGCACACCACAACTCCCTTATTTGGCAGGCCATTTGAGACACCGTCACACCGACCCGTCAGGCGACACGGGACCCGATAAGCGGACAGGTGACGCTTTGATAACAAAGCATCAGAGTTTGATGATCTGTGACTCCAAGTGATAATCCTTCCGCTGGGGGCGGTTTGCTCCCTTCAGCCCTTCACCAACCGAAACGTGAGTCACTGATGCGGATATCCCTGCGCCCCCTGGCCGTTGGTCTGACCGGCAGCGCCCTCGCCGTCGGCGCTCTTGTGCTGAGCGGAGCGGCCAGCGCCGCCGACCAGCCCACCGGCAGCCGCGCGGCCCAGGCCTCGGCGGCCTCCGGATCGTCCGAGCAACCCCCGTCGGCCATCGAGGACTTCTCCTACCCCGGCGCGGACAAGATCCTCAAGGAGAAGAACCTCAAGCTCAAGCACGGTGACGGGCACATCGTCCTCGCCGAGTGCGACAGCAGCCCGAACCTCCTGAAGTTCGTCGCCCGCGACCGCGCGGACTTCTGCTTCAAGGTCATCGGGGACAGCGGCTACCTCGCCCTGGAGGTCCCGGCGGTCGGTGGCGTGCAGAGCCACGACTACAAGGCCAAGGTCAACATGACCGTCGGTACCGAGAAGAAGTCCTTCGACATCCCGAAGAACTCCTGGAAGGGGATCGGCGAGAACGCCGACCCCGCGGGCCGGGAGCACACGCTGCTCGAAATCATCGCGAGCAAGTAGCCCCGCCAGGGCCTCAGGTCCCGTCGGACGCGGCTGTGCGGGCCCGCACCGGCACTCCCGCGCCACCAGCCCCGATCTCCCCTCCCCTCCCAGAATTGAGGAAGCAAGAGTGTTTGGCAGACGTCCGCGCACCGCATGGGTCACCGGCCTGACCGCGACCACCATCGCGGCAACCGTGCTGACCGGTGTCCCCGCGAACGCCGTCTCCGGCGAGGCCGCCAAGGACGGGGCCCTCCCGTTCACGGCCAAGCTGGACATCGGCAGCGGCAAGCGCGCCTGCTCCGGCGCCCTGGTCGACCCCCAGTGGGTGATCACGGCCGCCGGCTGCTTCGCCGACAACCCCGGCCAGGACAAGGTCACCGCCGGCAAGCCGAAGCTGGCGACCTCGGTGACCATCGGCCGCACCGACCTGTCCGGCAAGGGCGGGCAGGTGCGCACCGTCACCGAACTCGTGCCCCGCGCCGACCGCGACCTGGTGATGGCGAAGCTGTCCGCGCCGGTCGACGACATCGCCCCGGTCACCGTCGCCGGCACCGCCCCCGCCAAGGACGAGACCCTGCGCGTGGCCGGATACGGCCGCACCAAGGACGAGTGGGTTCCCAACCGTCTGCACAGCGGCGGCTTCTCCGTGGACGCGGTGGACGGGACGACGCTCGCCGTCACCGGCCAGAACGGTGCGAGCGTCTGCAAGGGCGACACCGGCGGCCCGGCCCTGCGCGAGACGAAGGACGGCGTCGAACTGGTCGCGGTCAGCCTCGCCTCGTGGCAGGGCGGCTGCTTCGGCTCCGACGAGACCCGTACGGGCGCCGTCGAGACCCGCGTCGACGACCTGCACACCTGGGTCCAGCAGATCCGGCTGACGGCCATGTACAGCCATGTCACCGACGTCGTGACCGCCGCGGACTTCAACGGGGACGGCCGTCCCGACATCGCGGCCGTCCTCGACGACAACAATCTGCACGTCTTCTACACCGGCCCGGACGGCAAGCTCGAATACGGCCGTGAGCTGTGGAAGCACGACGGCTCCTGGGGCCGCAAGCGCGCGATGGCCGCCGGTGACTTCGACGGTGACGGCCTGACCGACATCGCCGCCGTCAACGTCGACGGCAGCCTCGACCTGTACCCGGGCACGAAGAGCGGCAAGCTGGGCTCCCCCCGCTCGATGGCCAAGGACGGCTCCTGGAAGACCATCCCCAAGTTCGCCCGCTACAAGGCCGACGACTCCGGCCGTGACGGCCTGGTGGCGATCTGGGACGACGGCTCGCTGTACGCCTACACCACCGCGGCGGACGGCCGGCTCTCCGGCTTCAAGCGCCAGGTCTGGCACAACAAGACCTGGTCCAAGAAGCACCTGACCACCGGCGACTTCAACGGCGACGGCCGCGAGGACATCGCCGCCGTCTCCCAGACCGGTGGCCTGGGCCTGTACACGGGCAACGCCAAGGGCACGTTCGACTACGACAAGGCGATGTGGCCCGACGAGAGCTGGGGCAACTTCCGCGCCGTCCTGGGCGGTGACTTCGACGGCGACGGCAAGGCCGACATCGCCGCCATCAACAGCTCCGGCGGCCTGTTCCTCTACCCGGGCAACGGGAAGGGCACCCTCGGCTCCCGCTCCGCCATGTGGCCCAGCGCGTCCTGACGCCGGCACGACAACGTGAGAAGGGCACCCGGTCGTACGGACCGGGTGCCCCCGCGCGCAGGTCATGACCCGACCCGAGCGCTAGCAGCCGTACCTCTCGTTCTCCCAGGCGACAAGCCCCTTGCCCTTGAAAACGGCCAAGGTCGGGAGTCACCCTGACGTTCTCCACCCTCGACGGCTCATCGTCGGCGGACCTCCGGTCATCGCCCACAGACTCAGGGTTTCGGCCGACAGGGCGCCGACCAGGGCCAGCCCCGCGCCGGCCACTCCGGGCAGGGAGCCGAACGACAGCAGGAGGCCGAACGCCAGGAAGGCCGCGAGATGTACGGCCGCCGCGCGCGGCAGTGCCTGGGTGGTTCCGCCGGCGATCGCCACGGCGCGCAGCCGGCCGCGGAGGGCCCACAGCGGCGGGGCGGCCACGAGTACGGCCATCCAGCGCAGTCCGAGATCGGCCGGGCCCGCGGGGACCTTGCTGAACCCTGCGATGTACAGGTGCGCCAGCGGTGTCAGCACGACCAGCAGGGACACCGCGAGCAGCGCCGCGGCGAGCAGGACGGCGAACCGTGTGAGCGCGCCCGGCACGCCCGCCCTCTTCAGGAACGCGGCGCCGACCGAGTCGAGGTCGGACAGCACAACCGTGCCCAGGGACACCAGGCCGTACAGCGCGGGCCAGACGACCAGGGAGTCGGCGGCCTGTTCCGACCGGGCGATGATGACGGTGGTCAACAGGGCGGGGCTCATGTTGAGCAGCACGCTGGAGGTGATGCGCGCGTGCGTCAGGAGAATGCGTCCCCCCGGCACGTCCGGCGGCGGCACCGGCGCCAACCGCCGGGCGGCGAGGGCCAGACAGGCGGTTTCGGCCCAGGCTCCCACGGACAGGGCGAGCCCGCCGGCCGCCCCCGCCGGTGCCCCCACCCGCCACAGGGTGAGGCCCGCGAGCACGGTGGCGCCGATGCGGGCCACCGTGGCCACGGCGATCGGCCGGGTGGTGTCGCTGTCGATCAGGCGGCCGTGGAGGAAGCGGCGCACCGCCACGGCGAGCGGCGCGGACGCGAAGGACAGCAGACAGGTCAGGAAGTCCGCCCGTACCTCCGTCGGCAGGCCCAGCAGTGCGGGGAAGCCGGTCGAGACGTCGGGCAGCAGCGCAAGCGCCACCAGCAGGGCGCAGCCGAGTCCGCCGGTGGCCAGCGCCCGGCGCAGCAGGGCGCGCGAGCCGTGGTTGCCGACCTCGGTGACGACCACCGGGGCCAGCGCGAGGGCCGGTGAATTGATCACGAACAGCACCGACAGCCCGGCGCCCAGCGCGGCCATCGCGGCAGCGCCGCCGGGCAGGCGCCCGACGATCGCCACGGCCAGCGGGATCTCCCAGGCCAGCATGGAGGAACCGAGGGCGGTGGGCAGCCAGGAGCGGGCGAGCGGGGCGAGCCCTTTGCGGCCCGCCTCGCCCGGGACCGGCTCCGGGGAGCGTGCGGCGGTCGTCACTGTGGCGGTCGGCCTTGTCCGCACGGGCAGTCGGGACGGAAGGAGAACTCGGTGAAGTCGAAGGTGAGCGTCTCGGTGTTGACGTACAGGCTCCTGCCGGCGGTGCGGGAGGTCGTCTTGGCTCCCGATACGAGGCCGATCACCTCGTTGACCGCGATGCCCGCCACCATGGCCACCAGGGTTCCGGTGAGGCTGCCCGACTTCTCCGCGCGCAGGATGCTCAGGTCGCGGATGCCGACGCATTCCATGCACGGTGTCCGGCCGGGGAGCATGGTGGGACCCACCCGGGCTCCCTTGTCGGTGATGCCGATCTGCCCGAAGGGCACCCCCGTGCGCAGGCTCGCCTCGTTCGACCAGCGGATCGCCTGGTTGCGGGGGCGGTCGTAGGCGTTGAAGAAGAAGTCGGCTCCGTCGACGAGTTTGACGATGTCCTCGGCGGACTCGATGCGCGTGTGGTGGGGGACGAACCGCGAGCGGGTGTTCTGCAGGGCGAGGTGGCGCCGCAGCGCCTCCAGTTTGGGCACGCCGACGTCCTGCTCGTCGAAGGTCGGGTGCGTCGGGAGGTTCTCCTCGGCGAAGGTGTCGAAATCGACCGCCTCCAGGGTGCCGATGCCGGCCGCGTTCAGCAGGCGCAGCAGGGTTGTGCCCCCGGCCCCGGTCCCGATGACCACGACCCGGGCTTCGCGCAGCCGGCGCATCCCCTCGTAACCGTCCCAGTCCGCCCGGTCGTAGAGCCGGAGGTGGTTGATCTGCCGGCTCCAGCGGCGCAGGTCGTCGGCGTCGAGGGGCGGGGTGGCCGCGGCGTCGTCCAGCACGCCCTGGGAGTCGAGGGCCGCCAGCCAGTCGTCGGTCTCCGGGAAACGCGCGCGGAGTTCGTCGCGGGTCAGCGCGCCGTCGAGGGCCAGCGTGAAAGAGATCATCTCGTCGGTGGGATCGGAGATCTGCACCTTCTCGGGACCGATCCCAATAAAGAGGTGCGGTTCCCCCTCCACCTGATGGATCCGGAGAAACTCCTTGATCCTGGGTTGCCGCATCGTACGTCTCCTGTTCTGGGGGCGGGGTGGTGCCGTGGCGGGGGACGCGCCCCCGCCACGGCCTTGCGGAGCGTGACAGGCGTCAGATGACGTTGCCGTGCCACTCCTTGACGAGGCCCTGCTCGTACACGCGGGTGACCTTCATGGCTGATTCCTCCTCTCGGTCATCGGGAACAGGTGCTCGTGACCGGTCCGGTCGACTGCGCGACGCGCGACGGCGGCCCTCGGCGCCGTCCCGCCGGGCACGAACTCGACGTGGTGCCCGCCGCCCGGCTTGCCGAGCGGGCACCGAACTCAACCGGGCGCCGCCGACGGGGCGTGGCGCGCGGATGTTGTCAGCAGCAGGCGTCCACCTTGGCGTGGAGGGCCTGCCCTTGCGTGAGGGTGCGGATGTGGGCCATCGGGTCCGGCAGCCGCCGCGGCGGCGGGGTGCCCACGGCTGTGCCCGTGTACAGCCAGCCCAGCAGTTGTTCGTCGTGACGGAGCCGGTGGAGGTCGCGGACCCCGTGGTCCCCGGTGGCCGGTCCGGTGAGCCAGATGGAGGCATAGCCGCGGTCGTGCAGCAGCAGGGACAGGGTCTGGACGGCCGCCGCCGTGGACGCCAGCTGCTCCCAGTGCGGAATCGTGCGATGGGCGACCGGGGTGAAGACGATGGCGATGAGGAGGGGGGCCCGCAACGGCTTGGCCAGGGCCCGCTCCCGGGCCCCCGGGGCGTCGGCCGCGCAGGCGGCGAACCGCTCGCCCAGTTCGGCGCGCTCCCCGTCCCGCAGGGTGACCAGGCGCCAGGGCAGCAACCTGCCGTGGTCCGGCGCGGTCATCGCGGCCTCCACGAGGGTGAGCAGCTCCCCGTCGTCAGGGGCCGGCTCGGTGAGGCGGCTGACACTGCGCCTGGTCAGCACGGTCTCAAGGGTCTCCATCTCAAGCCCTTTCGTGAACGGCGGCATGGCCCGGTCGGTGTACGGCAGGGAGCGGGCGGTGTCAGTCGTCCGGGCGGGTCCGGGCGCCGATGCCGACGGAGCACCGGATGAGCGGCACGTGCCGGACGGGGCCGCCGTCCGGTCCGTTCGAGGACAGCAGGGCCCGGGCGAGGGCCTCCTTGTTCTCCGCGTCGAGGAGCACCTCGACGCGGTCGCAGCCCCCTGGGCTCAGGCGCGGGACCTTGATCCTGATCTGCAGGGAGACACCGTCGTCCGTGTCGGTCACCGCGGCGATGAGGCCGCCCACGACACCGGGCACCAGGTGCAGGTTCTCCAGTCGGCCGGTATCCGTCCCGGTCGGATGCTGTGTTCTCACATGCTTCCTCTCGTACGTGCCGCACCGGGCACACCCGGCGGTCCGAGGCGCCGAGCCGACGGAGACCGGCCCTTCGTCCGGGGCCTCGGACACGATCCTGGCGGCTGCCGTCCTCGCCTCGTCCTCGGGCGATCCTCACCGCGGCGTGCAGCGGGCGGACGGCGGTCCCCCGCTGCACCGCGCCGTACGGCCCCGCTATACGGCCCCACGGAGGTCCGGAACCTGCTGGTGCGGGAATTCCCCGCCGATTTCCGGAACAGCGGCGAGGCGCTCCTCGGCGCGTTTTCCGTAGGTGTCGTAGGTCGGGCCGGCGAGTTGGGCGGCATAGGTATGGACCAACTCGTGAATGTCGTATCGCCCGGTGCCGGAGACGCGCAGCAGATGCGCGTCGACCAGCGATTCGAGAAGCCACTCCGCGTGGACCGTCGAAAGGCCGGCGCGAGCGGCTATGGCGCGGGCCTCGATCCGGTCGGCCGGCACCTGGCCGAGCAGACGGAAGACCCGTTGCTGGGCGGCGCCGAGGCCCTCGTACGACTGGCGGAACACCTCGGCGATGCTGCTGCCCTCGGATTCGAGGGTGGCCATCCACTGCCGGTCCACGCCGAGCCGCGAAGCCAGGTAGGAGACGGACCAGCCGGGGCGGTGGCGGAGTTTGGCCGCGACGAGCCGGATCGCCAGGGGAAGGCCGCCGCACAGGTCGACGATGTATTCGACGGTGGCCGGTTCCCGGTGCGGGCGCTCGTCTCCGACGATTCTGCCGAAGAGCGCTCGGCCCTCGGACCGGGACATCTCCGGCAGCGTCAGATGGAAGGTGGCCATGAGGTTCGTGAGCCGGTTGCGACTGGTCACGACGGTGAGGGAGCCGGGAGCGGTGGGCAGCAGGGGCAGCGTCTGGTCGGTGTCGATCACATTGTCCAGGACGATCAACGCCCGGCGGTCGGCGAGCAGCCGGCACCACATGGCGCGCCGTTCCTCCACCCGGAGGGGAATGTGCTCGGACGGCACGCCCAGCCCGGAAAGGAGAATTCCCAGCGCGGTGGCCGGATCGCGCGGGCGGCCGGCCATGGCGTATGCCTGCATATCGACGAACAGCTGAGCGTCCGGGTAACTGGGCGTCAGCTGATGTGCGGCGTGCAGGGCCAGCGCGGTTTTCCCGATTCCGGCCATTCCGTCGATCGCGATCACCGCCGGGGCAGATCTGACCGGCCGGCCCTTCGCCTGCGGCAGTCGGCCGGCCTCCTGCATGACGCGCTGTTCCCGGGCCCGCCCGGTGAAATGCGCGACGCAGGGCGGAAGATTGTTCCGGCCGAACTGCATGCTTTTACCGCGGACCGCCGACCGCACTCCCTGGAGAATCTGGCGGTACGCTTCCTGCATCTCCACCCCGGGACTCACCCCCAGTTCCTCCTTGAGGATTCTGCGGGTCTGCTCGAAAACCATGAGCGCCCTGGCCTGCGCGCCGGAGTGGTGCAGAGCGAGCATGAATTGCGCCACCAGACGTTCCCGGAGGGGGTGCTCGGCCGCCCAGGCGGAGAGTTCACCGAGCAGCGACTGGTGGTTTTCCGCCGCCAGCTCCAATTCCACCCGCTGTTCCATGGTGACCAGCCGCAGTTCGTTGAGCGCCGCGGTCCGGGCCTGCAGCGCGGGCCGGTCGATACCGCCGAGAACGGGGCCGCGCCAGAGGGACAGTGCGGACCGCAGCCCGCCGAGCGCCTGCTCCATACGCCCTTCCGCCAGCAGCTTCCTGGCTTCGACGGCGCGCTGCGCAAATGTCGTGGCATCCACCTGGCAACCGTCCAGCACCAGCTGGTACCCGTCCCCCGCCAATCGCAGGTTCGCGGCCAGCCGAGGGTGGAGACGGCGCAGGTCGGATGTGGCATTGCGTATCTGCTTGACGGCGGTCGGAGGGGTTTTCGAACCCCATACGGTGTCCAACAGCCGGTCGATCTGGACGGGCGCTCCGTCGGCCAGCAAAAGTGCGCCGAGAACTGCCTGCCGCTTGGTACCCGAGACGAATAGGCGCTCCCCGCCGACGTGCACTTCGAGCGGCCCCAAGATGCGCAACTCCATCTGCACTCCCCCGCACAAGTATGACCATTGAGAACCTGTCAACGAACACTGCACAGAAGTCGCCCCGATGAGCCTACCTTTGCCCAGGGAAACCCCGAAAGAGCCTTTTCATCAGGTGAGATGCTGCAGGTCGCGGGGCCCCGGGGCAGCAGGAAGAAGCAAACAGCCAAAGTGTGCTCAGCGGTACCGGACGTTGTAAAGATGGCCGATTCACATGGTTCGGAGAGGTTCTGCCGCCATGCGGCCCGTCGCCCCCGGAAGTTGTCCGTCGGTCCGGCCGACGCCTTCTGCCGCGGCCCCGGCCCATTCTGCGAGGGCGGCGCGCGAAACGGACTGAGGATGGTGCGAGGACGCAATGAGGACGCGGGGGGTGACGGTCAGCAGGTCGGATTTCGAGCCAGGAACGCGCTGGGAGGCTGATCGCGTATGGCCGGGGCAGGTACGTGGGACACGGGTGCCGGGGCACGGACGACCGGGCAACCGTGGTGGAACGCACAGCGCGGTTCGGGCATGCCGTTCGAGCGGTACGGACGGGCGGCGGAGCGGGTGCCCGGCGGTCCGGCGGACCGGTCCTGGCCGCAGCGGGTGATCCGGCACGCTCCCCTGTGGGCCTCGGTGGACCTGCGGGACGGCAACCAGGCGCTGGCCCATCCGATGGACGCCGCGCGCAAGAGCCGGATGTTCGACCTGCTCGTCCGGCTGGGGTTCAAGGAGATCGAGGTCGGCTACCCGGCGGCCAGCGAGGCGGAGTTCTCGTTCGTACGGGATCTGATCCGCCGGGACCGGGTGCCCGACGACGTGACGATCGTGGTGTTCACCCCCGCGCGGCCGGAGCTCATCGAGCGGACCTTCGAGGCACTGCGCGGCGCACGGCGCGCGGTGGTGCACCTGTGCCTGGCCACCGCCTGCCTGTGGCGCGAAGTGGTCTTCCACATGACGCCGGCGGAGCTGAAGGGCTTCACGCTCGACGCCGCGCGCCGGGTGGCCGGGCTGGCCGACGCGATGCCGGGTGCCGCGATACGTTACGAGTTCTCGCCGGAGACGTTCAACGTCACCGAGCCGGACTTCGCCCTTGAGGTGTCCAACGCGGTCCTCGCCACGTGGAACGCCGCTCCGGACCGTCCGGTCACCCTGAACCTGCCGACCACCGTCGAGACGGACACCCCGAACGTCTTCGCCGACCAGGTCGAGTGGATGTCCCGCAACCTCGACCACCGGGAATCGGTGATCCTCTCCGTCCATCCGCACAACGACCGCGGCACCGCGGTCGCCTCCGCGGAGCTCGCGCTGATGGCCGGCGCCGACCGCGTCGAGGGCACCCTGTTCGGAAACGGTGAGCGGACCGGCAACGTCTGCCTGGCCACGCTCGCACTGAACCTGTTCGCCCACGGCATCGAGCCGCAACTGGACTTCTCCGACATCGACCGCGTGCGCCGCACCGTCGAGGAATGCAACCAGATGCCCGTCCACGCCCGCCACCCCTACGCCGGTGACCTGGTGTACACCGCGTTCTCCGGCACCCATCAGGATGCCATCGGCAAGGGGCTGGCCGCCCTGGACGAGCAGGCGCGGACCACTGCCACCGATCCGCGCCGGCTCCCCTGGCAGGTGCCCTATCTGCCCATCGACCCGAAGGACGTCGGCCGGAGCTACGAATCCGTGGTCCGCGTCAACAGCCAGTCCGGCAAGGGCGGTGTCGCCCACGTGCTCAAGACGCACTACGGCCTGGACCTGCCCCGCCCGATGCGGATCGAGTTCGCCCGCTCCGTACAGGCCATCACCGACCGTACGGGTACGGAGCTGACCTCCCGCCGCCTGTGGGAGTCCTTCACCGACCTCTACCTGGAGCCGCGGCCCTGGCTGCTGCTCAAAGAGGCGACCGCAGAGCAGAGCGGCCCCCACGGCACCACCGTCCAGCTCCTCCTGGTCGGGCCCGACGGTGAGGAGATCCGCCTCACCGGCACCGGTGCGGACCCCGTCACGGCGGCCGTCGAGGCCCTTCGGGCGGGCGGCCACCAGGTGATCCTGCACGAGCAGAGCACGCAGCAGGCTCCCGACCAGCGCACCGTCGTGTACGCCCACCTCACGTACGCCGAGGAGTCCGTCCACACCGCGGGCCTGCACCCGGATTCCGTGACGGCCGCTGTTTCCGCCGTCCTCAACGGGATCAACCGCGTGCACGGCGCCGGCGAGCGCACCGGCTGACCGGGCCCGGGTGGGCCGGGACGACCAGCAGCCTCCGATCCGACAAGGAACAACACATGGTCTTGACAGGAACCAAGAGCCCGTTGCCGGACGAGCGCATCGCGCACCGTGTCTTCGAGTCGCACGCCGCCCGACACCCCGAACGGCCGGCTCTCACCTGCGGCAAGGAGACTTTGACCTACGGCGAACTCGACGCACGGGCCAACCGGGTGGCCCACTACCTGGCCTCGGTCGGCGTCGGACACGGCGCGGTCGTGGGGGTGTGCATCGACCGTTCGAGCGACCTCGTGGCGACCATCCTGGGCGTGCTGAAGGCCGGCGCCGCCTATGTGCCGCTGGACCCGTCCTATCCGTCCGAGCGCCTGCGGCTGATGACCTCCCAGCTCTCCCGGATGAAGGTGGTCGTCGCCGGCGCGGACACGCTCGCACTCGTGGCCGAAGGCACCGACGAGGTCGTCGCCATCGACGATCCCGCGCTCCGGCTGGAGGACTTCCCCGCCACGACCCCGTCCGTGGCGATCACATCCGCAGACCTCTGCTACGTGGTCTTCACCTCGGGTTCCACAGGGACGCCCAAGGCCACCGCGGTGCGCCACGAGGGCTGGTACAACCTGCTCAACTGGCTCACCGTCGAATACGGCCTGGACCACGAGTCGGGCAACCTGCTGGTCAGCTCCTTCGGGTTCGACATCAGCCAGCGCAGCCTCATGACCCCGCTGTTCACCGGCGCGCCCCTGCACCTGCTGCCCAGCCGGAGTTTCGACGTCAGCCTGGCCTACCGGCTCATCGGCGAGCTGGGGGTACGGACCCTGCACTGCGCCCCGAGCACCCTGTACCTCCTGGTGGACCGCGAGTTGGACCGGGGCACCGACGTACTGACCGGGCTGCGCTACGTCTTCATCGGCGGCGAGCCCATGTCCGCGGCCAGGGTCGCGCGCTGGGCCACTCGCGAAGGGAACCAGTGCCTGCTGCTGCACCAGTACGGAGTGGCCGAGTGCACGGATGTCGCCTCCTCGCACCGCATGGTGGACTACGACTCCTACGCCGGGGGGCCGATGCCGGCCGGCACTCCGGTCTACAACACGCAGATCCACATCCTGGACGGCAGCCTGTGCGAGGTACCGGACGGCGTGGCCGGGGAGATCTGCATCTCCGGGATCAGCGTCGGCGCCGGATACCTCAACTCCGGCACCGAAGCCCGGTCCAGGTTCGTCACCGTGCGGCGGGACGGTGCCGACGTACGGCTCTACCGCACGGGCGACCAGGGCTACACGACGCCGTCGGGCGAACTCGTCGTCGTGGGGCGCCTGGACCACCAGGTGAAGATCCGCGGTATGCGCATCGACCTGGGGGACGTCGAACACGCCGTGCGGTGTCACCGGGACGTCCGCGACGTGGTCGTCGTACCGGTGGGGACCGGGCAGGACGACACCCACCTGGTCGGCCTGGTGATACCGGCCACCGGCCGGTTCGACGACCGCGCCCTGCGCCATGACCTGCTCGGCACGCTGCCGCGGAACATGGTGCCGCAGCGGTTCGTCGCACTCGACGCCTTCCCGCTGAATCCCAACGGAAAGATCGACCGCAAGGCGCTGGCGGGCCGCCTGCGATCCGGGGCGCACATGACCGGCTCGGGCGCACGCTAGCCCGCAGTCCCGGCCCCCGCGGTCGCAGCCGTCATTCTTCTTCCCCGTCGAATTGGGAGAGTCGGACTCTTGGGATCACTCACCACCGCCGCCGGGCCTGCGGCCGGGGTCACGGCGGCTCTGCTGATCGCGCTGGCTCTGATCGTCGCCGCCGCGTTCGTCTTCGCCAGGCTCGCCCGGCGTCTGCGACAGCCGGCCGTCGTCGGAGAGATCATCGCCGGTGTCGTTCTCGGGCCCAGCGTGCTGGGTCTGTTGCCGGGCGATCTGGTCGACGTCCTCTTTCCCGCGGACGTCAGGCCTTTCCTGCACGTACTGTCCCAGCTCGGTCTGGTCCTGTTCATGTTCGGTGTCGGTTACGAATTCGACGCCGCGCGCCTGCGCCATCACGGGTTGCGGGTGACAGCGGTGTCGCTGAGTTCGGTCGCCCTGCCGTTCGCCCTGGGTGCCGGACTCGCCGTACTGCTGGTTCCGTGGTTCGACCGCGCGCAGATGAAAACGGACGGCGTGCTGGTACCGGCTCTGTTCCTGGGGGCGGCGATGTCCATCACCGCGTTCCCGGTACTGGCCCGGATCATCGGCGAACGCGGCCTGCAGAAGGACCGGACGGGCGTCATCGCGGTGGCCTGTGCGGCGGTTCAGGACGTCCTCGCCTGGGTCGTCCTCGCGGTGGTCGTCGCGCTCGCCAACAGCGCCGGACACTGGCCCCTGGTGCAGTTGGCACTCTCCTCGGTGGCGTTGCCGGCCGGGCTGGTATGGCTCGTCAAACCCGCGCTGGCCTGGGCCTTGTCACCGGCGCGGCGCTGGCACGGCGCCATGGCCACGCACGCCGTCCTGGTCGTGGGCCTGCTGCTGAGCGCGTGGGCGACCGAAGCCATCGGACTGCACGCGGTGTTCGGGGCGTTCGCCTTCGGAGCCGTGGCGCCGCGGGCCGAGATCGACGCCGGCGCGCCCGAGGTCCCCGAGCGTGTCGAGCAGGCCAGTCTGCTGTTGCTGCCGGTCTTCTTCGTCGTCACGGGTCTTTCCGTGAATCTCGGCGGACTGGGCGGGCGGGGAGCGCTCATCCTGTTGGCGGTACTCGCCGTGGCATGTGCGGGAAAGTTTCTCGGCGCGGCGGGCGCGGCCGGTCTGACAGGCGCGACCCGGCAGGAAGCGACCGTGCTGGGCGTGCTGATGAATACCCGTGGACTGACGGAACTGGTCATTTTGAACGTCGGTCTGGGCCTCGGCGTCCTGGACGGCCAGTTGTTCACCGCGATGGTCATGATGGCGATCGTGACCACCGTCATGACGGGCCCGCTGCTCGACCGGTTCCACCGGCGGGACGCACCGGCGCCCCGGCGGAGCAAGCCCGTGGACCGCGAGGGTGGGGACCGCCGGACGCTGGTCACCTCGCCGGACGAGGCCGTCTGAGTATTTCCCTCCGGGCGACGCGTTGCGGCGCCCGGGATGAGCTCATACGCCGCCCGTGCGCGCTTTTCGGTGAGGACCGGAAAGGGACACGGCGGGGACGCCGCCTTTTACTTTTTTGCAAGCCACCGAAAATCCTTGGATCTCGCATTACGGGAACAGTCCCGGCCGGAGGGAAAGCGATGGGACGCACACTCGCGGAGAAGGTCTGGGACGGCCATGTCGTCCGGCGTGCGGAAGGCGAGCCCGACCTGCTCTTCATCGACCTGCACCTGCTGCACGAGGTGACCAGCCCGCAGGCGTTCGACGGCCTGCGCAAGGCCGGCCG
>NZ_JBHWHY010000038.1:0-103160 GCF_042732265.1 Streptomyces sp. NPDC059788 | reverse complement strand
GCAGGGAGTCGCCGGAAGCCGCGCCCATAAGAGCAGACCCGTGCGGAGACCCCGGGCGCGGTTGAGGTGGCCTCCGCACGGGAGCCGGGGGCGCCGGACCGGAATCCGGCGCGGGACGCGGGCGCGGCGGGCGGGCCGCCGCGCCCGGCGCGGGCCTACAGGCCGTAGCGCTCCTTGGCCTCCTTGACCGTCTCCGCCTTCACGTCGCCGCGGCGGGACAGCGCGGCCAGGGCCTGCACCACGACCGACTGCGCGTCCACGCCGAAGTGGCGGCGGGCCGCCTCACGGGTGTCGGACAGGCCGAAGCCGTCGGTGCCGACGGAGGTCCAGTCCTGCTCGACCCACGGCGCGATCTGGTCGGGCACGGCACGCATCCAGTCGCTGACCGCCACGACCGGGCCGGGGGCGCCGGCCAGCGCACGGGTCACGTACGGGACGCGGTCCTCGCCGTCCAGGCGGGCGGCGTCGCACTCCAGCGCGTCGCGGCGCAGCTCCGTCCAGGACGGCGCCGACCAGATGTCCGCCGCCACGCCCCAGTCGCGGGCCAGGATCTCCTGGGCCTCCAGGATCCAGTGGATGGCGGTGCCGGAGGCCAGCAGCTGGAGGCGCGGCGCGTCGGCGGCGGCGGGCTCGGCCTCCTTGAAGCGGTAGAGGCCCTTGAGGATGCCCTCCTCGACGCCCTCCGGCATGGCGGGCTGCACCTTGGTCTCGTTGTAGACCGTCAGGTAGTAGAAGACATCCTCCGCGTCCGGGCCGTACATCCGGCGCAGGCCCTCCTTGACGATCACCGCGACCTCGTACGCGAACGCCGGGTCGTAGGAGAGCGCCGCCGGGTTGGTGGAGGCGATCAGGTGCGAGTGGCCGTCCGCGTGCTGGAGGCCCTCGCCGGTCATCGTCGTACGGCCGGCCGTGGCGCCGATGACGAAGCCGCGGCCCAGCTGGTCGGCGAGCGCCCAGAACTGGTCGGCGGTGCGCTGCCAGCCGAACATCGAGTAGAAGATGTAGAACGGGATCATCGGCTCGCCGTGGGTGGCGTACGAGGTCGCCGCCGCGGTGAAGTCGGCCAGCGAACCGGCCTCCGTGATGCCCTCGTTGAGGATCTGGCCGTCCTTGGCTTCCTTGTAGTACAGGAGCTGGTCGCGGTCGACCGGGTCGTAGGTCTGGCCGACGGGGGAGTAGAGCCCGGCGGACGGGAACAGCGACTCCATGCCGAAGGTACGGGCCTCGTCGGGCACGACCGGCACCCAGCGCTTGCCGGTCTCCTTGTCCCGCATCAGGTCCTTGACCAGGCGGACGAACGCCATGGTGGTGGCGATCTCCTGCGCGCCCGAACCCTTCTTCAGGGCGTCGAACGCCTTGTCGGAGGGCATCGGCAGCGGCTTGGCGACGACCTTGCGCGCGGGGGCCGGGCCGCCGAGCGCCGCGCGGCGCCCGCGCAGGTACTCCATCTCGGGGGAGTTCTCGTCCGGGCGGGCGTACGGCACCACGTCCGCGTCCAGGGCGCTGTCCGGGATCGGCAGCTCCAGGAGGTCGCGCATGGTGCGGAACTGCTCGCCGGTGAGCTTCTTCATCTGGTGGTTGGCGTTACGGGACTCGAAGCCCTCGCCGAGGGTGTAGCCCTTGACGGTCTGCGCCAGGATGACGGTCGGCGCGCCCTTGTGCTCGACGGCGGCCTTGTATGCGGCGTACACCTTGCGCGGTTCGTGGCCGGCGCGGGAGGTCTGGAACAGCTCCAGCAGCTTGGCGTCCGACAGGCCCTGGGCGATGCGGCCGAGCGACGGGTCCGAGCCGAAGAAGTGCTCGCGCAGGTAGGCGGCGTCGCGGGTGGCGTACGTCTGGAACTGCGCGTCCGGGGTCTCGCGCAGGCGGCGGAGCAGGGCGCCGTCGGTGTCCTGGGCGAAGACCTCGTCCCACGCCTGGCCCCACAGGGACTTGATGACGTTCCAGCCCGCGGCGCGGAACTGGGCCTCCAGCTCCTGCACGATCTTGAAGTTGGGGCGGACCGGGCCGTCCAGGCGCTGCAGGTTGCAGTTGATGACGAAGGTCAGGTTGTCCAGGCCCTCGCGGCCGGCCAGTGCCAGTGCGGCCGTCGACTCGGGCTCGTCCATCTCGCCGTCACCGAGGAACGCCCACACGTGGGAGTTCGAGGTGTCCTTGATGCCGCGGTGCTCCAGGTAGCGGTTGAAGCGCGCCTGGTAGATCGCGGAGAGCGGGCCCAGGCCCATGGAGACGGTGGGGAACTCCCACAGCCAGGGCAGGCGCCGCGGGTGCGGGTAGGAGGGCAGGCCGTCACCGGCCGCCTCCTGGCGGAAGCGGTCGAGCTGGTCCTCGGTGAGGCGGCCTTCGAGGAAGGCGCGGGCGTAGATGCCGGGGGAGGCGTGGCCCTGGATGTAGAGCTGGTCACCGCTCCCGTCGGCCTCCTTGCCGCGGAAGAAGTGCTGGAAGCCGGTCTCGTAGAGCCAGGCCGCCGAGGCGAAGGTGGCGATGTGGCCGCCGAGGCCGAGGCGGGAGCCGCGGGTGACCATGACGGCCGCGTTCCAGCGGTTCCACGCCGTGATCCGGGCCTCCATCGCCTCGTCGCCCGGGAACTCGGGCTCGGCGGAGGTCGGGATGGTGTTGACGTAGTCGGTTTCGAGCGGCGCGAGGCCCGGGGCACCGGTGTGCTCCACGGCACGGCGCATCAGGTAGGCGGCGCGGTGCTCGCCTGCCGCCTTCGTGACGGCGTCCAGGGACTCGCGCCACTCGGCCGTCTCCTCCGGGTCGCGGTCCGGGACCTGGTCGAGCTGGCTGTACGGCATGCGTACGGGATCGGGCATGGGTGGCCCCTTTCCGGACGGAGGAGGGAGGTGCGATGAGTGCTTGGCAGGCAGGGGTGTCGCGCCCCACGAACGACGATACGCCTCTGATCGATGATCGATCAACGCAAGTTGAAGGAAAAACCGCAGGTCGGCACGGGGTGCCAGCCTTCTGGGCACGGGGTGCCAGGCTCGCTGCGGCTGGGAATCGTCGGCGAAAGGGGCGCGGACCTGCGGATTCAGACCCGGGGCGCGCAGCTCAGCACATGGCTCTTCAGCAGCTCGCCGATCCTCGGGTCCCGCCGCCGGAACGCGTCCACGATCTCCTGGTGGTCCCGCGCGTGCGAACGCGGCTCCGGACTGAACCAGCGGATGGACAGCGTCGTCCACACCTCGACGCCCAGCGACTCCCAGGTGTGCAGCAGGACGGCGTTACGGGCGGCGCGCACGATCTCGCGGTGGAAGGCGACCGTGTGCCGGACCTGCGCCTCGCCGTCGCCGTGCCGGTCCGCCTCGCACAGCGCCGCCACCTCCCGGTCCAGCGCCGCGGTGTCCTCGGCCAGCCGCCCGGCGGCCAGCTCGGCCGCCACCTGCTCCAGGCCGGCCCGCACCGGGTAGCTCTCCTTGAGGTCGTCGGCGGTCAGGTTCCGCACCCGTACGCCCTTGTTCGGCGCCGACTCGATCAGCTGGAGCGACTCCAGCTCGCGCAGCGCCTCCCGTACGGGCGTCTGGCTGACCTCCAGCTCGACCGCGATCCGCCGTTCCACGATCCGCTCACCGGGCTGCCAGCGGCCGCTGACGATCCCTTCGAGGATGTGCTCGCGGATCTGCTCGCGGAGCGAATGGACAACGGGCGGGGTCATGAGGTGCTCCTTCAGAGCGTGCGGCTGGCGGCGGCCGGGCCCCGTGCCGCGGGGCGGCGCGGGAAACACAGGACGGCCATTATCCGTGCAACGAAAACGGGTCGGCCCCGGCTCGTACGAACTTGTACGAACCGGGGCCGACCCTGCACACCTACGCGGTGGCTACCGTGCTCAGAGACCGATCTCGGTCTCGAACTCGCCGGCCTCCAGGATCTGCTTGACCGTCGTCAGGTAACGGGCCGCGTCGGCACCGTCCACCAGGCGGTGGTCGTAGGAGAGCGCCAGGTAGGTCATGTGGCGCACGGCGATGGTCTCGCCCAGCTCCGGGTGGTCGACGACCACCGGGCGCTTGACGGTGGCGCCGATGCCCAGGATGCCGACCTGGTTCGGCGGCACGATGACCGTGTCGAACAGCGCACCGCGCGAGCCGGTGTTGCTGATCGTGAAGGTCGCGCCGGCGAGGTCGTCCGGGGTGATCTTGTTGGAGCGGACCTTGCCGGCCAGCTCCGCGGTCTTACGGGCGACGCCGGCGATGTTCAGGTCGCCCGCGCCCTTGATGACCGGGGTCATCAGGCCCTTCTCCGCGTCCACCGCGATACCGACGTTCTCGGTGTCGAAGTAGGTGATCGTGCCCTCGTCCTCGTTGATCCGGGCGTTGACGACCGGGTGGGCCTTCAGCGCCTGGACAGCGGCCTTGACGAAGAACGGCATCGGGGAGAGCTTGACGCCCTCACGCTGCGCGAAGGCGTCCTTGGCCTTGTTGCGCATCCGCATGATCTTGGTGATGTCCACCTCGACCACGGAGGTCAGCTGCGCCTGGCCGTGCAGGGCCTTCATCATGTTGTCGCCGATGACCTTGCGCATCCGCGGCATCTTGACGGTCTGGCCGCGCAGCGGCGACGCCTCGATGGCGGGGGCCTTCGAGGCGGCCGGGGCGGCGGCAGCGGCCGGGGCGGCCTGCTGCTTGGCGGCCTCGGCGGCGGCGATGACGTCCTGCTTGCGGATACGGCCGCCGACGCCGGTGCCCTTGACCGAGCCCAGGTCCACGCCGTTCTCCTGGGCCAGCTTGCGGACCAGGGGGGTGACGTACGCGGCGTCCGCCTCACCCGCGGCCGGGGCCGGGGTGACGGGGGCGGCGGCCGGAGCCGGCGCCGGGGCCGGAGCGGCCGGGGCCGGGTCCGGGGCGGGGGTGGTGACCTGCTGCGGCGCGGGGGCCGAGGGGGCCTGGGGGGCCGGAGCGGGGGCTTCCTGCTTGGGAGCCTCCTGCTTCGGAGCCTCCTGGGCGGGGGCGGGAGCCGGAGCCGCGGGGGCCTCGGCCTGCGCCGGGGCAGCACCCTTGGCACCGATGACGGCCAGCTTGGCGCCGACCTCCGCGGTCTCGTCCTCGCCGACCACGATCTCCAGCAGGGTGCCGGCGGCGGGGGCGGGGATCTCGGTGTCGACCTTGTCGGTGGAGACCTCCAGCAGCGGCTCGTCCTCGGCCACCTCCTCGCCGACCTCCTTGAGCCAGCGGGTGACGGTGCCCTCGGTGACGCTCTCGCCGAGCGCGGGGAGGACGACGTCCGTACCCTGGGCGCCGCCGGCCGGGGCCGCGGGGGCCTCCTGCTGGGGGGCTTCCTGGGCGGGGGCCGCGGCGGGCTCCGGCTGCGCCGGGGCCTCCTCGGCGGGCGCCTCGGCCTGCGCCGGGGCGGACTCGGCCGCGGGCGCGCCGCTGCCGTCGTCGATGATCGCCAGCTCGGCGCCGACCTCGACGGTCTCGTCCTCGGCCACCTTGATGGAGGCCAGCACGCCGGCGGCGGGGGCGGGGATCTCGGTGTCGACCTTGTCGGTCGACACCTCCAGCAGAGGCTCGTCGGCCTCTACGCGCTCACCCTCGGCCTTCAGCCAGCGGGTGACGGTGCCCTCGGTGACGCTCTCGCCGAGCGCCGGAAGGGTTACGGAAACCGCCATGGTTTCTCTTGCTCCTTACGAAAACGGGTATGTGGTCGCGCCCGGACCGGGATCAGTCGTGGGAGTGGAGAGGCTTGCCGGCCAGGGCCAGGTGGGCCTCGCCGAGCGCCTCGTTCTGCGTCGGGTGCGCGTGGATGAGCTGCGCAACCTCGGCCGGCAGGGCTTCCCAGTTGTAGACCAGCTGGGCCTCGCCGACCTGCTCGCCCATACGGTCACCGACCATGTGGACGCCGACCACGGCACCGTCCTTGACCTGGACGAGCTTGATCTCGCCCGCGGTCTTGAGGATCTTGCTCTTGCCGTTGCCCGCGAGGTTGTACTTCAGAGCGACGACCTTGTCGGCACCGTACAGCTCCTTGGCCTTCGCCTCGGTGATGCCCACCGAGGCGACCTCCGGGTGGCAGTACGTCACGCGCGGCACGCCGTCGTAGTCGATCGGCACGGTCTTGATGCCGGCCAGCCGCTCCGCCACCAGGATGCCCTCGGCGAAGCCGACGTGCGCGAGCTGGAGGGTCGGTACGAGGTCACCGACGGCCGAGATCGTCGGCACGTTGGTCTGCATGTACTCGTCGACCAGGACGTAGCCGCGGTCCATGGCGACCCCGGCCTCCTCGTAGCCCAGGCCCTGGGAGACCGGGCCGCGGCCGATGGCGACCAGCAGCACCTCGGCCTCGAAGGTCTTGCCGTCGGCCAGCGTGACCTTGACGCCGTCCTGGGTGTACTCGGCCTTGTCGAAGAAGGTGCCGAGGTTGAACTTGATGCCGCGCTTGCGGAAGGCCCGCTCCAGCAGCTTGGAGCTGTTCTCGTCCTCGACCGGGACGAGGTGCTTGAGGCCCTCGACGATGGTCACGTCGGTGCCGAAGGACTTCCACGCGGAGGCGAACTCGACGCCGATGACGCCGCCGCCCAGCACGATCGCGGACTTCGGCACGCGGTCCAGCTTCAGCGCGTGGTCCGAGGAGATGATGCGGTCGCCGTCGATCTCCAGGCCCGGCAGGGACTTCGGCACGGAGCCGGTCGCCAGCAGGACGTGGCGGCCCTGGACGCGCTGACCGTTCACGTCGACGGAGGTGGGGGAGGACAGCCGGCCCTCACCCTCGATGTAGGTCACCTTGCGGGAGGCGACCAGGCCCTGCAGTCCCTTGTACAGGCCCGAGATGACCTCGTCCTTGTACTTGTGCACACCCTCGATGTCGATGCCGTCGAGGGTGGCCTTGACGCCGAACTGCGCGGCTTCGCGGGCCTGGTCCGCGATCTCGCCGGCGTGCAGCAGGGCCTTGGTGGGAATGCAGCCGTTGTGCAGGCAGGTGCCGCCGAGCTTGTTCTTCTCGATCAGGGCGACGTCCAGGCCCAGCTGCGCCCCGCGCAGGGCAGCGGCGTAACCGCCGCTACCGCCTCCGAGGATCACTAGGTCGAAAACGGTGCTGGCGTCGTTCGCCACGTCACGTCCTCCATGCATGGGTACGCCGGAGCCGGTCTTCGGTGACCGGGCGGCGGCTGTTGATCGGCCGCTGGTTGGTTCGGCCCTGGGTAAGGGGGGCCCTGTCCTGCCAAGAACCCATCTTCGCACTTGTTGAAGGCGGGCGGGACGGCGGGCCGGGCTGTGGAGCGGCACGATGGCCGTTCCGGGGGGTTGCGCGTGCGGTTACTCCGGCGTACGGGTGTGCGGATTTCGTCGAGGGCGAACACGCGCGTACGGTCCCGGGCGCCGGGCCCGGGACCGTACGGACAAAGCGGGAGTAACCGGGAGGGCGTCAGCCGAGGTCACCGTCCGCGGTGCGCTCGGCCAGCCGCACCAGGGTGCGGACCGCGGAGCCGGTGCCGCCCTTGGGGGTGTAGCCGAAGGGCGCGCTCTCGTGGAAGGCCGGGCCGGCGATGTCCAGGTGGGCCCAGGTGATGCCCTCGCCCACGAACTCCTGAAGGAACACGCCGGCCAGCAGGCCGCCGCCGGCCCGCTCGCCGATGTTCTTCAGGTCGGCCACCGGGGAGTCCATGGTCCGGCGCAGCTCGCCCGGCATCGGCATCGGCCAGGACGGCTCGCCGGCCGCCTCGGCGATCTCGTGCAGGCTGGTCCGGAAGGCGTCGTCGTTGGCCATGATCCCGAAGGTCCGGTTGCCCAGCGCCAGCACCATCGCGCCGGTCAGCGTCGCGACGTCCACGATCGCGTCGGGCTGCTCCTCCGAGGCGCGGGTCAGCGCGTCGGCCAGTACGAGCCGGCCCTCGGCGTCGGTGTTCAGCACCTCGACGGTCTTGCCGTTGTACATGGTCAGCACGTCGCCGGGGCGCATCGCGTTGCCCGACGGCATGTTCTCGGCGAGCGCCAGCCAGCCGGTGACGTTGACCCGCAGGCCCAGGCGGGCGGCGGCCACGACCGTGGCGAACACGGCGGCGGCGCCGCTCATGTCGCACTTCATGGTCTCGTTGAAGCCGGCCGGCTTCAGGGAGATGCCGCCCGAGTCGTAGGTGATGCCCTTGCCGACGAGCGCCAGGGTCTTTTCGGCCTTCGGGTGGGTGTAGGCGATCCGTACCAGGCGCGGCGGGTTGTCCGAACCCTGGCCGACGCCCATCAGGCCGCCGTAGCCGCCCTTCTTCAGGGCCTTCTCGTCCAGCACCTCGGCCTTGAGGCCGAACTCCTTCGCGGCGGCCTGGGCGTGCGCGGCGAAGGACTTCGGGGTGAGGTCGTTGGAGGGGGTGTTGATCAGGTCGCGGGCGCGGTTGACCTCGGCGGCCAGGGCCTCGGCGCGCTCGGCGGCGGCCTTGAAGGCCTTGTCGCGCGGCTTGGCTCCGAGGAGCGCGATCTCGCCCAGCGGCGCCTTGCCGTCGGTCTTCCTGGCGCCGCGGGCGCCCTTCGCGTCGCCGCTGTCGCTGCGGTACGCGGTGAAGACGTACGCGCCGAGCAGCGCGCCCTCGGCGACCGCGGCGGCGTCGCCGGCGTCCCCGGTGGGCAGCGCGAAGCCGGCCTTCTTGGTGCCGGCCAGGGCGCGGGCGGCGGAGCCGGCGGCGCGGCGCAGCGCCTCGGTGTCGTACTCCTCGTCCCCCTCGGGGGCCTCGCCCAGGCCGACCGCCAGCACGACCGCGGCCTTCAGGCCGGCGGGAGCGGGCAGCTTGGTGGTCTCGCCCTCGGCACCGCTCGCGCCGAGGGTCTCCAGTACGGCGGCGAGCCCGCCGTCGAACGCCTTGTCCACGGCCTCGGCGCCGGGGGCCACGACGACGCCCTTGGCGCCCTTGGCCACGCCGACGACGACGGCGTCCGCACGCAACGTCGCGGCGGAGGATGTGCTGAGGGTCAGTGCAGTCACGGTGATGAGAGTCCTGTTCCGTCCGGGTGTCCGTTCGCGCCGAGGGCGCTGCTGCGGCCGAGCCTACGCTCGGGTCCGCCGCCCGTAACCGCTTGATACCGGATCGGCCTGGCCCGTCACATCTGCAACACCCGCCCCTGTGGCACCAACGTCTCCTGGAGTTGGGGGAGTTGCCGATTCCCACGGGTGACACGGCCGGTCCGTACACCAGAGGGCGCCGTCAATTCTCCTGCGCCGAATGAGACGTGCGTCACAGTCGGTGCGACTGTGGGATAGACGGCATGGAACCTTCGCATGATGTCCACGAGCCTGCCCGGTGCCGCTTCCGGAAGCAGGGGGACTTCCGGGGGGAAGAGGGGTTGCGCCCATGGGCAGCAAGGTCAGACCGGCCAGAGTCTTAACCGCACTCGCCGCGGCGTTGGTCACGGCACTGCCGTTGGCGGTGAGTGCCCCCGCCGCGCAGGCCGCGCCCGCGGCGGCCGACGCCGTACCACGCATCGACCTGCGGATACTGGTGGTGAGCGACGGCGGCGAGTCCACTGACGCCATCGTCGCCGAACTCCGCAGCCAAGGCATCCCGTACACCACCGTCGACCTGACCGCCGCCGGCCGCCCGCTGATCAACGAGGCGTTCCTCAGCGACACGGTGGACGGCCGGCCGCGCGCCAAGTTCCAGGGCGTCGTCCTGCCGAACGACAATCCCTTCGGCACGGCCGCCTCCACCGAGCTGGCGGCCCTGAAGGCGTACGAGACCACGTACAAGATCCCGCAGGTGGACGCCTACACCTACGCCCGGCCCGACGTCGGCCTGCGCACGCCCGACGACGGCGGCTACGCCGGGGTGCTGGACGGCTTCGCCACCCGCACCACCGACGCCGGCAAGGCGGGGCCCTTCGGCTACCTGAAGGGCGCGGTGCCCTTCGAGGACGCCGACCCGCAGGTCTCCGAGTCCTACGGCTACGTCGCGCAGCCGCTCGCCGCCCCGCCCGCCGGGGCCACCTTCACGCCGTACCTGGACGCGGCGGTGCCCGGCACCTCCGCCCGCGGCTCGCTGGTCGGCGAGTACGCCCGCGACGGCCGCCGCGAGCTGGTCATCACCTTCGCGCAGAACCGCTACCAGCAGCAGTTCCGGCTGCTCGCCCGCGGCATCGTGGACTGGCTCACCCAGGGCGTCCACCTCGGCCAGAGCCGCAACTACTTCTCCGTCCAGGTCGACGACATCTTCGCCCCGGACGCCCGCTGGGACGTGCAGAACAACTGCACCCCCGGCGACTTCGACTGCCCCTCCGGCGTCCCGGACACCACGCCGATCCGGATGACCGAGGCGGACGCCGCGTACGCCGCCGAGTGGCAGCGCGTCAGCGGCTACCAGCTCGACATGGTCTACAACGCCGGCTCCGGCGAGGAGTGGAAGTCGGAGCACGGCGGGACGGACGCGATGGCCGACCGGCTGCTCGCCGACAAGGACGACTACCGCTGGGTCAACCACACCTGGACGCACCCCTTCCTCGGCTGCGTCCAGGACACCTCGGTCGTGCCCTGGCGCTGCTCCAAGGACCTGTTCGGCAGCACCCGGTGGGTCAGCCGCGCCGAGATCGCCGGCGAGATCGAGAAGAACCACGCCTGGGGCGTGTCCAGGGGCCTGAGCCTGGACCCCTCGGAGCTGGTCACCGGTGAGCACTCCGGCCTGAAGTCCCTGCCGCAGCAGCCGCAGGACAACCCCAACCTCGCCCCGGCGCTCGCCGCCACCGGCGTCAAGTGGCTCGCGAGCGACAACTCGCGGGAGTCCGCACAGCGCCCGGCCGGTGCGGCGCTGACCGTGCCGCGCTACCCGATGAACGTGTACTACAACGTGGGCAAGGCGGCCGAAGAGGTCGACGAGTACAACTGGATCTACACCAGCAAGGCCGACGGCGGCAGCGGGATCTGCGAGACCGACCCCAACTCCACCTGCATGTCCGGGCCGCTGCCGACCTCCACCGGCTACGCCTCCTACATCGTCCCGCAGGAGGTGCGGACCGCCCTCGGACACGCTCTGGCCAACGATCCGCGTCCCCACTACATCCACCAGTCGAACCTCGCCGAGGACCGGATCGCCTATCCGGTTCTGGACAAAGTTCTGGCCGACTATCGCGGGTTCTTCGCCGACAGCACGCCCGTCGTCAACCAGCGGCACCGGGACATCGGACGCGAGTTGCAGCAGCGTGCGGCCTGGCAGCGGGCGCTGGACGCCGGTTCGGTGACGGCATACAGAATTGGCGACACTGTCACCATCACGTCGCCGGACGGGGTGGCCGCTGCGGCTACGATGCCCGACGGAACCAGAACACAACTCCCTAACGGGACCGCGGAATTCGGCACGAGTTATGCCGGACGGGTATCGGAGTGGGCCACAGCGCAGTCGCCCGGAGCGGCCATCACGCTCCAGCTTCCGACGACCGCCTGACGCGTCCCCGGCGCCGCCCGGCCCGCACGACCTGCCGGGCGCGCCGGGACCGGGCGGCCGGTGTCCGGCCACGTCCCGCCACCGCCGGAACCGAAGTCCCGCACCGACCGCTGCCCGCCCGCCAGCACGCCACCACCGATGACGGCGCACCGCGACCCCGCGTGCGCTCCCGCACCGCCGCACGTGTCCGGCCGCACCCGCAACGCGGCACGTCACGGCGCGGCACCCGCACCGATGTACCCGCAAAGCTCCACCGCGCCCGCACCGGCACGCCGGTGCGCGACGGCGCACCCGGACGCCAGTACGGACGCGCAGGTACGGACGCGTCCGCACCGGTGTCCGGCGGCTGTGCCCGCGCACCGTCCCCGGCGCGCCGCCGCACCGCCCCCACGCCCGTCCCCGCAGTCCCGCACACACGTCCCCGCAGTTCGCACGCGCCCGCACCAGGCCGGCACGGCCGCCGGCCGCGCAGCGCGCCCGCGCGGTGCCCGCAGCACCCGCGCCCGCGCGCTCCGTACCGCTCGACCCAGCACTCATTTCCCGGGGGGGATTCGCCATGAACGCAACCCTGTACGAGGTCGGCAGCCGAAGTCGGCAGCCCGAGGACGCGCCGCAGCCCGGCAGGCACGTCACCATGCTCACCGAGGGGACCTACCCGCACGTCCACGGCGGCGTCTCCACCTGGTGCGACCAGCTCGTACGGGGCATGCCCGAAGTCCGCTTCAACGTCATCGCGCTCACCGGCAGCGGCCGCGAGCCGGTGACCTGGGACCTGCCCGACAACGTCTACGCGCGCTCCTCCGTGCCCATGTGGGGCCCGCCGCCGGGACGGCGCACCGCCGGGCTGTTCCGGGGCCGCGAGCGCCGCCGCTTCGTCGACACCTACGAGCGCTTCCTGCTGTCCATGCTGGACCCGCAGTCCTGCACCGACTTCGGCACCGAGCTGTACGCACTGGCCGCGCTCGCCCGCGAAGGACGCCTCAGCGCCGCGCTGCGCACCGAGTCCGCGCTGCGCTCCCTGATGTGGATCTGGACCCTGCCGCACGTCGCCACGCGGGCCGCCGAGCCCACCGTGCACGACGCGCTGACCGCCACCGACCTGCTGGAGCACGCCCTGCGGCCGCTGTCCGTACGCGTACCGCGGGACAGCGTGGCGCACGCGGTGAGCAACGGGCTGGCCTGCCTGCCGGCGCTCGCCGCCAAGGAGTTCGACGGCGTACCGTTCCTGCTCACCGAGCACGGCATCTACCTGCGCGAGCGCTACCTCGGCTACCGCTCCGACGCGCAGCGCTGGCCCGTCAAGGCCCTGATGCTCGGCTTCTACCGGCAGCTGACCATCGAGAGCTACCGGGCCGCCGACCTGATCACCCCGTGCAACAAGTACAACACCCGGTGGGAGGAGCGCGGCGGAACCCCGCCCGAGAAGATCCGCACCGTCTACAACGGCGTCGACGTCCAGCTCTTCCCGCACGCCGAACAGGAACCGGACGCTCCCACGCTGAGCTGGGCCGGGCGGATCGACCCCATCAAGGACCTGGAAACCCTCATCCGCGCCTACGCGCTGTGCCGCGCCGAGGTCCCCGACCTGCGGCTGCGCCTGTTCGGCGGGGTGCCGGCCGGCGGCGAGGCGTACAAGACCCGCTGCGAGAAGCTGGCCGCCTCGCTCGGCGTGACCGACGGGCTCAGCTGGGAGGGGCGCATCGACGACGTGGCGCGCGCCTACGCCGCCGGCAGCATCGTCATGCTCTCCAGCATCTCCGAGGGCTTCCCGTTCAGCCTGATAGAGGCCATGTCCTGCGGCCGGTCCACCGTCTCCACCGACGTCGGCGGCGTGCGCGAGGCGGTCGGCGACACCGGGCTGGTCGTCCCGCCGCGGGAACCGGAAGCGATGGCCAAGGCCACCCTGGAACTGCTGAAGGGCGGCTGGGAGAAGCGCGCCGAACTCGGCAGCCGGGCCCGCCAGCGGGTCATCGACCAGTTCACCCTGCGCCGCTCCGTCGACGGCTTCCGCACCATCTACCGCGAACTCGACGGCGCCGCCGCGCAGACCGCCGGCCAGCCGCGAGAGGAGTGGACGCTGCAGCTCCGCGGGCCGTGGGCCACCCCCCTCGCCGCGGACGGGGCCGGCTGGTGAGCGGATCGCTGTGGCTGGTGCCGGGCGAGGGCAAGGGCCGTACGGACGCCCTGCCGGACGTACCGCGCCGGCGACCGCACTGGGCGGCGCCCGACCCGATCGACGAACTCGCCCGGCGCATGGGCGACCTGATCGCCGCGGCCGTCCACCCCGACGAGATCGCCGCCATCATCGAGTCCGACGGCATGAGCGACGACCAGATCAAGCTCACCTACGGGCGCGAGAACTCCTTCGCGCTGGCCGAGGAACTGTACGAACGCATTCCGCGCAGCTACCCCGAACCGGACCGAGTGATCACCGACCCCTGGCGGGTCAGCCTGCTCGGCTGTCTGCTGCGCGCCCTGGTCTTCGCGCTGCCCGGACTCGCCTACGTCCTCGGCTCCCACCTGCTGTCCGGCCCGCCGGACGCCCGCGGGCTGCCCGCGGGCACGATGCCGCTGCTGGCCGGCGCCCTGACCGGCTGGGTCTGGAACCAGGCACTCGCCCACCGGGCGTACTCCTGGCTCGGCCTGGGCGCGCGGTGGCCCGCCGCCCGCGCCCTCGCCGTCGGCGCCCCGCTCGGCGCGCTGGTGGGCGCCGCGGTCGCCTGGATCGTCGGCGCCGCCGACGCGGACGCGCCCGGCGCGGTGGCCTTCGCCGCCGGGCAGGCCGCCTACCTCGGCGCGGCCACCACGCTGCTCGTCTTCGGGCAGGAACGGTGGCTGCTGTACGCGCTGGCCCCGGTCGGCCTCGGTGCCGCGCTGATGGCGGTGTACGTGCCGCCGGACGCCGTACGGGTGGCCCTGCTCGTCCTCTCGCTCGGCACCGCCGTCGCGCTGGCGTCCGTCACCGTGCTGCGGTGCCGCCGTGAGCCGCGCCAGGACGGGCCGGGGCCGCGGGCGGCGGCCTCCCTGCCGTACGGGCTCTTCGGCCTGGCCATCGGGGTGCTGGTGCTGCTCACGGCGCTCGGCGACGTCCTGCGGTACGGGGCGCGGGCCGAGGTCGCGGCGCCCGCCGCGGTGGCGCTCACGCTCAGCATGGGGCCCGCCGAGTGGCTGCTGTACCGCTACCGCAGCCGTGCCGTGGCCGGGCTGCGTGCCAGCACCACCCCCGCCGGGTTCTGGCGCGCCACCTCCGGCGCGCTGGCCCGGTGCCTGGTCTCCTACCTCGCGGTGCTCGCCCTGCTCGGCGGCGCCGGAACCCTCCTGTGGCGGCAGGGGCCGCCGATGGACGTGCCGCACGCCCTGGGACTGCTGTGTCTGGGCACGGTGCTGTGGACCGCGCTGCTGCTGCAGGCGTTCGGGGCAGTGCCGGTCGCGGCGGTGGTGTGCGGCCTGGCCGCGGCGGCCCAGACCGCGGTCCTGGTGACCGGGCCGCTGTCCCCGGCCGTCGGGCAGCTGGTGGTCTGCGGCGTTGCCGCGCTCGTCCTGGCCGCCCTCGTCTCCGCCCTGCTGGGCCGCGCCACGGCCCACCGCTGAGGCCCGCGGCACATGCGCAACCGGCGCCGGGCCCCCGCGCCGGGTCCCATCGCCCGCGTACCCCACGTTCCGTACGGTCGCATCCCGCGGCCCGTACGGAACGCCCGCCGCCAAGGCCACCCGCGCACCCGCCACTTGGCCGGTAACCGGTGCCGGGTCCCCGTATCTCCCGGCGTACTCGTATCCTCAGCATCTCGTCCCATTTCCGACAGGAGCCCCCGAACCATGACCCGGCCGTCCCCGGGGCAGCCCCGCCCGGCCTCCCGCCAGTTGCTGGTTCCGCTCTACGAGCACCCGGCCGAGCGCCCCGACGCCTGGCGGCGACTGGTCGCGGCGGCCCCCGATCTCTACGGCGTGGTGCTCAACCCGGCCAACGGCCCCGGCACCGCCCCCGACCCGGACTTCGCGGAGGTCGCCGGGCAGCTGCGGGCCGCGGGCGTACGGGTCCTCGGCTACACCGACACCGACTACGGCCGCCGCCCGCACGCGGCCGTCGTCCAGGACCTGCTGCGGCACCGCGAGTGGTACGCGGCCGACGGCGCGTTCTTCGACCAGGCCGCGGCCGACGCCGGGCTCCTCCTGCACTACAGCCGCCTGACGGTCGCCGCGCGCGCCGCCGGCGCCCGCACCGTCGTCCTCAACCACGGCCTCCACCCGCACCCCCGCTACCTCGACTTCGCCGACCTCCTGGTCACCTTCGAGAACAGCTGGGCGGTGTACGCGAACGCCGAGATCCCGCCGTGGACCGCCCACCATCCGCCCGAGCGCTTCTGCCATCTGATCCACGGCCTCCCCGAAACCTGCGCCGAGGCCGCCGCCGAGCTGGCCCGGCAGCGCGGGGCCGCCGTGCACTGCGCCGTCCCCGGCACCGCGCCGCACCCTTGGGACGCGCTTCCGCCCTATCTGGAGACCCCCCGATGAACCCCCCGCACCTCCGCAAGAGACTCCTGCTCCTCCTCGGCTCGCTCCTGCTCGTCAGCACCGCCTGTTCCCAGCTCCCGCCCGGCCCGGACGGCAAGCCGAGCCACAGCGCGAGTCCGGGTACCGGCAGCCCGGGCAGCCCCGGGAGTCCGAGCGGCTCCGGCAGCCCGAGCGGTTCGGGCAGTCCCGGCGGCAAGCCCCGCCCCATCTGGCACCCCGAGCCCGGCGTCGCCTGGCAGTGGCAGCTCACCGGGAAGCTCGACCTCTCCGTGGACGCGCCCGTCTACGACATCGACGGCTTCAACCAGAAGGCGGCCACCGTCGCCGACCTCCACCAGCGCGGCCGCAAGGCCATCTGCTACATCAGCGTCGGCGCCTACGAGGACTTCCGCCCGGACGCGCGCCACTTCCCCAAGGACGTCATCGGCGAGGAGAACGGCTGGGAGGGTGAGCGCTGGCTCGACATCCGCCGTCTGGACGTCCTGCGCCCGCTGATGGCCAAGCGCTTCGACATGTGCCGGGACAAGGGCTTCGACGCGGTCGAGCCGGACAACGTCGACGGCTACAAGAACGACACCGGCTTCGAACTGACGGCCGAGCACCAGCTCGCCTTCAACCGCATGATCGCCAAGCTGGCCCACGACCGCGGCATGTCCGTCGGCCTCAAGAACGACCTCGACCAGATCCCCCAGCTCGTCGGCGACTTCGACTTCGCCGTCAACGAGCAGTGCGCCCAGTACGACGAGTGCGCGACCATGACCCCGTTCATCAAGGCGGACAAGGCCGTCTTCCACGTCGAGTACGAACTCCCCGCGTCCCGGTTCTGCACCTCCGCGAAGCGGCTCCGGCTCAGCTCGATGCAGAAGCGGCTGCACCTGGACGCGTGGCGGCAGGCCTGCTGACGTAGGACGCCGAGCCCGCTGACGCAGGACGTACGCCGGAGCGGCGGGGTCAGCCCAGGGCCGCCACGACGACCGCCGCCAGCCCCGCAGTCTCCGCGATGGCGCCGAAGACGTCGCCGGTGATGCCGCCGAAGCGGTGGCGGCAGCGGCGGAGGGCCGCTTCGCCCGCGGCGAGGGCGAGGAGGGCGGCCAGGCCCGTGTGGAGGGCTCCGTACGGGCCCGAGTGGGCGCCGAGAGCGGCGCAGAGGGCGACGACGGCGAGCGCCGTGGCCGCCGCCGCGCGCAGCGGTACCGTGCCGGCCACGGCGGCGCCGAGCCCTTCGGGGCGGGCCGGGGGGACACCGGGGCGCGCGGCGAGGGTGAGGGCGCAGCGCGCGGTGACGGCGGCGACGACGGCGGCCGCCGCGCCGTGCGCCCAGCCGCGTTCGTACAGCTGGGCCAGGGCGGCGACCTGGGCCAGCAGGGTGAAGAGCAGGGTGATCACGCCGAACGGGCCGATGTCGGACTGCTTCATGATGCGCAGCGCGTCCTCGGCGGGTTTGCCGCTGCCCAGGCCGTCGGCGGTGTCGGCGAGCCCGTCCAGGTGCAGGCCGCGGGTCAGGACGGCGGGCACGGCGGCCGTCGCGACGGCGGCGAGCAGGGGGCCGCTGTCCAGGAGGAGGAGCAGGGTGCCGAGGGCCGCTGCCGCCAGGCCGACGACCAGGCCCGCCACGGGCGCGCACAGCATTCCGCCGCGCGCCGCCGCCCGGTCCCAGCGGCGCAGTCGTACGGGCAGCACGGTCAGCGTTCCGAAGGCGAAACGCATGGCGTCCCCCAGGGTGGGGGAAGGCGGGGGGCCAAAGGGGGCGGCGGCGTCGTTCATCGCGGCAGGCTAACCCGGCTGTCCCCGGCCGTACGGCGCTAAATTGCCCCTATACGCGACAAATGGGGAGTACGTGGCATGGGTCACTGGTGGTTCCGCAACATCGTCGAGCCGGGGAAGCTGCCCCTGCTGCTCGCGCTCGTCTCCTTCGTGCTGACCTTCGTCGTCACCCGGGTGATCACCCGGCTGATCCGTGCCGGGAAGGGCCCCTTCCGCAACATCTCGCCGGGCGGCCTGCACGTCCACCACGTCGTGCCGGGCGTGGTGCTCATGGTGGTCGGCGGGTTCACCGCGCTGGCCGGCGGCCGACACGGGTACGGGTCCGGGATAGCGGCGGTGCTCTTCGGGATGGGCGTCGGGCTGGTGCTGGACGAGTTCGCGCTGATCCTGCACCTGGACGACGTGTACTGGAGCGAGCAGGGCACCAAGAGCGTGGAGATCGTGATCGTCACGGCCGCGCTGGTGGCGCTGATCCTGAGCGGTTCGCTGCCGTTCGGGGTGAACGAGCTGAGTCCCGACGAGTTCCACAACCGCTTCCGGGTGGTGCGGACCGTCGGGATCAACTTCCTGTTCGCGCTGGTCGCCCTCTTCAAGGGCAAGGGCCGGATGGCGGTGATCGGCGTGTTCGTGCCGTTCGTCGCCCTGTTCGGGGCCATCCGGCTGGCCCGGCCGAACTCACCCTGGGCGAAACGGTTCTACCGGCGGCGCCCCAAGGCCCGCGCCAAGGCGAAGGTCCGCGCCTTCCGGCACGACCGGCGCTGGAGCGGACTGCGCCGCCGGGTGAACCACGTCATCGGCGGGGCGCCGAGCCACTGAGCGCCGGTGTCCGGCTCCCGGCCGGGCGCCGCCGGGGTCAGGCAGCGGTCCTGGCCCGCTGCTCGCCCCGCGGCTTGCGCCGGTGCAGCACCTCCCACACCCCGCACAGCGCCAGCACCGCGACGACCGCGGCGATGTGCTCCCGGCCCGCCAGGTTGTTCTTGATGAACACCACCTCGTAGACCATCGCCAGCACCACCAGCGCGCAGGTGAACCACGCCCGGTAGACCCAGCACACGAAGATCCCCAGGCCGACCACGGCCGCCGAGGGACCGGTGTCGTGCACGAACGCGTCCGTCGGCGGCAGGCCGATCGGGTTGTCCGGGCCGAGCCAGATGCCGATCCGCGCGTACATCGTCCCGGCCAGCGTGGCCGCGTACGCGATCAGCAGCGTCCGCCCCCGGCCCAGGCAGATCTCACAGATGCCGAAGACCAGCAGGAGCTGAGCCAGCGCGCCCCACACCGGCAGGTCCAGGGCGGGCACGAACAGCGACAGCGGGGTGCGCAGCAGCGCCAGCCACAGATGTTCGTCGGCCTGCACCGAACCGATGTTCTGGATGAACTGATAGCCCCAGGACTGGTTCTGCACGATCTGGAAGAGGGAGGTGAGCAGGACGGCGGCGATCGTCATCGGGATCGCCAGCAGCTTCTTCGTGCGCAGCGCGGACCACACGGTCCGCAGCAGCAGGCCCCACTCGGCACGCACGGCGCGGCGCAGGGCCGGCTCGCTCATCTCTTGGTCTCCAGGTGTTTGCGGTTGAGCCACTTCGGCAGGCCGGGGGCCTCCAGGAACCCTTCGGCGCGGGCGCTCGCGATGCCGATGCGTAGCAGATCGGTGCTCTTTTCGAAGAGCATGTACCGGGGCTCCCAGATGGGCCGGTATTTCGCGTTCGCGCGATAGAGCGATTCGATCTGCCACCACCGGGAGAAGAAGCTGAGCAGCGAGCGCCACAGGCGCAGCACCGGGCCCGCGCCGAGCCGCGCACCGCGCTCGAAGACGGAGCGGAACATCGCGAAGTTCAGTGAGACCTGAGTGACGTCCACCTCTTTCGCCCGCTGGATCATCTCCAGCACCATGAACTCCATCAGGCCGTTCTCGGAGTCCCGGTCGCGGCGCATCAGGTCCAGCGACAGGCCCTTGGTGCCCCACGGCACGAAGCTGAGCAGGGCGCGCAGTTCACCGTCCGCGTCGGTGCATTCGAGCATCACGCAGCGCCCGTCGCCGGGGTCGCCGAGCCGGCCCAGCGCCATCGAGAAGCCGCGCTCGGTCTCGCCGTCCCGCCAGTCGTCGGCCAGCTTCAGCAGCCGGTCCATCTCGGCCTCGGGAATGTCCTCGTGGCGCCGGATGCGGACTGTGTAGCCGGCCCGCTTGACCCGGTTGTACGCCTGCCGGACGGTGCGCATCGCACGCCCCTCCAGCGTGAACTCCCCGGTGTCCACGATCGCCTCGTCGCCCAGTTCCAGCGCGTCCAGGCCGTGCCGGGCGTAGATCGTGCCGCCCTCCTCGCTCGCGCCCATCACGGCCGGCGCCCAGCCGTGCGAGCGGGCCTCGGCGAGCCACAGGTCGATGGCACCGGGCCACGCCTCCGGGTCGCCGATCGGGTCGGCGGAGGCCAGCGAGACCCCGCCGACGACGCGGTAGGTGACGGCGGCCTTGCCGCTGGGGGACCAGATGACGCTCTTGTCGCGGCGCAGTGCGAAGTAGCCGAGCGAGTCCCGGTCGCCCTGCCGCGCCAGCAGGGCGCGCAGTCGCTCCTCGTCCTCGGCGGTGATCAGGTCGGTGCTGCGTACGGAACGGAAGGCGGCCCACAGCACGAGCACCAGCAGGACCGTGCTCATCACGTTGATGACGACATTGACCCAGCTCGGCGTGACGATGCCGGGAATCCGGGACTCGTCGGCGGCGATGGAGACCAGCCGCATGACGCCGTAGCGCCAGCGCTCCGGGAAGGTGGAGTGGCCGTTGTGCGCGGTGTTGGCGACGGTGACCAGGAGCGCCGCGAGCAGCGAGGTGACCAGCAGGCCGCCGAGCGCGACGGCCCCGGCCAGCCTGGGGTTGGAGCGGTCGCCCTTGGCGTAGAACTCCTTGCGGCCCACGAGCAGCGCGACGACGAACAGCAGCGTCACGGCGAAGGAGAACCAGTTCTGCCCGTGTCCGCGGAACTCCGGCGCCACCACCAGGGCGAGCGCGAACACCACCAGGAACAGCCCGGCCAGAACCAGGTTCAGTATCCACGCGGCGCGTTTGCGGCGCCGCATGGTGACCGCGAAGAACAGTGAGAAGACGCCGGACGCGAAGCCCGCGGTGAGCAGGTAGGGAGTGAAGAACTCCGCGATGTTGTGCCGGCGGATGTCGTTGCCGAACGACACCCACACGGCGCTGAGGAAATTGATGAAGGTGACGGCACGCAGATACCAGACGGCGTACGCGGCACCGCGCTGTGACCACCGACCGCGGGTGCGGTCCTCATCCGGGCTCAAACGGACTTCTCCCATGAGGTTTGATCATATGGGGGCGCCGTCGATGCCCGGATCGCTGGAATCCGGCCAGTTACTGGTGCGCGGGCCGTTGCCGGCCGGCGCCGCTCAGTCGCGTACGGGCAGGTCTGCCGCCAGAGCCGCGGCCGCCTGCACCAATGGCAGAGCGAGCAGCGACCCCGTCCCCTCACCAGCAGTGACGCCGTGATCGAGCAAAGGGTTGAGCGCGATCCGGTCGAGTGCCTTGGACTGCGCCGGCTCGCCGCTGACCTGCCCGGCCAGCCACCAGTCCGGCGCCCGGAACGCCACCCGCTGCGCCACCAGCGCGCACGCCGCCGAGACCACCCCGTCCAGGATCACCGGGGTGCGCCGGACCGCGCTCTGCAGCAGGAAGCCGGTGATCGCGGCCAGGTCGGCGCCGCCGGTGGCGGCCAGCAGCTCCAGCTGGTCGCCGAGGACCGGCCGGGCCCGGCGCAGCGCGTCACGGATCGCCGCGCACTTGCGCATCCAGGCCAGGTCGTCGAGGCCCGCGCCGCCGCGCCCGGTGACCACCGACGCGTCGGTGCCGCACAGCGCGGCGATCAGCGCGCTCGCCGCGGTGGTGCCGCCCACGCTCAGATCGCCGAGCGCGACCAGGTCCGTACCGGCGTCCGCCTCCTCGTCGGCGACCGCCATGCCCGCCCGGAACGCCCGCTCGGTCTCCTCGGGCGTCAGCGCGTCCTCGATGTCGATCCGGCCCGACCCGCGCCGCACCCGGTGCCGGGTGACCTCCTCCGGCAGCTCCGCCGGGTCGCAGTCCACCGCTATGTCCACCACCCGCACCGGCACCCCGGCCCGGCGGGCGAGGATCGCCGCCGGGCTCGCCCCGTCCAGTACGGCCCGTACGAGGTCCTTGGTGCTCCCGGCCGGGCGGCCCGACACGTCCAGCGACGCCACCCCGTGGTCGCCCGCGAACAGCACCGCACGCGGCCGCTCGACCGGCCGTACCGGCACCTGCTGCTGCGCGGCGGCCAGCCACTCGCCCAGCTCGTCCAGCCGCCCCAGCGCCCCCGGCGGCACCGCCAGCCGCTGCCGCCGCTCCTCGGCGTCACGGCGCGCGCCGCCGTCGGGGCGCTCGATCAGGTGGGCGAAGTCATCGAGGTTCAGGGCGCTCATTCGGCGCAGATTACCGGGAACGGCGGCCGGCGGCCCGATCCGGGTCGGCCGGGGCGCCGCCGGGCCCGGGTCCCGCGGCGGTCCCGAGGCCGCCGAAGCGGATCTCGGTGACGCTACGGGCGGGCGTGTGCAGCAGCGGTACGTGCCGCCGCCACCGCGCCAGGCGCCCGGCGAGCGGCCCGCGGCCGGGCGGCGGCACCTCGCGCACGGCGACGATGTTCGGGTGCGCGCCCGCCACCCCGGGCCGGTCGGCGGCGTCCATGCCCCAGCGCAACGGTGGCAGGTCCAGGGCCGTACGGGCGTCCGTACGCGGCCGGTCCCGGCCCGCGCACCAGCGGGGTACGGCGTCGAAGACCAGCGCCCCGCCGGGCAAGCGCTCCGCGCAGGCCGCGAACAGGGCGCGTACTTCGGGCGGCCGGAGGAACATCAGCAGCCCGCGCGCGGTCACGACGACTCCGCGCTCCGGCGAGCGGACCGCGTCCAGCCAGCCGAAGTCGGTCACCGGGCAGGCGAGCGTGCGCCGCCGGGGCCCGTCCGGCAGCAGCATGCGGCGCACCGCGGCGGTCTCCGGCGACTGCACGGCCAGCCAGTGCAGCCGCCCGTTGTCGAGCCGCCAGAAGGCGGTACTGCCCAGCCCCTCGCCGAGCGCGACGACCGTCGCCCACGGGTGCCGCCGCACGTACGCGCGGACGGCGGTGTCGAGACGGCGGGCGGTACTGGTGGGCGGGGCGGACGTGCCGGTCACCCGGCTGTCCGTACCGGCCGCCGAAGCGTCCGTACCGGTCACCGGGCCGTCAGTACCAGCCGCCGGACCACCCGCACCGGTCACCGGGCCATCGATATCGGTCACAGGAGCAAGACCACCCGGCACCGCGGGCACGGGCAAGCGGACACGGGGGCGGCGCCTCCCGCGTCATCCACGCAGCTCTTCCCGTGTCATCCGCGCAGCGCAAGCGCCTGCCCGGCGACGACCAGCAGGACGTGTTCGCACTCGGCGCCGAACATCGCGTTCAGCCGTCCCAGTTCGTCGCGGAAGCGGCGGCCGGACGCGGTCGCCGGCACCACCCCCGAACCGACCTCGTTGCTCACCGCGACCACCGGGCGCCGGGCACCGCGCACCGCCGCGACCAGCTCGTCCACCCGTGCGCGCAGCGCCCGCTCACCGCCCGCCGCCCACTTCCCGTCGTCCCACGCGCCGACCTCGTCCATGGCGTGCGTCAGCCACAGGGCGAGGCAGTCGATGAGCAGCGGCGAGTCGTCCGGCGCCGAGGGCGTGGCCGCGCCGGACGGCCGGTCCTCCGGACGGGCGCCGCCTTCGAGGAGCGGCACCAGGTCGCAGGTCTCCGCCGTACGCCAGGACGCCGGACGGCGCTCCCGGTGCGCCGAGACCCGCGCCGCCCACTCGCCGTCCCCGTCCCGGGTGCCGCCGGTCGCCACGTACAGGACGTCGGGGAAGGCGGCCAGCCGCCGCTCGGCCTCCGCCGACTTGCCGCTGCGCGCGCCGCCCAGCACCAGCGTGCGCCGCGGCAGATCGGGCACCGCGTGGTACTCGCCGACCAGCAGCGACGTGCCGTCCGGCACGGTCCGCGCGCCCGCGGCGGCCAGCCGGCGGTGCAGCTCGGGGCCGGGCGGCGCGCCGTGGTCCAGATGGACGCCCAGCACGTCGGTCGCCGCGTCCACGGCGCCGCTCGCCCGCAGCCGCGCCAGCGCGTCCGGCCGCCCCAGGACGTCCAGCAGGACCATGTCGTACGGGCGGGTGCCCCGGCCGTGCCCCTCGCCCTCGCCCAGACCGGCCGGTGCCGCGCCCGGCGGCAGGTACAGCAGCCGCTCGCCCTCGGCGCCGCCGACCTCGTATCCGGTGCCCGGCACGTCCACCGCCACGGCCCGCACCCGGTGCCCGTCCAGCAGCGCCAGCTCCCTGCCGTCCGCGACCCGCCCCGGCTGCGGCAGCCCGGCGGGCACTTCCATCGCGGGCCCGTCGTGCGGGTGCGAGAGCAGCACCTGCCGTACGGCGGTCAGTGAATGCCCGGCGCGGGCGGCGGCGAAGGCCGGGCCCGGCGTCAGATCGAGGAGCAGCGCCCCGTCGACGAGCAGCGCGGTGGCCGCCCGCGCCTCGTCGCCGACGGCGGTGGCGCAGGCGGCACAGGGGCAGCCGGGGCGCGGCAGCCCCTGGGGGGCTCCGGTGCCGAGGAGAGTCAGTTCCACGGGCCGATTTTCTCCCGACCGCGCCGACCGGGCGCGCGGGGGCCCGTCTCGACACGGCCGTTAGGCTGCGGAACAGCACGTACGCGGGACGTACGCCACGCGTTCGCGGGGAATATGCCGCTCGTACGGCGCTCGTACGGAGCACACGCGCAGGACAGGAACAGGACCGCGCCGCGCCGCGGCGGCGGCCCGCGCACCAGCAGGCACTCGGTGGGACCCAGGAGGCGGACATGACGTGGACGTGGCGGTTCGAGAAGGCCGACGGTACGGAGACGGAGCCCGCGGTGCAGCCGGAGGACTTCACGACCCAGGGGGACGCGGAATCCTGGATCGGCGAGGTGTGGAAGGACCTGCTGGAGGGCGGCGCCGACCGGGTGACGCTCTTCGAGGACGGCACCGAGATCTACGCGATGAGCCTGCACGCCGACGCGGGGTGAGCCGCTGACGGGGGCGGCCGCCGGCGGGCGGGCCGTGGGTGCCCGTGCCGTGACGACCTGTTCGCCGCGGCACGGCAGCCACCCGGCCCGCGGCGGCCCCCACCCACCCCGACTTCCCTAGATCGTCCCGAGCGTCACCTTCACCGTCTTCCGAGAGCCGTCCCGGTCGACCGTGACGTCCACCTTGTCGCCGGGCTTGTGGCCCGCCAGCGCCTCCGACAGCGCCTGCATCGTGCGCACGTCCGTCCCGTCGAACTTCACGATGACGTCGCCCGCCTCGATGCCCGCCCGGTCCGCCGGACCGTCCTCCTTGACGCTCTCGACGCTCACCCCGGCGCCCTCGAAGTCCGCACCCACCAGCGTGCGGCCCGTGATGCCGAGCGCCGCCCGGCCCGAGTTGGTGACCTTGCCGTCCTTGATGATCTGGTCGGCGATGTCGCGCACCGTCGAGGCCGGGATGGCGAAGCCGATGCCGGGCGCCGCCCCCTCGCCCATCTGCGGGTCCGTGGCGGCCAGCGTCGGAATGCCGATGACCTGGTCGGAGAGGTTGACCAGCGCGCCGCCGCTGTTGCCGGGGTTGATGGCGGCGGAGGTCTGCACCATGTTGGCGATGGTCGCGCCCGTACCGCCACCGCTGCTGGGTTCGCTGACGGTGCGTCCGGTCGCCGAGACGATGCCCTGGGTGACGCTGCCGGACAGCCCGAGCGGGCTGCCCATGGCGAGCACGATCTGCCCGATCTCGACCTTGGCGGAGTCACCGAACGTCGCGGGTTTCAGGTCCTTCGGCGCGCCGTCGATCTTGATGACGGCGAGGTCCTGCTCCGGATACGAGGCGACCAGCGACGCGTTCAGGGAGCGGCTGCCCCGCGCCGTGGTGACCTTGAACTTCTTGTCATCACCGACGACGTGCGCGTTGGTGACGACATGGCCCCGCGCGTCG
Source organism: Streptomyces sp. NPDC059788 (assembly GCF_042732265.1). Taxonomy (NCBI): domain Bacteria; kingdom Bacillati; phylum Actinomycetota; class Actinomycetes; order Kitasatosporales; family Streptomycetaceae; genus Streptomyces; species Streptomyces sp. NPDC059788. The sequence continues at coordinate 77,500 of NZ_JBHWHY010000038.1, read as the reverse complement.
TACACCACCCCGGACCCCAGCCCCTCCCCGGTGGTGATCTGCACGACCGACGGCAGGACGTCCTTGACCACCTTCTGGTACGCCTCCTGGAGGTCGTTGCCCACGCTGGGGGCCGCCGCCTTCGCGGGGGAGGTCGCGGCCGGCGAGGAGGTGCCCGCACCGCGCCCGGAGGAGGACTCGGAGCCGGAACAGCCGGCCACCGGCGCGATCGCACACAGGACGGCCGCCGCGGCGACCGCCGCCCGCTGAGGGGAAGTCGGTGAAGGCGTCATGTCTGAAGTGTCCCGTTAGCACTCCGGATTCGCCCGGCCATCCACCACCGTGGCGAGAAACTGCGTCGCCGCCGTCAGGGCCGGGGGCGCGCACCCGGCGATCCCGCGCCGCCCCGTGCTCCCGCGCCCCTCATGCTCCTGCCGCCGTGTGGCCGCCTACCGCCCCTCGCCCCCCGCTCCGCCCCGTACGCCGCACAGGTGCAGCAGGGCGGCCACCGCTCGGTACGGGTCCGTGCGGCCGGCGCGGTCTTCGGTGGTCAGCAGGTGTTCCAGTTCGCCTTCCGGCGGCAGTGGGGCGTCGTCCGCCGCGAGGTCCGTGAAGAGGCGCACGCCGTACCAGGTCTCCAGCGGCGCGCCGATCCCGACGAGCGTGGCGGTCAGTGTCGCCAGGCGGTCGGCGCGGGCCTTCAGGCCGAGGCGGTTGACGTACTCGGACGAGTCGAAGGCGTCGAGGGCGGTGCCCCAGTCGCCGGACAGGCCGGGGCGCATCGCGAGCGCGTCGGCGTTGCGTACGACCAGCGACAGCAGGCCGCCGGGTGCCAGGACGCGTGCCAGTCCGGCCAGCATCGGGTCCGGTTCCGCCACGTACATCAGCACGCCGTGGCACAGCACCACGTCGAAGGCGCCGGGGAGGAAGTGCACGCCGGTGTCCCGGCCGTCGCCCTCGATCAGCTCCACGCGCTCCTGGATGCCGGCCGGTTCCGCCGTCAGCGCCGTACGGGCCGCCGCCAGCATCGCCGGGTCGGACTCCAGGCCGGTGACCCGGTGCCCGGCGCGGGCCAGGCGCAGCGCCTGAGTGCCCTGGCCGACGCCGACGTCGAGCACCCGCAGCCGCTGTCCCACCGGGAAGCGCGCCGAGATCTGCTCCTCCAGCTGGCGGGCCACCAGCTCCTGGCGGACGGTGTTGCGCAGTCCGCCCAGCCCGCCCAGCCATCGCCCAGCACCGGGCGAGAAGCCCGAAGCGGTCGTGTTCAGGGTCGTTCTCCGCGCTTGACCTGCGGCTTCGGCAGGCGCAGACGGCGCATCTGGAGGGTGCGCATCAGGGCGTACGGCTTGACGCCCTTGTGGTTCTCGTTCGGGAAGCGCTCCTTGAGGCGCTTGCCCAGCGCGAACCACAGCACGAACGAGTCGACGACGATCAGCACGATGATGAACAGCCACAGCAGCAGCGCGATGTTCTGGATGCCCGGCTGGCGCAGCATCGTCAGCACCAGAATGATCACGGCCATCGGCAGGAAGAACTCCGCCACGCACCAGCGCGAGTCGACGAAGTCGCGCGCGAAGCGGCGCACCGGGCCCTTGTCGCGGACCGGCAGGAACCGCTCGTCGCCGTTGGCCAGCGCCTCGCGCTGCCGGGCCATGTCGGCGCGGCGCGCCTCACGCGACGCCTTCGCCGCCTCCTTGCGGTTGGCCGGCGTCTGGGCGCGCGTACGGCGCTGCGACTGCGCCTGGCTGCGCTTCGGCGTCGGGCGGCCCTTCGGGGCCTGCGGGTCGCGGGGCTGCTGGGGCTCGGACGCGGTCACCTTGGTGGTCGCGGCCTGCTCATCCTTCGAACGGCTTCGGAACACACACGCAAGAGTACGGGGTGGTGGTGCATGGACCACAGCGGCATGGGGAACGATCCGGCAACGGCGTGACCCGGCGATCGTCGCCGCGCGAGGGGCATAACGGGGCGAAAGGGGCACGGTGCGGGGCCCCCGGGCAGTCCCTACTCCTTGCGCCGGATACCGGCCGCACCCTGATCGTCCTGCAGGAGGAGCGCATCCGGGCCCGAACAGTGCGGTAATGGAACCGAGGCCCGTACTGTGGGGTCTGTAGATGTGCTGGAGCCTAAGCCCGATGTAACTCGGTCAGAAGGGGGCGCGCGAGGCCCATGAGCGGTGTCATGAAGCGGATGGGGATGATCTTCCGCGCGAAGGCCAACAAGGCCCTGGACCGGGCCGAGGATCCGCGCGAGACCCTTGACTACTCGTACCAGAAGCAGCTGGAGCTGCTGCAGAAGGTCCGCCGCGGCGTCGCCGACGTGGCGACCTCCCGCAAGCGCCTGGAGCTGCAGCTCAACCAGCTCCAGAACCAGTCCTCCAAGCTGGAGGACCAGGGCCGCAAGGCCCTCTCGCTCGGCCGCGAGGACCTGGCCCGCGAGGCGCTGTCCCGCCGGGCCGCCCTCCAGCAGCAGGTCACGGACCTGCAGACGCAGCACCAGACCCTCCAGGGTGAGGAGGAGAAGCTCACCCTCGCCGCCCAGCGCCTGCAGGCCAAGGTCGACGCCTTCCGTACGAAGAAGGAGACGATCAAGGCCACGTACACCGCCGCCCAGGCCCAGACCCGGATCGGCGAGGCGTTCTCCGGCATCTCCGAGGAGATGGGCGACGTCGGCATGGCCATCGAGCGCGCGGAGGACAAGACCGCGCAGATGCAGGCCAGGGCCGGCGCGATCGACGAGCTGCTCGCCTCCGGCGCGCTCGACGACCCGACCGGCATGGCCAAGGACGACATCACCGCCGAGCTGGACCGGCTCTCCGGCGGCAGCGACGTCGAGCTGGAGCTCCAGCGGATGAAGGCCGAGCTGGCCGGCCCGGGTGCCGACAAGCAGGCCATCGAGGGCGGCCAGGCCGGCCAGGGGCAGCAGGCCCCGCAGGCGCAGCCCGGGCAGCCGCGTTTCGACAAGCAGTGACGGCCGGCGGCGGTTAGCCTCGTCGGGACCGCCGCACCGGACCAGGCCGCCGCACCGGACCAGAAGGAGACCGTCGTGATCGTACGGATCATGGGGGAGGGGCAGGTGAAGCTCGACGACGCGCACTTCGTCGAGCTGAACAAGCTGGACGACGAGCTGCTCGAAGAGATGGAGAGCGGCGACGAGGACGGCTTCCGGCGCACCCTGGGCGCCCTTCTGGACGCGGTGCGCCGCCTGGGCGCCCCACTGCCGGACGACTCCCTGGAGCCGTCCGAGCTGATCCTGCCCGCCGAGGACGCGAGCCTCGACGAGGTCAGGCAGATGCTCAGCGACGACGGCCTGATCCCGGGCTGACCGGCCGCCCGGCCCGCCGGGCGGCCCGCATCACCTCCAGCGCAGGCAGCGCCCCGGAACCCGCACGGGTCCGGGGCGCTACCGTTTTCCCGTGACTCCCCTCGCCCCCGGTCAGCCCGGTTCGCGTCCGGGCGGCGGCCCGCTCGCCTGGATACGCGCGCATCCCCGCGCGTTCGACGCCGTGCTGGCGGCGGCCGTGCTCGTGGCGATCCTGGTCGGCGCGGTGGCCGAGCCGCACGGGCCGCACGGCCCCCGGTTCGGCCACCGCGAACTGACCACCACCACCGTGGTCCTCGCCGTCGTCGCCAGTGGCGCCCTCGTACTGCGCCGCCGCTTCCCGCGCAGCGTGCTGGCCGTCACCGGCGTCTGCACCGTCCTCGAACTGGTCCTGGAGACCGAGGCGCCGCGCGCCCCGGTCGCCTGCGCCGTGGTCATCGCGCTGTGCACCCTCGCCGCCCGCACCGACCGCTCCACCACCTGGCGCGTCGGCGCACTGACCGTCGTCGTGCTCACCGCCGCCGCGATGCTCTTCGGGGCCCGCCCCTGGTACGCCCAGCAGAACCTGGGGATCTTCGCGTGGACCGGCATGGCCGCCGCGGCCGGGGACGCGGTCCGCAGCCGGCGCGCCTTCGTCGCCGCCATACGGGAACGGGCCGAACGCGCCGAACGCACCCGCGAGGAGGAGGCCCGGCGCCGCGTCGCCGAGGAGCGGATGCGCATCGCCCGCGAACTGCACGACGTGGTCGCCCACCACATCGCCCTGGTCAACGTGCAGGCCGGAGTCGCCTCCCACGTCATGGACAGCCGCCCCGACCAGGCCAAACAGGCGCTGGCGCACGTACGCGAGGCATCCCGCTCCGCCCTCGACGAACTGCGCGCCACCGTCGGGCTGCTGCGCCAGTCCGACGACGACCCGCACGCGCCCACCGAACCCGCGCCGGGCCTGGGCGTACTGGACCAGCTCGTCGACGGCTTCGTACGCGCCGGACTGCCCGTCGGACTCGACGTCCCGCGCCCGGCGGACGCGCTGCCCGCCGCCATCGACCTCACCGCGTACCGCATCGTCCAGGAAGCGCTGACCAACGTGCACAAGCACGCCGGTCCGGGCGCCCGCGCGACGGTCCGCATCGTGCGCGCCGCCGACGCCCTGACCGTCACGGTCCTGGACGACGGCGCCGACCCGGCCGCCGCCGACCGCACCGGCGGCGACCGCGACGAGGACGAACGGGAGCCGGGCACCGGCGGCGGACACGGCCTGACCGGTATGCGCGAGCGCGTCGCCGCCCTGCGCGGCACGGTCGAGACCGGGCCACGCGCCTCCGGCGGCTTCCGGGTGCACGTACGCCTGCCACTCCAGCCAACCCAGACCACACGGGCCACCGTGCCCGGCCGCATCTGCCGCACGGGGGAGCCCGGATGACCATCAAAGTTCTGCTCGCCGACGACCAGGCACTGCTCCGCAGCGCCTTTCGCATCCTCGTCGACTCCGAGCCCGACATGGAGGTGGTGGGGGAGGCGTCCGACGGCGCGCAGGCGTACGAGCTGACCCGGGCCACGGGCGCGGACGTGGTCCTCATGGACATCCGGATGCCGGGCGTGGACGGCCTCGCCGCCACCCGCATGATCAGCGCCGACCCGGACCTGACCGCCGTACGCGTGGTCATCCTGACCACCTTCGAGGTCGACGACTACGTGGTGCAGTCGCTGCGGGCCGGTGCCAGCGGCTTCCTCGGCAAGGGGGCCGAGCCGGACGAGTTGCTGGGCGCCATCCGGATCGCGGCGGCCGGTGAGGCGCTGTTGTCGCCGGCCGCCACCAAAGGGCTGATCGCCAAGTTCCTGGCCCAGGGGGAGGACACGGCCGACGCCGGGCCCGGCCGCCGCGGCACCGCCGAACTGGCCACCCTCACCGGCCGCGAGCGCGAGGTGCTGGTCCTGGTCGCGGGCGGACTGTCCAACGACGAGATCGCCGAGCAGCTCGCGGTCAGCCCGCTCACCGTCAAGACGCATGTGAACCGCGCGATGGCCAAGCTGGGCGCCCGCGACCGGGCCCAGCTCGTCGTCATCGCGTACGAGTCGGGGCTCGTGCGCCCGCGGGTGCGGTAGGGGCCGGTCCGCCCACGGGTGCAGCGGGGGGTGGAGACCGCCGTACTCCGAACGCTGTACTGCGGGTGGGGCGGAAACCGACCTGGGAGCGAGGAAAAGCGCGTGGGGCATGGCGGATCGTTTAGTCGGGCCAGTGGTGCCCGCCCGCCCGAACGCCGTACCGAACGCCGTACGCGCCGGAGCGCCGTGCCGGGGTGCCGTACCCGAACGCCGTACCGGACGCCGTACAGAACAGAAGAGAGACCCCACCCATGTCCTGGCTGTCCCGACTCAGCCTCGTACAACGGGGCCTGACAGCGCTGGTGTCGATCGTCGCGATCGCCTTCGGCGCCATCGCGATCCCCCAGCTCAAACAGCAGCTCCTGCCCACCATCGAACTGCCCATGGTGTCCGTGCTGGCGCCCTACCAGGGCGCCTCGCCCGACGTCGTCGAGAAGCAGGTGATCGAACCGCTGGAGGACGGAGTCCAGGCGGTCGACGGCATCAAGGGCGTCACCTCGACGGCGAGCGAGGGCTCGGCCGTCATCATGGCCCAGTTCAACTACGGCAACGACTCCAAGCGGCTGGTCGCGGACGTGCAGCAGGCCGTCAACCGGGCCAGGGCCAAGCTGCCGAAGGACGTGGACCCGCAGGTCGTGGCCGGCTCGACGGACGACATCCCGGCCGTCGTCCTCGCCGTCTCCGCGACCGGCAAGGACCAGCAGACGCTGGCCGACCAGCTCGACCGCAGCGTGGTACCCGGCCTGAAGAACATCGACGGCGTCGGCCAGGTCACCGTGAACGGCGTCCGGGACCGCATCGTCGCTGTCACCCCCGACGACGCCAAGCTCGCGCGGGCCGGGATGACGGCCACGGCGCTCGGCCAGGCGCTGGAGGCGGGCGGCGCGTCCGTCCCCGCCGGTTCGTTCGCCGAGAAGGGCCGCAGCAACACCGTCCAGGTCGGCTCCGGCTTCACCTCCGTGCAGCAGATCCGCGACCTGCCGCTGACCCCGGCGGGCGGCCCCGGCGGCAGCACCGGGGGCGCCTCGGCGGGCAAGCCGGTACGCCTCGGTGACGTCGCCACCGTCAAGGAGGAGCAGGCCACCCCGGCCTCCATCACCCGCACCAACGGCAAGCCCAGCCTGGCCGTCATGGTGACCATGGGCCAGGACGGCAGCGCCGTCGACATCTCCGACGCCGTCAAGGACAAGCTGCCCGGCATCCGTACGGCGCTCGGCAAGGGCGCCGAGGTGACGGTCGTCTCCGACCAGGGCCCGGCGGTCTCCAAGTCCATCGAGTCGCTGACCACCGAGGGCCTGCTCGGCCTGGTCATGGCCGTGATCGTGATCCTGGTCTTCCTGCTCAGCCTGCGTTCGACGCTGGTCACCGCGGTCTCCATCCCGCTGTCCGTCGTCATCACGCTGATCGTGCTGTGGACCGGCGACCTGTCGCTGAACATGCTCACCCTCGGCGCGCTGACCATCGCCATCGGACGCGTCGTGGACGACTCGATCGTCGTCCTGGAAAACATCAAACGGCACCTCGGGTACGGCGAGGAGCGGCAGCAGGCCATCCTGACCGCCGTCCGCGAGGTGGCCGGCGCGATCACCTCCTCCACCCTCACCACCGTGGCGGTCTTCCTGCCCATCGGCGTGGTCGGCGGCATGGTGGGCGCCCTGTTCGGCTCCTTCTCCATCACCGTGACGGTCGCCCTGCTCGCGTCCCTCCTCGTCTCCTTGACCGTCGTCCCGGTCCTGTCCTACTGGTTCCTGCGCGCCCCGAAGATCCCCGAGGGTACCGACCCCGAGGAACTGCGCCGGGCCGCCGAGGCCAAGGAGAGCGGCAGCCCGCTCCAGCGGCTGTACGTCCCCGTACTGCGCTTCGCCACCCGCCGCCGCGTGACCAGCGTCGTCATCGCCGTCGTCGTCCTCCTCGGGACCTTCGGCATGGCCCCTCTCCTCAAGACCAACTTCTTCGACCAGGGCGACCAGGACACCCTCAGCGTCAAGCAGGAGCTGAAGCCGGGGACCAGCCTCGCCGCCTCCGACGCGCAGGCCGAGCGGGTGGAGAAGATCCTCGCCGGGATGGACGAGGTCGCGGACTACCAGGTCACCGTCGGCTCGTCCGGCTTCATGGCGGCCTTCGGCGGCGGCAGCGGCGCCAACCAGGCCTCGTACCAGCTCAAGCTGAAGGACGCGGCGGACTCCGGGAAGGTCACCGACAGGCTCCGCGCCGAACTCGACAAGCTCGGCAAGGACATCGGCGAGACCACCGTCTCCGCCGGAGGCGGCGGCTTCGGCAACCAGGACCTGAGCGTGGTGGTCAAGGCCGCCGACGCGGACGTGCTGAAGAAGGCCTCGGAACAGGTACGGGCCACCGTCGCCGGACTCAACCACGTCACCGACGTACAGAGCGACCTGGCGCAGAGCGTGCCCCGGGTCTCCGTCCAGGCCAACGAGAAGGCCGCCGCGGCCGGTTACAGCCAGGCCGCCCTCGGCCAGGTCGTCGCCCAGGCGGTGCGCGGCACCACCAGCGGCAAGGCGATGATCGGCAACACCGAGCGGGACGTGGTCGTCACCTCCGCCCACCCGGTCACCTCCGAGGCCACCCTGCGCGACCTCGCCGTACCGACCCCGGCGGGCCCCGCCAAGCTCGGTGACCTCGCCACGATCCGTACGGTCGCGGGCCCGGTCCGCAGCACCCGCATCGACGGCGCCCGGTCCGCCACCGTCACCGCCAAGCCGACCGGCGACAACACCGGCGCGGTCACCGCCCAGCTCCAGACCAAGATCAAGGACCTGAAGCTGCCGGAGGGCGCCACCGCCGAGATCGGCGGCGTCTCCGCCGACCAGTCCGACGCGTTCGGCTCGCTCGGCCTGGCCATGCTGGCCGCCATCGCGATCGTCTTCATGCTGCTCGTGGCGACCTTCCGGTCCCTGATCCAGCCCCTGATCCTGCTCGTCTCGATCCCCTTCGCGGCGACCGGCGCGATCGGCCTGCTGGTCGCCACGGGCACCCCGATGGGCGTCCCGGCGATGATCGGCATGCTGATGCTCATCGGCATCGTCGTCACCAACGCGATCGTGCTGATCGATCTGATCAACCAGTACCGCGCGCAGGGTTACGGCGTCGTCGAAGCCGTCATCGAGGGCGGCCGCCACCGCCTGCGCCCCATCCTGATGACCGCCCTCGCCACGATCATGGCCCTCCTCCCGATGGCCCTGTCCGTCACGGGCGACGGCGGCTTCATCTCGCAGCCGCTGGCGGTGGTCGTCATCGGCGGCCTGATCACGTCCACGCTGCTGACGCTGCTGCTCGTACCGACGCTGTACGCGATGATCGAGCTGCGGAAGGAGCGGCGGGCGGCGAAGCGGATGGCCCGAAGGGCCGAAGCAGCCGACGAAACCCGCACGCCGGAGACGGCGGGAGTCTGATCCGCACACAGGACAGCCCGTCCCAGGAGGTCTCTGGGACGGGCTGACGCGCGTCAGGCTGCCTTGAGGGCCGTGATGAAGGCGGTCCAGGAGGTGGCCGGGAAGGTGAGTATGGGGCCGTGGGGGTTTTTGCTGTCGCGTACGGGGATGGTGCCGGGGATGTCGTCGGCGACCTCGACGCAGTTGCCCCCGCCGGCGTTGCTGTAGCTGCTCTTGCGCCAGCGAACGGCGCTCGGCTCGGGGGGCGTTCGCATACTAGTAATCCTCCATCGCCTTTCGGATCAGGACGGCCGACTCCGCCAGTGGGAGGGCGTCGGCGCGCAGTACCTCGTACCGTCGCCGCCACAGCTTCACCGTGTCCGCCACCTCATAGAGATGACCGGTGTCGATGCCTTCTTCATAGGCCACCGAGGAGCCTCCGGAGAGCGTCAGCAGGGTCAGCGCGCCGCTCATGAGCGTGTGCAGCCCTGCGCTGAACGGCATCACCTGCACCTTGCTGCTAGGAGTATCCACGTGCTCCAGTAGCGAGGCCAGTTGTTCGTACATGCATTCTTTGTCGCCGGCCTGCCGTCGAATCACGGATTCGTCGATGATCGACCACCGGTAGGGCTCCGGGCCCGAGCGCCGCCCCGCCTGCCTGGACATCCTGATCGCCACTTGTTCCTCGACCTGCTCGTCGGTCAGGTGGTCCAGGCGGCCGAACAGCACCCGGGCGTACGCCTCGGTCTGCAACGCTCCGGGCACGACCTGCGGCTCATAGTTCTCGATTGTCTCGGCCTGTGCCTCCAGATCCATGAACCGCCGGTACTGATCCGGATGCGCTTCCCGTTTCGCGAGTTGGTAGAGCCCGTGGAAGTGCTCGGCTGTGCCGAACGCTGCGTCCAACCTGGATGGCAGGTCCGGTGGTGGCAGTAGCTCCGCCGTTTCGATTCGCGCCAACGTGCTCTTGCTGGAGTTGACCACGCTCGCCAACTGCACCAGCGACAGCCTCGCAACCTCGCGATGGCGGCGTTGTTCGGAGCCGAAGTAGTGGCGGGCGGACACGTACGGGGTCAGGGCCCGGGCGGTGAACTTCATGGGGGTGCGCCTCTCTGCCGTCCCATTCTCAACAGTGGGAAGTGCCGCTCCTGTTGAGATCCACGTCGCACCGTGACGATGGTGCTGCACACGGTAGTCACCGGGTGCCTGGGTGTGCTGGAGAAGGTGAGATGTGCAATGTGCCAATGCGTCGAGGGGCAGGGCGGGCCGCTACGGCTGCTGCCGTGGACCACGCCCGAAGGCAAAGCGTGCTACCTCAATACGGATGACGCGGAGAGCCTTCTGTCCTTGCTCGCCGATGAGATGGAGGAAGGGCTGGTGCAGGCGGCGGAGGAGCTGGTGACGGCTGACGCCGCCGGGCTACCGGAGTTGCGCCGTGCGCTGCGCGACGTACTGCGTGTCGCCGTCAGCCGGGGTGCCCGCCTGGCGCGGGAGGGGGAGCGGCCCTGCGAACACGGGGCGACCGAGCGGTTCGGCGGCAAGACGTTCTGCTGCGGCTGTCGGCGGCAGATCTACCTGTGAGCGGGTCCGGAGCGGCAACGGAGCCCGCCTCGGGCCGCGGGCGTCCGACTTCCGCCGCGCCCGGTCCGGTCCGGCCCGTCCCGGGAAGTCTCCGGGGCGGGCCGGCGCATGTCCGGTCCTCTGCGTCACCCGAGCCGGCCGATGTGGATGACCACGATCGTGACAGTGGCCTCGGTGACCTCGTACAGCACCCGGTAGCGACCGACGTGCATCCGTCGCAGGTCAGGAGAGCCGTACTCGGCGCTGCCCGTCGGGCGTGGCTGGGTGCTGAGCAGGTCGACGGCGTCCAGCAGCAGGCGCAGTCCGTCGGCGTCGTCCTTGAGAAACCGGGCCGCCGCATCGATGGCAGCCGGGTCCCAGATGATCTCGTACGTCAACCGCGCTCCAGTCCGAGCCGCGCGCGTACCTCGTCGTGCGGAACGCCTGCGGGCTCGCCGGATGCCTGCCGCGCGCGGTAGCGCGCCAGCGCCAGGGCGTCCTCCAGATCGGCGAGCTCTCGGGGGTTTATCAGCACGGCCGCCGGCTGGCCGTGATCAGTGATCGTGATCCGCTCACGGGCGTGGGAGGTGCGGCGCACCAGTGACCCGAACCGTGCGCGCGCTTCGGTGATCGGCAGAGTGTCACTCATGTGCAGAACTGTACACTTCACGCTCCTTCGGTAGGTCGCTTTCTGGCGAGGGTTACCCCATCGAGTGCCTCGCAACAAGGGGACGAGACGACTGTGGGGCCGTGCCGGACCTGTCGTCCGGCACGGCCCCACGGGCCGCGGCGCTGCGCGCCCAAGGCGCTCCGCCTACGGCAACGCCAGCATCCGCTCCAGCGCCAGCTTCGCGAAGCTCTCCGTTTCGCGGTCCACCTGGATGCGGTTGACGAGTTTGCCCTCGGCGAGGGATTCCAGGGTCCAGACCAGGTGCGGGAGGTCGATGCGGTTCATGGTGGAGCAGAAGCAGACCGTCTTGTCGAGGAAGACGATCTCCTTGTCCTCCGCGGCGAAGCGGTTGGCCAGGCGGCGGACGAGGTTCAGTTCGGTGCCGATGGCCCACTTGGAGCCGGGCGGGGCGGCCTCCAGGGCCTTGATGATGTATTCGGTGGAGCCCACGTAGTCGGCGGCGGCGACGACCTCGTGCTTGCACTCGGGGTGGACCAGGACGTTCACGCCGGGTATCCGGGCCCGTACGTCCTCGACGGATTCGAGCGAGAACCGGCCGTGCACGGAGCAGTGGCCCCGCCACAGGATCATCTTCGCCGCGCGCAGCTGCTCGGCGGTCAGACCGCCGTTCGGCTTGTGGGGGTTGTAGACGACGCAGTCGTCCAGGGACATGCCCATGTCGCGTACGGCGGTGTTGCGGCCCAGGTGCTGGTCGGGCAGGAACAGCACCTTCTCGCCCTGCTCGAAGGCCCAGTCCAGCGCCCGCTTGGCGTTGGAGGAGGTGCAGATCGTGCCGCCGTGCTTGCCGGTGAAGGCTTTGATGTCGGCGGAGGAGTTCATGTACGAGACCGGGACGACCTGCTCGGCCACGCCGGCCTCGGTGAGCACGTCCCAGCACTCCGCGACCTGCTCCGCCGTCGCCATGTCGGCCATGGAGCAGCCGGCGGCCAGGTCGGGCAGGACGACCCGCTGATCGTCGGAGGTGAGGATGTCGGCGGACTCGGCCATGAAGTGGACGCCGCAGAAGACGATGTACTCGGCGTCCGGGCGGGCCGCGGCGTCGCGCGCCAGCTTGAAGGAGTCGCCGGTCACGTCCGCGAACTCGATGACCTCGTCGCGCTGGTAGTGGTGCCCGAGGACGAAGACCTTGTCGCCGAGCTTCGCCTTGGCGGCGCGGGCACGCTCGACGAGACCGGGGTCGGACGGGGCCGGCAGGTCGCCGGGGCAGTCCACGCCGCGCTCGCTCTTGGGGTCGGCCTCGCGGCCGAGCAGCAGCAGCGCGAGCGGGGTCGGCTGGACGTCCAGGGGCTGGGCGGTGGTCACGGCACGCACCCTCTCTTGTCGTCTTGAGCGCGGCGGATCCGCACCCGGGGGGCCGGCGCTGGCACCGGGACCCTTTTCGTCGATTTGACGCTATCTATCATAGCCGCTTCACGTCACTTTGACGATGGGCATCGCGTCGATGTGACGCATCCCCGTGCCCGGGCCGCCCGCGCTCCGCCCGTGGTGTGCGAGCATGAAAGACGAAAGAACGAGAACGTCGCGCCCAGCCGGAATGAATTCCGGGCCCCGTCGGTTGCAGCCGAGGGCAAGCGGTCCGTACAACCCGGGAGAGATCTAGATGAGCGTTCAGGACGAGACCACCGTCGGCGACGGCATCATCCTGTCCGACGCGGCCGCGTCGAAGGTGAAGGCCCTGCTGGAGCAGGAAGGCCGCGACGACCTCGCGCTGCGGGTCGCCGTCCAGCCCGGCGGCTGCTCCGGACTGCGCTACCAGCTCTTCTTCGACGAGCGGTCGCTCGACGGCGATGTGGTCAAGGACTTCGACGGTGTCAAGGTCGTCACCGACCGGATGAGCGCCCCGTACCTGGGCGGCGCCTCCATCGACTTCGTCGACACCATCGAGAAGCAGGGCTTCACGATCGACAACCCGAACGCCACGGGCTCCTGCGCCTGCGGCGACTCCTTCAGCTGATCCGTCCGGCCGGTCCGTCCGCCGCATCGACGGAGCCGGCCGAGGACAGCGGGACGTACGACGGCGGCGCCCCCCTTCGCGGGGAGCGCCGCCGTTGTCGTGTCCGTGGCCGGCCGCCGGGCGGCCGGATCACGTCATTCGCCGCCTTCGGCGGACGCTACTTCGCCGGCACCTCCTTGCCCGTCGAAGCGTCCACGACATCCCGCCCGGCCAGCGGCTTGTCCAGCGGCACCGTCTGCGTGAACTGCTTCGCCATCTTCACGCAGATCTGGTTCGGCTTCTTCTCCTTGCCGATGACCTCGGCCTTCACGCTCTTGCCGGTCTGCTCGGCGGTGGCCGAATACGTGCTGCACACGCCGCCCCAGAAGTGCAGCTTCAGGGCCTTGCCGTCCGCGCTGACCTCGTACGACTCCAGGCCCATCGCCCCGGCCTTGCCCGACGGGCTGCCGCTGTTGGGCGGCTGCGCGGGACCGGCCGAGGAGCCGTCGCCGCCCTTGACGTACTTCGGGTCCACGGCGGGGTGGGTGACCGTACCGGCGCCCGTCTGCTGCACCTTGTAGAGCCACGAGGGCACGAGCGCCTGGCGGCCGTTGACGTACTGGACCGAGAGGCCGAAGACCGCGCCGGTCACGTCGGCGGGCTTGTGCGCGGCGGCGTTCCCCGCGCAGGGCTCGACGCCCCGGCCCGCGCCCTGCTTCTGCTGCGGCTCGGCCGTCGCACAGCCGCCGGTGCCGGAGTTGGCGCCGCTGTGCGCGGCGTTGAGGCGCTCCAGCGTCTTCTCGGCGCTCTGCACCGGATACGTGTCGCCCTTGACGGGCGGGGCCAACTGGCCGCTGCCGCCGACGACCTGGCCGTCCGAGCCGATCTGGATGTCGCTCTGCCAGCCGTATGTGGGCAGGCCGCCCACCACCGGGTTGGCGCTGACGATCCGGACCGCGCCGGACAGGCCGCTCGCGTCCACCTTGGCGCCCTTCTGGCCGAGCGCCTCCAGCACCGGCTGCGCCGCCTGCTTCGCCTTCTCCTGCGAGACGGCGTCCTTGCCGCTGCCGTCGTCCTGGGTGGAGGCGTCGCCGCCCCGGTACGACGGACAGCCGGGCCCGCTCGCCTGCGAACCGCTGCCGCCGCCCTTCGGCGCGGGCTCCGCGCAGCCGGTGCCGCCGGGCGTGCCGTACTCTGAGTACGTCCACGAGCCGGAGCCGCCCTTGGCCACCTGGAGGACGGGGCTGCGCGCGTCCCGCGTCAGGCCGCCCACCTTCCAGGAGTTGCCGTCCGAACGGACCTTGCCGGGCAGGCCCAAAGCCTTCGCCAACCGGGCCACCGCCTCCTGGCCGACCTCGCCGCGCGGCTGGTAGACGGGCGCCGAGGCGGGGCCTTCGGGCAGCTTGCCCGTCGCCCGGTAGCCCGAGCCCTGCGGGTTGGGCTCGCCGGGCGCGATGCCGCTGCGCGAGCCCGCGTTCTGTCCGTACCCGTCCAGGGCCAGCGGCGGCGGGCCGCCTTCCGGGCGGGCGCCGGCGTCACTGTTCCCGCCGCCGGAGGCGGTCGAGGCCCAGTACGCCGCGCCGCCGCCGGCCAGCAGGACGGCCGCGGCCACCGAGGCCGCGATCAGCGGACTGCGCCGGCGCCGTGCGGTGGTCTCCTGGGTGTCGTCGCTGGAATTGCCTCCGCCGGACGCGGGGGGAGTGTCCTCGGTGCTCACCGCTTCGCTCCTTCGGCTCCGCTGAACAACTGACATGTCCTCCTCCGTGGGGAGGACGCCGGTTGGACGGAGCCGGTGCGTCCGCGGTTCCCCGCGGCCTCAGTCGCCGTACTCGGACATCCCGCTGACCAGCGCGGCGGACGAGGCGGGGACGCTGATCCCGTGCAGCTCGCGGGCGGGTGGCGGGGGTGCCTGGGGGCCGCTGCGCCAGTGCGGCGCCATCCGCGCGCAGTCCCCCAGCAGCTGGGCCATGGACTCCGGCTCGGCCACGGAACCGGGGGCGCGGCAGGGGGCGGCGGCACGAACGGCAGCCGAACGGGGTGTGACGCCCTTCACATGCTTGGTCATACGGGCACCGTACGCATCTCGCGCCTCGCGGAGAAAGCCCTACTATCGGGTAGTTTCTGCTGGTGGGAGGGGATCAGGACACCCGGTACCGTTGACCAACGTCCGTCCCGTCCTTCCGCCTCCCGCAGGAGCAGACCCGTCGTGCGTATCGCAGTCACCGGCTCCATCGCCACCGACCACCTGATGACCTTCCCCGGCCGCTTCGCCGACCAGCTGGTCGCCGACCAGCTGCACACGGTCTCCCTCTCCTTCCTGGTCGACGAACTCGACGTCCGGCGCGGAGGCGTGGGCGCCAACATCTGCTTCGGCATGGGCCAGCTCGGCACCGCGCCGATCCTCGTCGGCGCCGCCGGAAACGACTTCGAGGAGTACCGCGCCTGGCTCGACCGGCACGGTGTGGACACCCGCTCGGTCCGCATCTCCGAGGTCAAGCACACCGCCCGCTTCGTGTGCACCACCGACGCCGACCACAACCAGATCGGCTCCTTCTACACCGGCGCGATGAGCGAGGCGCGGCTGATCGAGCTGCACACCGTCGCCGAGCGCGTCGGCGGCCTGGACCTCGTGCTGATCGGCGCGGACGACCCGGAGGCGATGGTCCGCCACACCGAGGAGTGCCGCAGCCGCAACATCCCCTTCGCGGCCGACTTCTCCCAGCAGATCGCCCGGATGGACGGCGAGGCGATCCGCACGCTGATGGACGGCGCCGCCTACCTGTTCAGCAACGAGTACGAGAAGGGCCTCATCGAGTCCAAGACCGGCTGGACCTCCGAGGAGATCCTCGCCAAGGTCGGCACGCGGGTCACGACGCTGGGCGCCGACGGCGTCCGGATCGAGCGGGCCGGCGAGCCGGACATCGTCGTCGGCACCGCCGAGGAGAAGGCCAAGGCCGACCCGACCGGCGTCGGCGACGCCTTCCGCGCCGGCTTCCTGTCCGGCCTGGCCTGGGGCGTCGGCCTGGAGCGCGCCGCGCAGATCGGCTGCATGCTGGCGACCCTGGTCATCGAGACCGTCGGCACCCAGGAGTACGAGCTGCACCGCAGCCACTTCATGGACCGCTTCACCAAGGCGTACGGCCACGAAGCCGCCGCCGACATCCGGGCCCATCTGGCCTGATCCGGCCCCTTCGGGTGCGGCGGTCCGCCGAGGGGCGCCGCACCCGGGAGCCGTACGGTCACACGAGGCGCCGCACCACGTACGCGGCGCCCCGCTCCGCCGCCCGCTCGCCCACGTACTCCTGGCCCCGCATCCCGCACCACGCGGGAATGTCCAGCCGCGCCGCCTCGTCGTCCGCCAGGACGGTCAGGGTGGCGCCCACCGGCACGTCGCCGATCACCTTCGCCAGCTCGATGACCGGCACCGGGCACCGCTTGCCCAGCGCGTCCACGACGCGTTCCGCGGCGGGGGAGGGGACGGCTTCCGGGGTGGCGGCGGCCGGGGCGCCCAGCGCTTCCCGTACGGAGCGGACCGCGTCCGGCAGGACGTCCAGGAAGCGTTCGACGTCCGCCTCGGCGGTGCCCGCCGGCAGCGACACCCGGACGTTGCCCTCGGAGAGCACGCCCATCGCCCGCAGCACATGGCTCGGGGTCAGGGTGCCGGAGGTGCACGACGACCCGGAGGAGACGGCGAAGCCGGCCCGGTCCAGCGCGTGCAGCAGGGCCTCCCCGTCGACATAGAGACACGAGAAGGTGACCAGGTGGGGGAGCCGCCGTACGGGATCGCCGACCACCTCGGTGTCGGGCACCGACGCGGCCACCCGCGCCCGGACGCGGTCCACCAGCTCCCGCAGCCGGGCCGCCTCGGCCGCCGCCTCCGCCTGCACGGCGCGCAGCGACGCCGCCGCCGCGACCACGGCGGGCAGGTTCCCGAAGCCCGGCACCCGGCCCGACTCGCGCTCGTCCTGCGGACCCTGCGGCGCGAACCGGGTGCCCTTGCGGACCACCAGCAGCCCCACACCCGGCGGGCCGCCCCATTTGTGCGCGCTGCCCGTCAGCAGCGACCAGGCGCCGCCGACCGGCCCCCAGGGGAGCGACTGGGCGGCGTCCACCAGCAGCGGCACCTCCGCCTCCCGGCAGGCCGCGGCGGCCTCCGCCACGGGCTGCTCGGTGCCCACCTCGTGGTTGGCGGACTGCAGGGCGGCCAGCGCGGTGTCCGGGCGCAGCGCGGCGGCCAGATCCCCGGCGGCGACCCGGCCCGTACGGTCCACGCCGACCTCGGACACCGAGCCGCCGGCCGCCTCGTGGGCCGCGGCGGCGTGCAGTACGCAGGAGTGCTCCACCGCGGAATGGACCAGATGGCGGCCGACACGCCGACGCGCGGCGAGCGTGCCGGACATGGCCGAATGCACCGCCTGCGTCCCCGATGGAGTGAAAACGAGCTCGTCGGGTCGACAGCCGACGGCCTCCGCCGCGGCCTCCCGGGCCGCGTCCAGCAGCAGCCGGGCGCGGCGGCCCTCCCGGTAGGGGCGGGCCGGGTCGGCCCAGCCCTCGTCGAGCGAGGCGAGCAGGGCCTCCCGGGCGACCGGGTGCAGGGGTACGGCCGAGGCGGCGTCGAAGTAGGACACGCCCCCGACGCTAGCGTGTCGCGTCCCGCCGCCGGGCGCGGCGTCAGATGACCGGCGGAGCCCGGCATTCCGGGGCTCGGGGGCCGTCCTCCGGATGCCGCAGCCACCCCTTCGGGGAGCGGTGCGGCGCGTTGGGCACCCTCCCCGCGCGACCCCAAATAGCGTCCAGTAGGGTTTGGTCCGCATAAACATCCAAACCCCTGCCCGTGCCAGGGCCGGCGACCGACCAGCGAGACGGCCGCAGCCGGTCTCGCGGGCGAGACTCTCGGGAAGGCGCTACGTGAGTCCCAACGGCTCCGACCGCTCGTCGCGGCGCCCGATGCGGCGGAAGCTGCCGCAGGTGCTGGCTGCGGGACTGGTCCTGGCAACCTCGACCGGTTGCACATACAAGGACTTTCCCAACCTCGGAATGCCCAATCCGGCTACTGAAGAGGCGCCGCGGATCCTCTCCCTTTGGCAGGGCTCCTGGGCCGCCGCCCTCGCAGTGGGCGTGCTGGTGTGGGGCCTGATCATCTGGAGCTGGATCTTCCACCGCCGCAGCCGGACCAAGGTGGAGGTCCCCGCACAGACGCGGTACAACATGCCCATCGAGGCGTTGTACACCATTGTTCCGTTCATCATCATCGCGGTGCTCTTCTACTTCACCGCGCGCGATGAGAGTGAACTCCTGAAGACTTCCAAGAAGCCCGACCACGTCATCAACGTGGTGGGCTACCAGTGGAGCTGGGCGTTCAACTACCTGGAGAACGTGGACGGCAAGGCCGACACCACGAACATCGACTCCAAGGAACTCGACGCGATCCCGGACAAGTGGAAGAAGAACGTCCCCGCCGGCGCCGACGGCGTGTACGACGAGGGCATTCCGGGCACGCGGAACCCGCAGACCGGCAACCCGGGTCCGACCCTGTGGCTGCCCAAGGGCGAGACGGTTCAGTTCGTCCTGACGTCGCGTGATGTCATCCACTCGTTCTGGGTGGTGCCGTTCCTGATGAAGCAGGACGTGATCCCCGGCCACACCAACGTCTTCGAGGTGACCCCCAACAAGGAGGGCACCTTCATGGGCAAGTGCGCCGAGCTCTGCGGCGTCGACCACTCCCGGATGCTCTTCAACGTCAAGGTCGTCTCCCCCGAGAAGTACCGGGAGCACCTGAAGGACCTGGCGAAGAAGGGCCAGACCGGTTACCTGCCGTCGGGCATCAAGCAGACGGATCACGCCAGGAACGCGGAGACCAACAACAAGTGAGCATCCTCAACGAACCTCAGGGTGCCGCCGCCGCAACGGCTCCGGCAGCACCGCCCGCACGCAAGAAGTCTCCCGGCTCCGTCGTGGTGAGCTGGCTGACGACCACTGACCACAAGACCATCGGCACGCTGTACCTGGTCACCTCGTTCGCGTTCTTCTGCATCGGCGGCCTGATGGCGCTGCTGATGCGCGCCGAGCTCGCTCGCCCCGGCACGCAGATCATGTCGAACGAGCAGTTCAACCAGGCGTTCACGATGCACGGCACGATCATGCTGCTGATGTTCGCGACGCCGCTGTTCTCCGGTTTCGCGAACTGGATCATGCCGCTGCAGATCGGCGCGCCCGACGTGGCGTTCCCGCGGCTGAACATGTTCGCGTACTGGCTGTACCTCTTCGGCTCGCTGATCGCGGTGGCCGGCTTCCTGACCCCGCAGGGCGCGGCCGACTTCGGCTGGTTCGCCTACTCGCCGCTGTCGGACGCGGTCCGCTCGCCGGGCGTCGGCGCCGACATGTGGATCATGGGCCTGGCCTTCTCCGGCTTCGGTACGATCCTCGGCTCGGTCAACTTCATCACCACGATCATCTGCATGCGTGCCCCCGGCATGACGATGTTCCGGATGCCGATCTTCACCTGGAACGTCCTGCTGACCGGTGTGCTGGTCCTGCTGGCCTTCCCGGTCCTGGCCGCCGCGCTGTTCGCCCTGGAGGCGGACCGTAAATTCGGGGCACATGTATTCGATGCGGCCAATGGCGGCGCATTGCTGTGGCAGCACCTCTTCTGGTTCTTCGGCCACCCCGAGGTGTACATCATCGCGCTGCCGTTCTTCGGCATCATTTCCGAGGTCATTCCGGTCTTCTCCCGGAAGCCGATGTTCGGTTACATCGGTCTGATCGCGGCGACGATTTCGATCGCGGGCCTTTCGGTCACGGTCTGGGCGCACCACATGTACGTGACGGGCGGGGTACTCCTACCGTTCTTCTCGTTCATGACGTTCCTGATCGCGGTACCGACCGGTGTGAAGTTCTTCAACTGGATCGGCACGATGTGGAAGGGCAGTCTGTCCTTCGAGACGCCGATGCTGTGGGCGGTCGGCTTCCTGATCACCTTCACCTTCGGTGGTCTGACCGGCGTCATCCTGGCGTCCCCGCCGATGGACTTCCACGTCTCGGACTCGTACTTCGTCGTGGCGCACTTCCACTACGTCATCTTCGGCACGGTCGTCTTCGCGATGTTCGCGGGCTTCCACTTCTGGTGGCCCAAGTTCACCGGCAAGATGCTGGACGAGCGGCTCGGCAAGATCACGTTCTGGACGCTGTTCGTCGGCTTCCACGGCACCTTCCTCGTCCAGCACTGGCTGGGCGCCGAGGGCATGCCGCGGCGCTACGCCGACTACCTGGCCGCCGACGGCTTCACGACGCTGAACACGATCTCGACGATCGCCTCGTTCCTGCTCGGCCTGTCGATGCTGCCGTTCATGTACAACGTCTGGAAGACGGCCAAGTACGGCAAGAAGGTCGAGGTCGACGACCCGTGGGGTTACGGCCGCTCGCTGGAGTGGGCGACCTCCTGCCCGCCGCCGCGGCACAACTTCCTCACGCTGCCGCGCATCCGCAGCGAATCCCCGGCGTTCGATCTGCACCACCCGGAGATCGCGGCGCTGGAGGCCCTGGAGAACGAGGGCCACAAGGACACCGCGCTGGCCGGTGGCAAGGAGGTCGGCAAGTGAAGATCCAGGGCAAGATGTTCATCTGGCTCTCCGTCTTCGTCCTCGCCATGGCGATCGTCTATGGCGTCTGGTCGAAGGAGCCGGCGGGCACCACCGCGCTGTTCCTGGCCTTCGGCCTGTGCATCATGA
The DNA here is from genome assembly GCF_042732265.1 of Streptomyces sp. NPDC059788. NCBI lineage: Bacteria > Bacillati > Actinomycetota > Actinomycetes > Kitasatosporales > Streptomycetaceae > Streptomyces > Streptomyces sp. NPDC059788. The sequence continues at coordinate 56,794 of NZ_JBHWHY010000038.1, read as the reverse complement.
TCGGCTACTACCTGGCCTTCACGGCTCGCCGGGTGGACGCCGGAGCGCAGGACAACGACGAGGCCGAGGTCTCCGACGACGCCGGTGAGCTGGGCTTCTTCAGCCCGCACAGCTGGCAGCCGCTCTCCCTGGGCGTCGGTGGCGCGCTCGCCTTCCTGGGCGTCGTCTTCGGCTGGTGGCTGCTCTACTTCTCGGCCCCGGTCATCCTGATCGGTCTGTTCGGCTGGGTCTTCGAGTACTACCGCGGCGAGAACCGCACGCAGTAACGCGGCCCCGTACGACCGGGCGGGCCCGGACACCTCCCCAGGTGTCCGGGCCCGCCCGTTTGCAGTCCTCCAGCGCGCCGTGACCGGTGAATCTTCCTACTTTGGGGTCATGAGCCACAGACCACGACACCGGACGGCGTTCGGCTGCGCCCTCCTGCTGGCGCCCCTGGCAGCAGGCGCCACCGCCTGCGGCGGTTCGTCGTCGGACCCGCTCTCGGCAGCGCCGTACGACGCGGCCGGACAGATCTTTGCCAACGCGCCGGACGGCAACCGGAAGGCGGACCCGGACAAGCCGCTGGAGGTCACCACCACCGGTGACGAGGCCCGGATCACGGACGTGACCGCCACCGACGCCTCCGGCCGTTACATCAGGGGCGAACTGGCCGCCGACGGCAGACGGTGGCACACCACCGTGCCGCTGGCCGCCGGCACCCGCTACACCGTGCGGGTGAGCACCGAGGACGAGGACGGCGCGCCCGGCCGCAAGATCCTCCAGATCGACACCAAGGACACCGGCGACCGGCTGAACGTCAAGCTCGGGCCCGAGAACGGCACATACGGGGTGGGGCAGCCCGTGACGGCGGCGCTGAGCAAGCCCGTCAAGGACCCCAAGGCCCGCGCGATCGTGGAGGGCGCCCTCAAGGTCCGCTCCAGCCCGCGCGTCGAGGGCGCCTGGCACTGGGTCGACAGCAAGTCGCTGCACTTCCGCCCGCGCGAGTACTGGCCCACGCACGCCGAGATCGAGGTGCGCAGCAACCTGGAGGGCCTGAAGATCACCGGCGGGCTGTACGGGGGCGCCGCCAAGCCGGTCACGCTGCGCACGGGGGACCGGGTGGAGGCGGTCACGGACGCCGCGGCGCACACCATGACCGTCACCCGCAACGGTGAGGAGATCAACACCATCCCCGTCACCACCGGCAAGCCCGGCTACTCCACCCGCAACGGCACCAAGGTCGTCCTGGGCAAGGAGGGCTTCGTCCGGATGCGCGGGGAGAGCATCGGCATCCCCTCGGGCAGCTCGGACTCCTACGACCTGCCGGTCTACTGGGCCACCCGGGTGACCTGGAGCGGCGAGTACGTGCACGCGGCGCCCTGGTCCGTGGGATCGCAGGGCGCCGACAACGTCAGCCACGGCTGCACCGGCATGTCCACCGGCAACGCCAAATGGTTCTTCGACACCGTGCGGGTCGGCGACATCGTCAAGGTCGTCAACAGCGGCGGCGAGACCATGACGCCCTTCGACAACGGCTTCGGCGACTGGAACATGCCGTGGAAGCAGTGGCGCGAGGGCAGCGCGCTGGACAAGAACAAGCCCAGCACCACAGGCGAGCAGGACCAGCGGCCGGGACCCGAGAATGCCGCCCGGCTGCGCCCGCAGGTCTGAGGGGCTCTCAGAAGAGCCGTCAGGAGGCCGCTCAGGCCCCCGTGAGGAGCCTGCGGCGCAGCAGCCCGGCCAGGGCGTCGGTGAAGGCCACCGGGTCCACAGGGTGCGTCACAGCGGCGTCCGCGCGGCTCCAGGTCGCCAGCCAGGCGTCCTGCGGGCGGCCGATGAGCAGCAGCACCGGCGGGCAGTGGAAGATCTCGTCCTTGATCTGCCGGCACACGCCCATGCCGCCCGCGGGCGCCGTCTCGCCGTCCAGGACGCACACGTCGATCCCGCCCTGCTCCAGGGCCTCCAGGACGGCGGGGAGGGTCGCGCACTCCAGGATCTCCACCGGCGGCACGTCGGCGGCAGGCCGGCGGCCCGTCGCGAGCCGTACCTGCTCGCGGGTGTCGGCGTTGTCGCTGTAGACCAGCACCGTGGCAGTCGCCTGCATCGTTCCTCCACACATCTCGGCGGTACGGCTTCGGGCGGGGGCTCGCCCGGCCGCCGCCGGGAGGTGCCTCCAGCGCGGATGCTACTGCTCGTACGGCCGCGTGCAGGAGGGTTCGGCACGATCCAAGATCTGGCCGACGGCCCGTCAGGACTGGTCAGGGCGGGGGCGCCGGGCCGGGTGGCGGGTCCGGGGTCCTCCCTTCGGGCGACTGCCGGACTGAGCCGTACGAGCAGGGCATACGCCCTTGACACACCGAACGGCACCCCCCGGAGTGAGGGCGGGATAAGCGACCGACATAATGTCGGTCGTGGCGACAGCAACGACAGTAGAAACCGGGCACGCGCACCCGTCGGTCAATCGGCCGAACCTCACCAGCGTCGGAACCATCATCTGGCTGAGTTCCGAGCTGATGTTCTTCGCGGCCCTCTTCGCGATGTACTTCACCCTCCGATCGGTGACCGGGGCCGAGTATTGGAAGGAATCCGCCGATGCGCTGAATCTTCCGTTCTCCGCGACGAACACGACGATCCTGGTGCTCAGCTCCCTGACCTGCCAGCTCGGTGTGTTCGCAGCCGAGCGCGGCGATGTCAAGAAGCTCCGGACCTGGTTCGTGGTCACCTTCATCATGGGTGCGATCTTCATCGGCGGTCAGGTCTTCGAGTACACCGATCTGGTCAAGGAGGAGGGCCTCTCGCTCTCGTCCGGCCCGTACGGCTCGGTGTTCTACCTGACCACCGGCTTCCACGGACTGCACGTGACAGGCGGCCTGATCGCCTTCCTGCTGGTCCTGGGCAGGACGTACGCGGCCAAGAGGTTCACCCACGAACAGGCCACCGCGGCCATCGTCGTGTCCTACTACTGGCACTTCGTCGATGTCGTCTGGATCGGCCTCTTCGCCACGATCTACCTGATCCGGTGACCGGTCCCGCACCGGAACCGCATTTCAGACAGACATAGCCAAAGCATCGACGCAGAAGATCCTGACACCGGGGTAATCCGTGAAAAAGCTCTCCGCACGACGGCGCCATCCGCTGGCGGCGCTCGTCGTCCTACTCTTCGCGCTGGCGGTCACTGGGGGGCTGTACGCCGCGTTCGCGCCTGCGGACAAGGCTCAGGCCGATGACACCGCCCAGTCTCTTGCCATCAAGGAGGGCAAGAAGCTCTTCGCCGTCGGCTGCGCCAGCTGCCACGGCACCGGCGGTCAGGGCACCTCCGACGGCCCGAGCCTGGTCGGCGTGGGCGCCGCCGCCGTCGACTTCCAGGTCGGCACCGGCCGGATGCCGGCGCAGCAGCCCGGCGCCCAGGTGCCGCGGAAGAAGAACATCTACAGCCAGGCCGAGATCGACCAGCTCGCGGCGTACGTCGCGTCGCTCGGCGCCGGTCCCAACGTGCCGGGCAAGGAGCAGTACAGCAAGGACGGCGCGGACATCGCCAAGGGCGGTGAGCTGTTCCGTACGAACTGCGCGCAGTGCCACAACTTCACCGGTAAGGGCGGCGCCCTGACCAACGGCAAGTTCGCACCGACGCTCGAAGGCGTGGACCCGAAGCACATCTACGAGGCCATGGAGACCGGCCCGCAGAACATGCCTTCGTTCGGTGACGGCTCGCTGTCGCCGCAGAACAAGAAGGACATCGTGTCCTACCTCGGCGCCGTCAACAGCGACGACACCCCCAGCCCCGGTGGCCTGGGCCTGGGCGGTCTCGGACCTGTCAGCGAGGGCCTCTTCGGTTGGATCGCCGGCCTGGGCGCGCTGATCGCGGTCGCCATCTGGGTCGCAGCCCGGACTACGAAGGCCAAGAAGTCATGAGTGAGACTGGACGACACGAAGACGTGCCAGAAAAGAACCTCCCCAGTGAGCGGGACACGGCTCACGGCGCGGTGGAGACGGCGGACAACCCCTTCGCCGACCCCGGTCTGCCGCCCCACGAGCACCGCATCCAGGACATCGACGAGCAGGCCGCCAAGCGCTCCGAGCGTACGGTCGCCTTCCTGTTCACCCTGTCGATGCTCGCGACGGTCGGCTTCATCGCCTCGTACGTGATCTTCCCGGTCGACCAGATCACCTACATCTGGCCGTTCGGCCACGTCAGCACGCTGAACTTCTGGCTCGGCCTGACGCTCGGCGTGGCGCTCTTCTGCATCGGCGCCGGCGCGGTCCACTGGGCCCGCACGCTGATGTCCGACGAGGAGGTCGCCGACGACCGGCACCCGATCGAGGCGGCCCCCGAGGTCAAGGCCAAGGTCATGGAGGACTTCCGCCAGGGCGCGAAGGAATCCGCGATCGGCCGCCGCAAGCTGGTCCGCAACACCATGTTCGGCGCGCTGGCCCTGGTGCCGCTCTCCGGTGTGGTGCTGCTGCGCGACCTCGGTCCGCTGCCGGAGAAGAAGCTCCGCTCGACCGGCTGGAAGAAGGGCATCCGCCTGGTCAACCAGTCGACCAACCTCCCGCTGCGTCCCGAGGACATCGCGGTCGGCTCGCTGACCTTCGCCAAGCCCGAGGGCCTGGAGGAGGACGATCACGAGTTCAACCAGAAGATCGCCAAGGACGCCCTGATGATCGTGCGGATCCAGCCGCAGAACATCAAGGACAAGCAGGAACTGGACTGGTCGCACGAGGGCATCGTCGCCTACTCGAAGATCTGCACCCACGTGGGTTGCCCGATCAGCCTGTACGAGCAGCAGACGCACCACGTGCTGTGTCCCTGCCACCAGTCGACCTTCGACCTGTCCGACGGCGGACGCGTCATCTTCGGCCCCGCCGGACATGCCCTGCCGCAGCTGCACATCACGGTGAAGGACGGCTTCCTCGAAGCCGTAAGCGACTTCGCGGAGCCCGTCGGCCCGAGCTTCTGGGAGCGCGGATGAGTAACGAGACGAGCGCGACCACCACGCGCCGCGGCCAGGCGCCGCGGGGCGAGCGGATCGCCGACTGGGCGGACGGCAGGCTGGGCATCTACAGCCTCGCCAAGTCCAACATGCGCAAGATCTTCCCGGACCACTGGTCCTTCATGCTGGGCGAGATCTGCCTCTACAGCTTCATCATCATCATCCTGACCGGCGTCTACCTGACGCTGTTCTTCCACCCGAGCATGGCCGAGGTGACCTACCACGGCTCGTACGTGCCCATGCACGGCATCCGGATGACGCAGGCGTTCGAATCGACGCTGGACATCAGCTTCGACGTGCGCGGCGGTCTGCTCATCCGGCAGATCCACCACTGGGCGGCCCTGGTCTTCCTGGGCGGCATGATGGTGCACATGATGCGGGTGTTCTTCACCGGCGCCTTCCGCAAGCCGCGCGAGGTCAACTGGCTGTTCGGCTTCCTGCTGCTGGTGCTGGGCATGTTCACCGGCTTCACCGGCTACTCGCTGCCGGACGACCTGCTCTCGGGCACCGGCGTCCGCTTCATCGAGGGCGTCATCCTGGCGATGCCGCTGGTCGGCTCGTACCTGCAGATGTTCATCTTCGGCGGGGAGTTCCCGGGGCACGACATCATCCCGAGGTTCTTCACGGTGCACGTCCTGCTGCTGCCCGGCATCATGCTGGGTCTGCTGGTGGCGCACCTGATCCTGGTCTTCTACCACAAGCACACGCAGTTCCCGGGTGCCGGCAAGACCAACAAGAACGTCGTCGGCATGCCGCTGCTGCCGGTCTACATGGCCAAGGCCGGAGGCTTCTTCTTCCTGGTCTTCGGCGTGATCTCGGTGATCGCGGCGGTCGCCAGCATCAACCCGGTGTGGGCCATCGGCCCGTACCGGCCCGACCAGGTGTCCACCGGCGCCCAGCCCGACTGGTACATGGGCTTCGCCGAGGGTCTGGTCCGAGTGATGCCCGGCTGGGAGTGGGACATCTGGGGCCACACCATCAACTTCGGTGTGCTGATCCCGATCCTGATCTTCCCGCTGGTGCTGGTGGCGATCGCGGTCTACCCGTTCGTCGAGTCCTGGGTCACCGGCGACAAGCGCGAGCACCACATCCTGGACCGCCCGCGCAACGCCCCGACCCGTACCGGCTTCGGTGTGGCCTGGCTGACCGCCTACCTCATCATGCTGATCGGCGGCGGCAACGACCTGTGGGCCACCCACTTCCACCTGTCGCTGAACTCGCTGACCTGGTTCGTCCGGATCGGCTTCTTCGTCGGGCCGGTGGTGGCCTTCATCGTCACCAAGCGGATCTGCCTGGGCCTCCAGCGCCGGGACCGCGACAAGGTGCTGCACGGACGCGAGTCCGGCATCATCAAGCGGCTGCCGCACGGTGAGTTCATCGAGGTGCACGAGCCGCTCAACCAGGAGCAGCTGCACACGCTCACCCAGCACGAGCAGCCCAAGGTGTTCGAGATCGGCCCGGAGGTCGACGAGAACGGTGTCGAGCGGAAGGTCAAGCGGACGACCAAGCTCCGCGCCAAGCTCTCCAAGGGCTACTACGGCGAGGACAACGTCATCCCGAAGCCGACCCCGGAGGAGTACAAGGAGATCACCAGCGGCCACGGCCACCACTGATCCCCGCCGTGTGAAGCACGGCTGCACCACCGCGTAAGTACGCCACCCAGAGGGCCCCCTCCGTACATCGGACGGGGCCCTTCGGCATGGCACGGCGCCGGATAGGGTTTCGGCACCAGCAGGACACGAATCCAGGAGTGTGGACCATGAACGTTGCGACCCCGAATGGCGGCGACAGCGTGGCGGCCCAGACCTGGCCGGGTGTGCTGGACGCCCTCCTCCAGGGCCGTGACCTGGGCGCCGACGACACCGCGTGGGCGATGGACCGGATCATGCGCGGCCAGGCCAGCGACGCGCAGATCGCCGGGTTCGCGGTGGCGCTGCGGGCCAAGGGCGAGACCGTCGCGGAGATCTCCGGTCTCGTACGGGCCATGTACGCGCACGCCAACCTCATCGAGGTGCCGGGCCCGAGCGTGGACATCGTGGGCACCGGCGGCGACGGCGCCAAGACCGTCAACATCTCCACGATGTCCTCGATCGTGGTGGCCGGCACCGGCGCGAAGGTCGTCAAGCACGGCAACCGCGCCGCCTCGTCGGCCAGCGGCGCGTCCGACGTGCTGGAGAAGCTGGGCGTGAACCTGGACCTGACCCCGCGCCGGGTCGTCGAGGTCGCCGAGGAGGCCGGGATCACCTTCTGCTTCGCGGTCAAGTTCCACCCGTCGCTGCGGCACGTGGCGCCCGCGCGGCGCGAGCTGGGCATCCGTACGACCTTCAACGTGCTGGGCCCGCTGACCAACCCGGCGAAGGTACGCGCCCAGGCCACCGGCGTCGCCGACGCGCGGATGGCGCCGATCCTGGCCGGCGTGCTGGCCGAACGCGGCTCCAGCGCGCTGGTCTTCCGCGGCGACGACGGACTGGACGAGCTGACGACCACGGCCACGTCGAAGGTCTGGGTCGTCCGGGACGGCGGCGTACGCGAGGAGACCTTCGACCCGCGGGACGTGGGCATCGGCCTGGTGCCCGTGGAGGCACTGCGCGGCGCCGACGCCTCGTACAACGCGGACGTGGCCCGCCGTCTGCTGGGCGGCGAGACCGGGCCGGTGCGCGACGCGGTGCTGCTCAACTCGGCGGCGGCCCTGGTGGCCCTGGAGCCGACCGCGGCGCCGCTGACCGAGCAGATCGCGGCGGGCATCGCCAAGGCCGCCGAGGCGATCGACTCGGGCGCGGCCCGCCGGGCGCTGGAGCGGTGGGTGGCGGCCAGCAACGCCTGAGAGCGGCGGTGGTGTGACGCAGGGCTCGGTCCGGGATACGGACCGGGCCTTGCGCGTCTTCGATCGTGTGGCATGATTCTGCCCAGGTCACGAGTGACAGCGACTACGGCCCCGGCCCGCTGTCCGGCAACCCTCCGTCCGTGGCGGGGTGCCCCGGGTGATGACCAGGCCGCAGGCAGCGAGGTCTGCGGCAAGCGCGGATCCCTCGTGCCAGGGATCCTGGTCCTTGAGGGAGATCTCTCATGATGCAGCGAATGCGTTAGGGCCGTACGGGCCCCTTTTCCGCACCCCCTTTTTCCTTTCACCGCTGTCGGCCGGCCCCGCTTCGGCGTGCGCGCCCCGCAGCGAATTCGCCCTGCCCTCATGGGAGTTCGCCATGCCTGTTTCCGCTGTCGCCACCGATGCCGCCGTCTCGGCCCCGCTGCCCGTGCTCGGCCGGGACGTCCTGGTCCCGCTCGTCACCGGCGGCGAGGTCGAGTACGCGGCGCTGGACATCGCCGCCAGCGCCCCGGCGCTCCAGCGCGTCTGGGACGACGTGGCCGCGTACGCCCCGTACTACGGCAGCGTGCACCGCGGGGCGGGCTACCTCTCGCAGCTGTCCACCGACCTGTTCGAGAACAGCCGCGCGTCGGTCGCCGGTTTCCTCGGCTGCCGGGAGGAAGACCAGGTGGTCTTCACCCGCTCGACGACCGATTCGCTCAACCTGCTGGCCGCGGTCCTGCCCGCGGACACCCGGGTCTTCGTGTTCGAGACCGAGCACCACGCGTCGCTGCTGCCCTGGGAGCAGCGCGCGGACGTCGAGGTGACGTACCTCGACGCGCCGCGCACGCCGGGGCAGGCGGTGGACACGCTGGAGCGGGCGCTCGCGGAGCGCGAGCCGTACAGCAACGCTCTGGTCTGTGTGACGGGCGCTTCCAACGTGACCGGTGAGCTGTGGCCCGTACGGGAACTGGCCGCCGCGGCGCACGCGCACGGCGCGCGGATCGTGCTGGACGCCGCCCAGCTCGCCCCGCACCACCCGGTCGACATCGCGGAGCTGGACGTCGACTGGGTGGCCTTCTCCGGGCACAAGCTGTACGCGCCCTTCGGGGCGGGCGTGCTCGCCGGGCGCGCGGACTGGCTCCAGGGCGCGGAGCCGTACCTCGCGGGCGGCGGCGCCAGCCGTACGGTCGCGCGCCGCGCCGACGGCGGGGTGGACGTCGAGTGGCACACCACCGCGGCCCGCCACGAGGCCGGCTCACCCAACGTCATCGGCGTCTACGCCATCGCCGCGGCCTGCAAGGCGCTCACCGAGGCGGGCTTCGAGAGCCTGGTCGCCCGCGAGCAGCGGCTGGTCGAGCGGGTACGGGCGGGCCTCGCCGAGGTGCCCGAGGTCACCGTGCTGTCGCTGTTCGGGGACGACGCGCCGCGGGTGGGCGTGCTGTCCTTCGTCGTCGAGGGCTGGAACAGCTCGCACTTCGCGGCGGCGCTCTCGGCGGAGTACGGGATCGGCGTGCGCGACGGGCTGTTCTGCGCGCACCCGCTCGTACGGACCCTGCTCGGCGCCGAGTCGCAGGACCCCGGCGCGTGCGGCGCGCCCGAGGGGGCGCCGGGGGAGAAGTCGCTGAACGCCATCCGGGTGAGTTTCGGGGCCGGCACCCCCGACGAGCACGTGGACCGCTTCGTACGGGCCGTCAAGGAGCTGGTCACCGACGGTGCGCGGTGGAGCTACCGCACCGAGGACGGACGCTGCGTGCCGGACACCGCGGCGTAGTCCCACTGGTCCGCCCCGCCGCGGCGCTCCGCTGTCCGGGCGCCGCGGCGCGGGTGCCGTACGCGAGGGTGGCCGGGGTCAGGCGTCCAGGCCGATCGCGAAGGCCGCTTCCAGGTCGTGCTGGGAGTACGTACGGAACGCGATGTGCGTCTCGGTGGAGGCCACGCCCGGCACCTTGCTGATCCGGCCGGGGATGACGTCCGCCAGGTCGTCGTGCTCGGCCACCCGCACCATCGCGATCAGGTCGTGCGCACCGGTGACCGAGTAGACCTCGCTGACGCCCTCCAGCGCGGCGATCTTCTCCGCGATCTCCGGGATCTGGTCCACGCTGGTCTTGATGAGCACGATCGAAGTGATCACGGTTGGCTCTCTCCCTCGGCCGCCTGCTGCTTCGCCGTTCCGGCGCACCCCACACTACCGGGGGGCGCGCCGCTCGCCCCGGGCGGACAGGGGCTCGGCCGGTACCGCACCCAGGCGTACAGGAAGCCGGTGGCGAAGCCGACGACGTGGGCGAGGTAGGCCACGCCCGGGGTGGCGGGGTCGCGCTGTGCGGCGATCCACTGGAGGACGAACCAGAACAGCAGCACGATCCACGCCGGGAAGCGCAGCGGCAGGAAGAAGAGGAACGGGAAGATGCTGGTGACCCGGGCCTTGGGGAAGAGGAACAGGAACGCCCCCAGCACGCCGGAGATCGCCCCGGAGGCGCCGACCAGGGTCTGGCCGGACGAGGCGTGCGCGGCCGCGTAGCCCAGCAGCGCCAGGTAGCCGGTCACGAGGTAGAAGAGGGTGAACGGCAGGCGCCCCATGCGGGCCTCGGCCATGCCTCCGAAGACGTACAGGAACAGGACGTTGCCCAGCAGGTGCAGCCAGCTGCCGTGCACGAACAGGGCGGTCAGCGGGGTGAGCAGCGCGCGCGGGGAGCCGCTCCACAGGTCGCGCGGGATGACGCCCCAGCGTTCGAAGTGGGCGGTCTGTGCCTGGACGACGGCGTCGCCGGTGCCGTATATGCCGTTCAGCCCCGAGGCCGGTCCGATGACGAAGACCACGCAGCACAGGGCGATCAGGACGTTCGTCATGTGGGAGAACACGGTCAGCGCCGGGCGGGCGCGGGGCGTCCGGGGCTTCAGGGGCGGGGCCGTCATGAAGTGATCATGGCTCAATGGGGGCAATCGGGACAGAGCGCCTCGCCGCGTCCCGCCTCCCGGGCGGGGCCCACGCCGTACGGGCGTCAGGCCGTAGGGTAACGGGCAGTACCCCGCGTACTTCCGCAGTCCGACGGCGCACCGCGGGAAGTCCCCGAACGACAGCACGAGCCCCGCTCGCCCGAGCGACGAAAGAGGACCACACCATGGCTGTTCCGATGCCGACGGACGGGACCCGGTGGCGCTGCACGCTGTGCGGCAATCTGACGCGCTTCGACGTGACCCGCCGCTCCGAGGTCGTGGAGTACCTGCACCTCGACCTCGCCGGGGAGCCGAAGGTGGAGGAACGCGAGGTGCTCAGTGAGAGCATCGAGTCCGTGCGCTGCCGCTGGTGCAACGCGGTCGACCAGATCGAGCTGGTCGACCGGCCGGGCGCGAGCGCCTGAGTCGAGCGCCTGAGATCGGAGCGATGCAGCAGTGGTGGAGCGTCCAGAAGGGCCTGCGGGGGCGGAGCACGATGCCGAGGCCGGTGCGGCCGAGGCGGACGAGGTGCTCGACCGTCCGTTGCCCGAGGGCGTGCGGCGCCGCGTCGTGGCGCTCACGGCGGAGTCCTTCGGCGGCCTGACGGTCGCCGAACTTCCGCCGCCGCTGCGGCAGTACGCCCGGTTCACCCCCAGCCGCCGGGCCAAGTTCGCGGGCAACGCGATGGCCGCGGCGCTGGAGAACGACGCGGTCTTCCGGCAGCGGATCGCGGGCCGGCTCCGCGAGGCCCAGCCGGAACTGGCCGAGGCGCTGGACAGCGGCACCCCGCCCGCCGCCGCCGACCCGCTCGATGTGGCGGCGGCGGCCTATGTGCTGCGCCCGGAGGGCTGGGTCAAGCTGGTCGCCGCGGCCGGCGAGGAGGCGCAGCGAGCTCGCGCCGAGCGGGCCGGCGAAGAGGCCGAACGCGAGCTGGCCGCGCTGCGCGAGGAACTGGCGCAGGCGCGCGCGCAGGCCCGCGCCGAGGCCGACCGCACCCGCGGTGACCTGGAAGGGCTGCGCAGGGAGAACGAGTCGTTGCAGCGCAAGCTGCGCAGCGCGCTCAGCGACGTCAAACGGGGTGAGGCGGCGGCGCGCAAGGCCGCGGCCGAGGTGGAGTCCGTACGGACCGCCGCCGCGCAGGAGAAGGCCGCGGCCGACAGCGAGGCGCGCCGCCTCAAGGCCCGTATCGCGGAGGCCGAGGCGTCGCTGGAGGCCAGCCGCCGCGCCACGCGCGAGGGACGCAGCGTCGAGGACATGCGGCTGCGGCTGCTGCTGGACACCGTCCTGGACGCGGCGCAGGGGCTGCGCCGGGAACTGGCGCTGCCGCCCGCCGACACACACCCGGCGGACACCGTCGACGCGGTGACCCCCGGCAAGATGACGCCGCGTGACATCGCCACGCGCGCGCTGTCGGAGACCGACCCCGCCCTGCTGGACCAGCTGCTGGCGCTGCCGCAGGCCCACCTGGTGGTGGACGGCTACAACGTCACCAAGACCGGCTATCCCACGATGCCGTTGGACAAGCAGCGGCTGCGGCTGCTGGGCGGCCTCGCGGTGCTGGCCGCCCAGACCGGCGCGGAGATGACCTGTGTCTTCGACGGCGCCGAACTGGCCGCGCCGGTGCTGCTCGCGCCGCCGCGCGGGGTGCGGGTGCTGTTCAGCAAACCGGGCGTGACGGCCGACGAGCTGATCCGCCAGCTCGTACGGGCCGAGCCGCCCGGCCGTCCGGTGGTGGTGGTCTCCACGGACCGGGAGGTGGCCGACGGGGTCGCCAAGGCGGGGGCGCGGCCGGTCGCATCCGCCCTGCTGCTCAAGCGACTTGCCCGTACTTGAGTCGTACGTTCCGTCCGTATGACTTGTCCGGAAGGTGCGTCCCGGCGCGTTCTGCGGGGCATGTCCTGCTCGTCATGTCGCGGGGGAGTTCGCGGCCGGTGCGGCGCGCGGGACGGAGGTAAAGGTGTACCCATCAACGAGGCGGGATATGCCCGCCGTTCGTGTCTGAGTGTCAAGTGGCCATTACTGCCTGTGTGATGTTGGTAAAGGATGAGGAGCATCCAGCAGTTTTTTCCGGTGAGGATTTGAAGCGATCACAACTCGGTTACTAAGGTCAGGCCTCAACCCTTCATGCAGTTGATCATCCACCCGGGATGAACAGTGAAGGAACCGCCGAGTCCGCGGCGTTCACGCGGAGCCGGGGTCCAGTACCCCCCATTCCCGGTAGGCGGCTGAAGGAAGAAGGAGCTCGCCTCCGTGGCGTCCCACCGTCGACCCAAGCAGCCGAGCCGTACGCGCGTGACCGTTCTCACCGCGACCGCGGCGGCGGCTGTCGCCCTTTCGTCCCAGGCCGCGCACGCCGACCCGAAGCCGAAGAAGGAAGACGTCAAGTCCGAGGTCGACAAGCTCTACGAGCAGGCGGAGCAGGCCACCGAGAAGTACAACGGGGCCAAGGAGGACCAGGAGAAGCTCCAGAAGGAGGTCGACGGCCTCCAGGACAAGGTCGCCCGCGGCCAGGGCGAGCTGAACCAGCTCCGCAAGGGCCTCGGCGCGGTCGCCTCCGGCCAGTACCGCAGCGGCAGCATCGACCCGTCCGTGCAGCTGTTCCTCTCCGGCGACCCGGACACCTACCTGGACAAGGCCGCCACGCTCGACCAGCTGAGCGGCAAGCAGGCCGAGCAGCTGAAGACCATCGCGGACAAGCAGCGCCAGCTCGCCCAGGAGCGCGCGGAGGCCGCGGCCAAGATCAAGGACCTCTCGGACACCCGCAAGGCGCTGGGTGACAAGAAGGACGAGATCAAGGGCAAGCTCGCCAAGGCGCAGGAGCTGCTCAACACGCTGACCGCCAAGGAGAAGGAGGCGCTCCAGAAGGAGGAGAGCAGCCGCGCCAACCGCGGCAGCAGCAGCGAGCGGCCCAACCTCGGCAACGACGTACCGGCCTCGCAGCGCGGCGCCGCCGCCCTGGCCGCCGCCGCCTCCAAGATCGGCTCCCCGTACGTGTGGGGCGCCACCGGCCCGTCCTCCTTCGACTGCTCGGGCCTGACCTCCTGGGCGTACCAGCAGGCCGGCCAGTCGCTGCCGCGCACCTCGCAGGCGCAGGCCGGCGCCGGTACCCGGATCGGCTCGCAGAGCGCGCTCAAGCCGGGCGACCTGGTGCTCTTCTACGGCGACCTGCACCACATCGGCCTGTACGCGGGCAACGGCCAGGTGCTGCACGCGCCGAAGCCGGGCGCGTCCGTGCGCTACGAGTCGATCAACAACATGCCCTTCCAGTACGGCGTCCGCGTCTGACGTCCCCCGGCCGGTTCCCGCCCCTCGGGGAACCGGCCGCGCCATGCCGCCCGAACGGGCGAATTGCGATGGCCGACGCTGACTTCCCGCCCCGCCGGTGACCTGCGCAGTCACCGGCGGGGCGGCTTTTTGCGTACCGGCAGGGGGTGTTGCGGGTCTTTGGCCGGGGGCCACCGGCGCCGTTACTGTCTGCCCTCGCAGCCGCCGGACACCGACCGCCCGCCCCGGGCGGCAGGGGCTGCACGGAAGGGAGTGCGGCCTCAGTGGTGTCCCACCGCCGTGTCTCACAGTCCGCCCTGGCCGGCGCGACCAGGGCCACCGTCCTGTCCGCCGCCGCGGTCACCGCCGCCGCGGCGCTGACCGCCGGAGGGGCGCAGGCCGCCCCTGGCCCGGCGCCCGCCGAGGTCACCGCGCGCGTCGACGCGCTGTACGAGCAGGCCGAGAAGGTCACCGAGGAGTTCAACGGGGCGAACGAGCGGGCGCGCAGGCTGCGTACCGAGGTGGCCGCCCTCCAGGACCGGGTGGCCCGCGGCCAGGGGCACGTCAACCGGCTGCGCGGCAGGCTCGGCGCCGTCGCCTCCGCCCAGTACCGCTCCGGGGGCCTGGACCCGGCCGTGAAGCTGCTGCTGTCCGAGGACCCGGCGCACTACCTCGACAAGGCCGCCGCCCTGGACCGCGTCAACGGCAGCCAGGCCGGGGAACTGCGCGAACTCCAGGGCGCCCAGCGCGGCCTGGAACAGGAGCGCCGGGAGGCCACGGGCAAGCTCGCGGACCTGGAGGCGAGCCGGCAGGAAGTCGCGCGCCACAAGAAGGACATCGAACACAAACTGGCCGCGGCGCGGCGCCTGCTGAACTCGCTGACCGGCGCCGACCGGGAGGCCTACGACCGGGCGAACCGCGGCGTCGGACGGTCGCTGCCCGACCTGTCCGGGGTGTCGCCCGCCTCGGGCCGCGCCGGGGCCGCCGTCCAGGCGGTGCGCGCGGCGATCGGTTCCCCGTACTCCTGGGGGCAGTCGGGACCCGCCTCCTTCGACTGCTCCGGACTGATGCAGTGGGCCTACGGGCGGGCCGGAGTCTCCATCCCGCGCACCTCGCAAGCCCAGCGCGGCGCGGGGCGGCAGGTTCAGGTCAGTCAGGCCAGGCCCGGCGACCTCGTCATCTACCGGGACGACGCCAGCCATGTCGGCATGTATGTGGGCAACGGACAGGTGGTCCACGCGCCGTACCCGGGCGCGCGGGTGCGTTCCGACCCCGTCGGCATGATGCCGATCTCGTCCGTAACCCGACCCTGACCGCTGTCCGTACGCGGGGGCGGTGCTTACGATCAGCCGCGTGGCAGGTCAACAGGCGCGACGGCGGACGGCTCGGCGGACCGGGCGGATCAGGACGGCGCTCTGCGCGGCCCTGCCGCTGACGCTGCTGCCGCTGACCGCGGGCTGCGACGACCCGGCCGGCGCGCGGGACGCCCCGCCGGAGCTCCAGCAGATGCTGGACCGGCGCGCCGCGGCCGTACGCGACCGGGACGCCGACGCCTTTCTCGCCTCGGTCGATCCCCGGGCGGCCGGTTTCCGCGCGAAGCAGCGGGAGATGTTCGCCAATCTCGCGCAGGTGCCGCTGGCGGCCTGGTCGTACGAGCTGGTGAAGACCGACGCGTTCGGACTGCCCGCGGCCGTCGGCGCGGACGGCCGCCGGGTGGCCGCCGAGGTGCGGCTGCGCTACCGGCTCACCGGGTACGACACCGCGCCGGTCACCGCCGTCCAGTACCTGACGCTCACCGACCACGGCGGCCGGTGGCGGATCACCTCGGACTCGGACGGTGCCGGGAGCGGGCGGCGCAGCGCGCGCCGGCTGTGGGACCAGGGGCCGGTCGAGGTCGTCAAGGGCCGCCGCAGCCTGGTCCTCGGAGTCGGCCGCGGCACCGCGGAGCTGCGCGAACTGGCGGACCGTACGGACGCGGCCGTGCCCGCCGTCGGCAAGGCGTGGTCCGGGAAGTGGGCCGGCCGGGTGGTCGTCGAGGCGCCGCAGTCGCTGGCGCGGATGGCGGAGCTGCTGAACGCCGAGGACTCCTCCGGCTACCAGGGCATCGCGGCCGTCACGACCGGCGAGACGGGTACGGCACCGGCGGCGCCCGCCGACCGGGTCGTGGTCAACCCGGAGGCGTACGGCGAACTGTCCGCCACCGGGCGCCAGATCGTGCTGACCCACGAGACCACCCATGTCGCGACGCGTACGGCCACCACGTCCGCCACCCCGCTGTGGCTCTCCGAGGGCTTCGCCGACTGGGCCGCATACCGGGGCGGTGCCCGCCCGGCCGCGTCCACCGCCCCCGAACTCGCCCACGCGGTGGCCAAGGGCGCGCCGCCGTCCCGGCTGCCGGCCGACGGCGACTTCCGCTTCAGCCGCAGCGCGCGGCAGCTGGCCCGCGCGTACGAGGGCGGCTGGCTGGCCTGCCGCATGATCGCCGACACCTGGGGCGAGCAGAAGCTCGGCGCGTTCTACCGGGCGGCGGGCCGGGGCGGCGAGGAGAGCGCCGGGCGCGCGATGCGGGACCAGCTCGGCGTCGGCCCCGCGGAGTTCAACCGGCGGTGGCAGTCGTACGTGGTGCGGCACCTCGGCTGACGTGCAGGCGGCGCGCCGGGGCGGGTTCCGCCGTCCGGGGCGACGCGACGGTTCCCGGCTCCGCCGGTGCCTCGCGCCCGTCGTCGGTGTCGGCGGACGGCCCCCGGGCGCCGTCCGCCCGCAGCCGCGGCCCGGTGACCGTCGAGCGCCACAGGCGGCGGCAGGCAGCCAGCGAGGCGGCCACCAGCAGGCCGTTGCGTACGGCCAGCAGCACGACACCCCGCCCCTGACTGGCCACCACGTCCGCGAACCAGACGGGGAACTCCAGGAGCGTCACGCCGGTCGCCAGCAGCACCAGGACCGCGGGCAGCCCCATCCGGCTCGCCCGCAGGGTCATGCACACGGCCGCCGCACCGACCAGCCAGATCATGTACTGCGGACTGATGACGCGGCTGGTGGTGACGAAGAGCAGGACGGCGGTGAAGGCGGCGTCGGCGAGCGTGGCTGACGTGAACTTCCGCGCGCGCAGCCGCCACAACAGCAGCCAGCCGAAGGCCGCCACCGTCAGGACCAGCGCCAGGGTGCTGACCAGCGGCACGTACGGGCCGACGAACTCCACCGAGCCGTAGTTCAGCAGCACCTCGCCGTCCCAACCGAACTGCCGGGCCACATGGAACACGAGCGCGCCGAGCGACTCGACCTCCGTACCGCGGTCGCGCTGGAAGGTGAGGAAGGCCAGCCCGCCAGGAGCCCAGGCGGCGAAGAGCAGCGTGACGGCCAGCGCGCCCACCGCGGCCGCGCCCCACAACTCCCGGGCCCGGCGGCCCCGCAGCGGCGCGCCCGTCAGCAGCAGCACCGGCCAGACCTTCAGGAGCGCGCCGAAGGCGATCAGGGCGCCGGAGACGCGCGGACGCCGGGCCGCGGCGAAGAGCGCGGCGACGGCCACGGCGGTCACCATCACGTCGTAACGGGCGTACGCGGTCGGGCCGAGCAGGGCTACCCCCGCGGTCCACACCCAGGCACCGGAGAGACGTTTACCCGGCCGCCGGCCCGCATACAGGAGCAGCGCGAAGGCGGCCGCGTCGGCGGCGCAGGCCAGGAGGAAGAAGGCCGAGGCGTAGTCCAGGAAGGGCAGCAGGCCGGGGGAGAGGACGGCGAGCGCCGCGGCCGGCGGGTACTGCCAGGTCACGTCGTCCTGCGGGAAGGCGCCGGACCGCAGCACCTCGGACCAGCCCTGGTAGATCGCCGAGATGTCGGAGGTCACGTCCGGGCCGGGCAGCACCAGCACCTTGAACACACACAGCAGGAGCACCGCCCGGGTCGCCGCCCACACCGCCACCGCCGGCACCGGGGAGCGCACCGCGCCCCACGGGGACCGGCCGCCGGCCCTGATCATCGCCACCTCGTCCTGTGGTCGCGGCCGTCCGTACCCGTACGTGCGGACGAGGCCGTGTCACGACCGTAGACGAGTCGTGCCCGTGCCGGGGCGGCCCCGCCGGACGTGTCCCGCGACCCGGTACTGTGCGAGGGCAATGGACAAGACGCTGATCGTCACGAACGACTTCCCGCCCCGCCCCGGCGGCATCCAGGCCTTCCTGCACAGCATGGCCCTGCGCCTGGACCCGGACCGGGTCGTGGTCTACGCCTCCACCTGGAAGCGGAGCAAGGAGGGCGTCGCGGCGACCGCCCGCTTCGACGCCGAACAGCCCTTCCCGGTGGTACGGGACCGTACGACGATGCTGCTGCCGACCGCCCGGGTGACCCGGACGGCCGCCGGCCTGCTGCGCCGGCACGGCTGCTCCTCGGTGTGGTTCGGCGCCGCGGCACCGCTCGGCCTGATGGCGCCGACGCTGCGCCGGGCGGGCGCGCGCCGGATCGTGGCCACCACGCACGGGCACGAGGCGGGCTGGGCGCAGCTGCCCGCCTCCCGTCAACTGCTGCGGCGGATCGGCGAGGGCACCGACACCATCACCTATCTCGGTGAGTACACCCGCTCGCGGATCGCCGCCGCGCTGACCCCGGCCGCCGCCGGACGCATGGTGCAACTGCCGCCCGGCGTGGACGAGAAGACCTTCCACCCCGGCTCGGGCGGCGACGAGGTACGGGACCGCCTCGGGCTCGCCGAGCGGCCGGTCGTCGTCTGCGTCTCCCGGCTGGTGCCGCGCAAGGGCCAGGACACCCTGATCGAGGCGATGCCGCGCATCCTGGCCGACGTGCCGGACGCGGTGCTGCTGATCGTCGGCGGCGGCCCGTACGAGAAGCAGCTGCACGCGCTCGCCGAGGAGAAGGGCGTCGCCGACGCGGTGCGCTTCACCGGGGCCGTCCCGTGGGAGGAACTGCCCGCCCACTACGGCGCGGGCGACGTCTTCGCGATGCCGTGCCGCACGCGGCGCGGCGGGCTGGACGTCGAGGGACTGGGGATCGTCTACCTGGAGGCGTCCGCCACCGGGCTCCCGGTCGTCGCGGGCGACTCCGGCGGCGCACCGGACGCCGTGCTGCACGGCGAGACGGGCTACGTCGTCCCGGGCGGCTCCCCGACGGCCGCCGCCGAGCGCGTCATCGCCCTCCTCAAGGACCCCGCGATGCGCCGCCGCATGGGCGAGCGGGGCCGCGCCTGGGTGGAGGAGAAGTGGCGCTGGGACCTGCTGGCGGAGCGGCTCAAGGAGCTGCTGTAGCCGTCCGCGCGGATGCCCGGCGGGCCGGGGTGTCCGGCCCGCCCGGCATCCGGGGCGGTGTCGGCGGCGTCGCGCCGCGTCACGCGCGGTAGATCGCCTCGATCTCCTCGGCGAAGTCCTTGGCCACCACGTTGCGCTTGAGCTTCAGCGACGGCGTCACGTGCCCGGACTCCTCGGTGAACTGCGTGGGCAGGATGCGGAACTTGCGGACCGACTCGGCCTTGGAGACGGCCGCGTTGCCGTCGTCCACCGCCCGCTGCACCGCGGCCAGCAGCTCCGGGTCCTTGCTCAGCTCCCTGACGCTCTGTCCGGCCGGGCGGCCGTGCTCGGCGGCCCAGCGCGGCAGGAACTCCTCGTCGAGGGTGACCAGCGCGCCCACGAAGGGGCGGCCGTCGCCGACGACCATGCACTCGGCGATCAGCGCGTGCGCGCGGATACGGTCCTCGATGACGGCCGGGGCGACGTTCTTGCCGCCCGCCGTCACCAGGATCTCCTTCTTGCGGCCGGTGATCGCGAGGTAGCCGTCCTCGTCGAGGGTGCCGATGTCACCGGTGTGGAACCAGCCGTCGGACAGCGCTTCCTTGGTCGCCGACTCGTTGTTCCAGTACTCGGTGAACAGGTGCTCGCCGTGCAGCAGCACCTCCCCGTCGTCGGCGATGCGGATCACCGAGCCGGGCAGCGGCTGGCCGACCGTACCGATCTTCTGCCGGTCCCACGGGTTGAAGGCGGTGGCCGCGCAGGACTCCGTCAGGCCGTACCCCTCCAGGGCCGTGAAGCCGATGCCCCGGTAGAAGTGGCCCAGGCGCTCGCCCAGCGGCGCGCCGCCGGAGATGGCGTGGGTGGCGCGGCCGCCGAGCACGGCGCGCAGCTTGCCGAAGACCAGCTTGTCGAAGAGCTTGTGCTTGAGCCGCAGGCCGAGGGCGGGGCCGGCCGCGGTGTCCAGCGCACGGCTGTAGGCGATCGCGGTGTCGGCGGCCCGGTCGAAGATCTTGCCCTTGCCCTCGGACTGCGCCTTGGCGCGCGCCGAGTTGTAGACCTTCTCGAAGACCCGGGGGACGCCGAGGATCAGCGTGGGGCGGAAGGAGGCGAGGTCGTCGGTGAGGTTCTTGATGTCGGGCGCGTGCCCCAGCTTTATGGGGGCCATGACCGAGGCCACCTGCACCAGCCGTCCGAAGACATGGGCCACCGGCAGGAAGAGCAGGACCGAGGACCGGCCGGTGCGGAAGAGCGGCTTGAGGCGTTCGACGACGTTGCCGCACTCGGCGAAGAAGCTGCGGTGGGTCAGCACACAGCCCTTGGGCCGTCCGGTGGTGCCGGAGGTGTAGACGATGGTGGCGGGGGAGTCGGCGTCGGCGGTGGCGCTGCGCTCGTCCACCTCCGCGTCGGTGATGCCGGCGCCGGCCGTGCGCAGCCGGGCGACCGCGTCCCGCTCGATCTGCCAGATGTTCTCCAGCGCGGGCAGCCGGTCCCGTACGGACTCGACGGCGGCCTCCTGCGCGGAGGTCTCGACCAGGCAGGCCACCGCGCCGGAGTCGCCGAGTATCCACTGCACCTGTTCGGGGGAGCTGGTCTCGTAGACGGGCACGGTGACGGCGCCCGCGCTCCAGATCGCGAAGTCCAGCAGGGTCCACTCGTAGCGGGTGCGCGACATCAGGCCGACGCGGTCGCCGGGGCCGATGCCGGCCGCCATCAGGCCTTTGGCGGCGGCCCGCACCTCGGCGAGGAAGACGGTGGCGGTCACGTCCTGCCACTGCCCGTCGACCTTGCGGCCCATGACGGCGACATCGGGGTGCTGCGCGGCATTGCGGCGGATCAGATCCGTCAGGTTGCCGTCCGCGGGGACCTCGTACAGGGCCGGAAGGCTGAACTCGCGCAAGACTGCTGCTCCTCATTGGCGCCGGCGTTCACGACGCTGTGTGCTGGCCGGCTGCGGTCCATGATCAGGCAGGGGGGGTGGTGGACTGCCCGGACGTTACCCACCGGTATTGCCTTTGGGATAGGGGGTTGCGGCCAGATGTTCGATGCGTCACACGCCGCGTGACGCGCGTCCGGACACGCCTTCGGACTGCTTCGCGCAGACTAGACCAGGCTTTCGGTGACCGGGAAGTAACCGCAGGTCGGGCCCCTCTCCCGGCGGTACGTCCGGCCCCCCTCCCGGCCGTACGCCATTCGATCTAGGGTGACGGTCATGCGAGTGCATGTGGTCAGCGACGTACACGGCAACGGGCGGGACCTCGCCACGGCGGGCGACGGGGCGGACGCCCTGGTCTGCCTGGGGGACCTCGTGCTCTTCCTCGACTACGCCGACCACTCGCGCGGCATCTTCCCCGACCTCTTCGGCGTCGAGAACGCCCACCGGCTGGTCGAGCTGCGTACCGCCCGCCGCTTCGAGGAGGCGCGCGCGCTGGGCCGGCGGCTGTGGGGCGACATCGAACGCGAGGGCGGCGGCCGGATGGCCGTCATCGAGGAAGCCGTCCGCCGGCAGTACGCCGAACTGTTCGCCGCGTTCCCGGAAGGGACGTACGCCACGTACGGCAACGTGGACCTGCCCCACCTGTGGTCCGAGTACGCGGGCCCCGGCACCACCGTCCTGGACGGCGAGCGGGTGGAGATCGGCGGCCGCGTCTTCGGATTCGTCGGCGGCGGACTGACGACGCCGATGCGCACCCCGTACGAGATCGGCGACGAGGAGTACGCCGCCAAGATCGAGGCCGTCGGCGAGGTGGACGTGCTGTGCACGCACATCCCGCCGGACGTCCCGGAGCTGTGCTACGACGTGGTCGCCCGCCGCTTCGAACGCGGCAGCGCCGCCCTCCTGGACGCGATCCGCCGCACCCGCCCCCGCTACGCGCTCTTCGGGCACGTGCATCAGCCGCTGGCCCGCCGGGTACGCGTCGGTGCCACCGAATGCGTCAACGTGGGGCACTTCAACGCGACGGGGACGCCGTACGTCCTGGAGTGGTGACGGCTTCCCGGGGCCTTCTCCGGGGCCTGTCCCGGCCCCTCCCCGGGAGCCGCCCGCGCGGCCGACCGGATCGGCCGGGGAGCCTGTCGGGGCGTCTTTCCCCGCGCGGTAGCCTTCAGCAGCAGGGACTCGCGTCTGGCGGACCGGCACGAATCGGCATGGAGGAGTCACGGCGATGGCCGAACACACCAGCTCTAGCATCACGATCGAGGCGGCGCCCGCCGAGGTGATGGGAGTGATCGCCGACTTCGACCGCTATCCGGACTGGACCGGCGAGGTCAAGGAGGCCGAGGTCCTCAGCAAGGACGACCGGGGCCGCGCCGAGCAGGTCCGCCTGGTGCTCGACGCCGGCGCGATCAAGGACGACCACACCCTCGCCTACACCTGGACCGGCGACCACGAGGTCAGCTGGTCACTGGTGAAGTCGCAGATGCTGCGCACCCTCGACGGCTCCTACCGGCTGGTTCCGCTGGCCGGCGGCGCGCACACCGAAGTGACGTATCGGCTCACCGTGGACGTCAAGATCCCGATGCTCGGCATGATCAAGCGCAAGGCGGAGAAGGTGATCATCGACCGTGCGCTGGACGGGCTGAAGAAGCGCGTCGAGAGCGGCCCCGCCGGCGAGGCCAAGAGCCTCTGACCATGCGTACCGTCCTCGTCACCGGCCCCGGCGGCGCCGGCCGCACCACCATCGCCGCCGCGACCGCACTGGCCGGTGCCCGGCGCGGCGAGCGCGTCCTGCTGCTCACCGCCCGCGGCGGCGCGGCGGAACGCGCCCTGGGCACCCGGCTCGGCGCCCCCGGCGACGCCCCGGTGCCCGTCGTCCCCGGCCTGCACGCCCGGTGCGTCGACGCCGGTGACCACTTCCGCCGCGAGGCCCTCGCCTTCCAGGAGCGCGCGGAAGCCGCCCTCGACCTCCTCGGCGCCGCCCCCCTGGACGAGGACGAACTGACCGAACTGCCGGGCGCGGAGGCGTTCGCGCTGCTCCACGAGCTGCGCGCGGCCCACGAGACGGCCGGCGGGCCGGTCAGCTGGGACACGGTCGTCGTCGACATGCCGCCCGCCGCCGACACCGTCGCCCTGCTCGCCCTGCCCGAACAGGCCCGCCGCTACCTGCGCCGCCTGCTGCCGCCCGAGCGGCAGGCCGCCCGCGCGCTGCGGCCGGTGCTGGCGCAGCTGGCGGGCGTGCAGCTGCCCACGCAGAAGCTGTACGAGGCCGCGGAGCGCTGGGAGCACGAACTCGCCGCCGTACAGCGGATCATCGACCACCCCGGCACGACCGTACGGATCGTCACCGAGGCGGGCCCGGCCGCCGTCGCCGACCTGCGGGAGGTGCGCTCGGGTCTCGCGCTGCACGGGCACCGCACCGACGCCGTCGTCGCGAACAAGCTGCTGCCCACCGGCTCGTCCGACCCCTTCCTGGCCGCGCTCTCCGGCCAGCAGCAGAGCGCGCTCAAGGCGCTGCGCGAGGAGTTCCCCGAAGCGCCGGTCGTCGAGGTGCCGCATCTGGGGCGCGACCCCGAGGGCACCGAGGAACTGGACGAACTGGCCCGCACGGCCCTGGGGGAGCCGGCCGCGCCCGGCGGCGCCGCCGACACCTGGACCGTGGAGGACCGGCTCGCCTCGGACGGCATCCTCGTGTGGCGGGTGCCGCTGCCCGGCGCCGAGCGCGACGGGCTCGGGCTGCTGCGCCGCGGTGACGAGATCGTCGTCACCGCCGGCCGCTTCCGCCGGATACGCACCCTGCCCTCCGCGCTGCGCCGCTGCTCGGTCTCCGGCGCGGGGCTGCGCGACGGCGCGCTGCACATCCGCTTCACGCCCGATCCGGATCTCTGGCCCCGCGGTCACTGAACGGCACACCGCCGTTCGGGTAACGTCGGATGAAGCAGCACCGCCTCGAACCCGCCGCGCACGCGACAGGTTCCGATCCGCCTCGCCGCAGGAGTGAGTCCGCCATGAGCGATGCCACCGAGCGCCCCGCCGACCGCACGGACCGGGCCGACGCCGATGCCTGGGAGACGGCCTGCGCCGAGGATCTGGCGGCCGAGAAGGCCCGCCGCCGCGCGCAGTACGGCCCGCCGCCCGGCAGCGCCGCCGAGGAGCTGCGCCGCCTCGCGGAGGCCGTCACCGACAAGCTCTCCGGCATCCAGCTGCCGGGCGCGCTCGCCGGGATGGCCGCGCAGGGCGCCGTGCAGCAGCTGTTCCGGCAGGCCAAGGCCGTCGTCGAGCCCGTCGTCGAGCGCAACCCGGAGGTCTTCGACCACCTCGCCGCCGCCGGTTCCGAGCTGCTGGCCGCCTACCGCTCGGCCGTCGAGAGCGGCGAGCGCCGCTGGACCCGCGAGGCCGCGGGCGAGGCCGCGAACGCCGATCCGCGCGAGGCCGCCGGTCCGGACGCCGGAGGCGAGGTCCGCGACATCCGCGACAAGCGCGATAATCCGGACGGCTCCCGCCGGGACGACGACGGGCCCGCCGGCACCGAGCGGATCGACCTCGACTGAGCGGCCCGGCGGACCCGCCCTCTTGGTCGGGAGGGCACGGGTCGTGCCCCCAACTCCGGTACCGTTGTACGCGGCGGGGCACGACCAATAACTGAGGGACACATGGGACTCACCATCGGCGTCGACATCGGCGGCACGAAGATCGCGGCCGGCGTGGTCGACGAAGAGGGCACGATCCTCGAAACGTGCAAGGTGCCGACCCCGCAGGCCACCGACGAGCTGACGGAGGCCATCGCCGACGCGGTCCGCACCGTCGGCGCCGACCACCAGGTCGAGGCCGTCGGCATCGGAGCCGCCGGCTACGTGGACGAGAAGCGCGCCACCGTCCTGTTCGCACCCAACATCGACTGGCGCCACGAGCCGCTCAAGGACAAGGTCGAGCAGCGCGTCGGCCTGCCCGTCGTCGTCGAGAACGACGCCAACGCGGCCGCCTGGGGCGAGTACAGGTTCGGCGCCGGCCAGGGCCACAGCGACGTCATCTGCATCACCCTGGGCACCGGCCTGGGCGGCGGCATCATCATCGGCAACAAGCTGCGCCGCGGCCGGTTCGGCGTCGCCGCCGAGTTCGGCCACATCCGCGTCGTACCGGACGGCCTGCTGTGCGGCTGCGGCAGCCAGGGCTGCTGGGAGCAGTACGCCTCCGGCCGCGCTCTGCTGCGCTACGCCCGCCAGCGCGCCTTCGCCACCCCCGAGAACGCCGAGGCGCTGCTGTCGCTGGGCGACGGCACCTCCGAGGGCATCGAGGGCCGGCACATCAGCGAGGCCGCCCGCCGCGGCGACCCGGTCGCCATCGACTCCTTCCGCGAACTGGCCCGCTGGGCCGGCGCGGGCCTTGCCGACCTGGCCTCGCTCTTCGACCCGTCCGCCTTCATCGTCGGCGGCGGCGTCTCGGACGAGGGCGAACTGGTCCTCGACCCGATCCGCAAGTCCTTCCGCCGCTGGCTGGTCGGCAACCAGTGGCGCCCGCACGCCCAGGTGCTCGCCGCCCAGCTCGGCGGCAAGGCCGGACTGGTCGGCGCCGCCGACCTGGCCCGCCAGGGCTGACCCGCGGTGCCGGCCGAGCTGCCCGCCGCCCGGACCGAGCCGGGCTCCGCTTCCGAGGACTTCGCATCGAGCGGAGGCGGAGCGAAGCGGAGCGGCTCGGCTGTGCTCCGTGTGCTGAGCTACAACGTCCGCTCGCTGCGCGACGACCGCGCGGCGCTGGCCCGGGTGATCCGGGCCTGCGCCCCGGACCTCGTGCTGGTCCAGGAGGCGCCACGCTTCTTCCGCTGGCGCAAGAGCGTCGCGGCGCTGTGCCGGGCGACGGACCTGGTGCACGTGACGGGCGGCGCCACCGCGGCCGGCCCGATGATCCTTTCCTCGCTGCGCGCCCACGTGGAGCACACCGAGGACGTGCTGCTGCCCCGCGCCCCCGGCCTGCACCAGCGCGGTTTCGCGACCGCGGTGGTACGGGTCGGCGGCGCGCGGATCGGCCTGCTCAGCTGCCACCTCAGCCTCCAGGCGGCCGAGCGCTACGACCAGGCGGGCCTGCTGCTGGAGCGGCTGCGCGCGCTGGACACCCCGTACGCCGTCGCCGCCGGTGACCTGAACGACCGGCCGGACGGGCGCGCCTTCCGGCGGCTGGCGGGCTCCCTCACCGACGCCTGGGCGGCGGCGCCGTGGGGCGGGGAGTACACCTCCACACCCCACGACCCGCACCAGCGCATCGACGCCGTGTTCACCACCGAGGGCATCGAGGTGCTGGGCTGCGGCGTACCGCGCGACCTGCCGGGCCTCGACCACGGCGACCTGCTCGCCGCCACGGACCACCTGCCGGTGCTGGCCGCCCTGCGGGTGCCGGCCGCCGAGCGGCCGGACCCGGCCCGGCTCAGGACAGCTTCATCCGCGGTTCACCGCGCCCGTTGAGACCGGGGCCGCCGCCGGTGCAGGCCAGGCGGCTCTTAGGGGCCCGGTCGCTGTTCACCGAGGTGTACGCCTGCCGCAGGCAGTTGCGCAGCGCCAACTGGCCCCAGTGGTTCGGGTGCAGCGCCTCCTGCACCTGGAACGGCGGCAGCACCGCCGTTACGGTCCGCACCCAGCTGATCCACTCGGTTCTGTCGGCAGCGCCCGGGTCGGTCCACCGGCTCACCGCGCCGCGCACCGGCTCGACCAGCCCGACGCCGCGCTCGCACAGCCGATGCCCGTCCATGCTGTGCGACAGGTCGAGGAAGCGGACGTTGTCCAGCCCGCTGCGGTCGATGCCCTGCTCCACCGCCCGGCCGACGGCCGGCAGTACGGAG
This sequence comes from Streptomyces sp. NPDC059788, assembly GCF_042732265.1. Taxonomy (NCBI): domain Bacteria; kingdom Bacillati; phylum Actinomycetota; class Actinomycetes; order Kitasatosporales; family Streptomycetaceae; genus Streptomyces; species Streptomyces sp. NPDC059788. The sequence continues at coordinate 29,823 of NZ_JBHWHY010000038.1, read as the reverse complement.
TCCACCGCCCAGTCGGCGTCCCGGTCGTTGAACGCGCAGCCGCCCAGGGTCTGGCGCGCGCCCAGCGGCGCGGGGTAGCGGAAGTCGCGGCCGTGCGGGATGGGAGCCGGGTAGTTCTGCACGACCACGTCGTACTCGTCGGTCTCGTAGCCGGCCCGCAGCATCGCCTGCCCGATGTTGCGCAGCCCGCCCGCGATGTCGCCCGCCCGCTGCCGGACCGCCTCCTCGGTGAACCTGGCGCGGTTGGCCGCGTCCTGGCCGCACGACTTCGGCAGCGGGTTCAGGTACGCCAGGACGCAGGAGGCGACCACGTCGCCGAAGCGGAAGTCGTTGCCGCCGATCGAGACGGCGACCATCCGCACGTGGTGGTCGCGGGCGTACTCCTCCAGCTGCGCGGCCTGGCCGGGTACGCCCGCGGCGGCCGAGAAGTCCAGGCCCGGCTTGGCGGCGCCCTTCGGGGCGCGGAAGGAGTCCGTACGGGCACCGGAGCAGGCCAGGTTCTCGCTCTCGGTGCCGGGCAGCCCGAGGTGGATCTCTGCGGAGCGCGAACGGTGGCACTGCGCGATCCGCTCGGCGGTGCGGCCCGCGTTGTCGAAGTACGCGGTCGGGCCGAGCGCGTCGATGCGCGGGAAGTTGACCGGGTTGGCGTCGGTGTTGCCGGCCCAGCGGCCGGCCTCGCCGGAGATGTAGGAGTCACCGAGGGAGACCACCGCTCCCGGCTCCGCCGCCTGCCGCTCCCGCGGCGAGCCGGTCGCGGCGGGAGCGGTGGCCAGCAGTCCGGTCACCGCGGCGACGGTCGCGGCGGCCACGGCCACCCGGGCACGTCGGCGTGGACGTGGGCATGACGACGAGAGCGGATGGCGCACGGGGGTCCTCCCGGAGACACGGACGGATACTCCGTGTGATCATCTCCGGCCGTACGGTCACCTTCCGTGAAGGGTGCCCGGCGCGCGAGGGTGAACCCACGCCGGAGCGGGCGCCCGGCCGCCGGCGGCCGGTGCGGTCATACGACCGCGCCACCGCCCGGCAGGTCCTCGTCGTCCTCGTCGTCGTGCTTCATCCGGGCCACGAGCGTGGCGAAGCCGCCCAGGAAACCGCCGATGCCCAGCAGCGTGATCCACCACGTGACGGGCTGCTGCAGCAGCACCATCAGGACCAGCAGCAGCGGCCCGCCCAGCACCGCGAGCCAGGCGAACTTGGCCGTCACGTCGGCGCTCGGCAGCGGCGGCGGCTCGGGCGGTACGAAGTGCCCCTCGTCCGTGTCGTCGAGGTCGTCGTCGGACGCCTCGGCCGCCGACCAGTCGCGCGGCCCGACTCCGGGCGCGAACACCACGAAGCTGCCGACGGAGCCCCCGGGCTTGTCCGGAGCGCCGGGAGAGGGCTCGCTGCGCGGCCGCTCCTCCACCGTCAGGCCGCCGTCGTCCCGGTCCGCTTCCGTGCGGTCCGCCGGCCCCTGGCCGGACTTCTCCGGGGGCTTGCCGTCCGTCCGCTGCCCGCCGTCCGCACGGTCCTCGCCGCCCTTGCGCAGGTCCGCGCGGGCCGGTTCCGTACCCGTACTCGCGCCCGCACCGGGGCCGTCGCCGCCGGACGGGCCGCCGGCCGCCTCGGCGTCCGGGCCCGCGACGGGGCCGTCCTCGTCGGGGAAGTCGGGTGCCTTGCCGTACCCGGCCACTATCTCGGCCCAGGCGGCTTCCTCGTCCAGCGGATCGCGGGGATCGCGGGGGCTACGCTCCACCACTGGGGGCCGTCTCCTCACTCTCCACGCCCGTGCGCGCGCTCGGCGCCAGACGGACGATGAAGTCGTAGGTCTCCTGGCAGATCCGCTTGGCGTCGTGGTCGAGCGTGGCGACGTGATAGCTGCGCTCCAGCAGCGTCTGCCGTACGTCCGTCGAGGACACCCGGCTCAGGATGCGCTCGGAGTCGGCCGGCCGCACGACGTGGTCCTGGGGGCTGGTCATGACCAGCAAGGGCTGCGTGACCCGGGGCAGTTCGGCGTCGACGAGCGTGAAGAAGCGGCGCAGCGAGTGCGCGGCGTGCAGCGGCACCCGGGCGTAGCCGACCTCGTGGCCCCCGGGCTTGGCGATGTCGCCGACCAGGCCCTTGGTCGTACGGACCAGGTGGCGCAGCACGGGCAGCAGCGGGGCCGCGGCGTCGTGCACCTTGTTGCCCGGGTTGACCAGCGCCAGGCCGCTGATGGCGGAGCCGTGCCGCTCGGCCAGCCGCAGCGCCAGCGCGCCGCCCATCGACAGGCCGCACACGAAGACCCGCTCGCACCGTTCGGAGAGCGAGCGCAGCTCGCGGTCGACCTCGGCGTACCAGTCCTGCCAGGTCGTGAGCTGCATGTCCTGCCAGCGGGTGCCGTGGCCGGGCAGCAGCGGCAGCGAGACGGTCAGGCCGCGGTCGGCCAGGTACTCCGCCCAGGGGCGTACGGACTGGGGGGAGCCGGTGAAACCGTGGCAGACGAGGACGCCGGTCCGGCCGCCGTCGCGGCGGAACGGCTCGGCTCCGGGAAGCAGCGGCACCGGGGGACTCCGATCGGTGAGGGGCCGGGCGGCAACGGGTTGCGCGGGTTACTTGAAGCCTACGCGGAGCGGCGCCGGGCGGATAGGTCCAACGGCTCCCGCCGGCCCCGTCCGGTACACCCCCTGCGGGCGCGACCCCGCGCCCCGCGCCCGCCCCGTGCGCGGCGCCAGGCCCCCCTGCGGGCGGGCCGCTCGGCCCCCGCGGGCAGGCCCGCCGAGGAGAGGGGGGCTCCGGGGCAGGTTAAGGTCTTTGCGTCACACACAGGAGGCAGTGGGTTGATCTACGGCGCAATGAAGTTCTCCATCGGCGGATCGCTGAAGCTGGCGTTCCGTCCCTGGGTGGAGGGCCTGGAAAACATCCCCGCAACGGGACCCGCGATCCTGGCGAGCAACCATCTGTCCTTCTCGGACTCCTTCTTCCTGCCCGCGGTGCTCGACCGCAAGGTCACCTTCATCGCCAAGGCCGAGTACTTCACCTCTCCGGGGGTCAAGGGCAAGCTGACCGCCGCCTTCTTCAAGGGGGTCGGCCAGCTGCCCGTGGACCGCTCGGGCGCGCGCGGCGCGGGCGAGGCGGCGATCAAGAGCGGCATCGAGGTGCTGGAGCGCGGTGAGCTGTTCGGCATCTACCCGGAGGGCACCCGCTCGCCGGACGGCCGGCTCTACCGCGGCAAGCCGGGCGGCCTGGCCCGGGTGGCGCTGGCCACCGGCGCCCCGGTCATCCCCGTCGCGATGATCGACACGGAGAAGGTGCAGCCGCCGGGCAAGGTGATGCCGAAGATGATCCGGCCCGGCATCCGCATCGGCAAGCCGCTGGACTTCAGCCGCTATCACGGCATGGAGGGCGACCGCTTCATCCTGCGCTCGGTGACCGACGAGGTCATGTACGAGATCATGAAGCTGTCGGGCCAGGAGTACGTGGACATCTACGCGACCGCCGCCAAGCGGCAGATCGCGGACGCGGCCAAGAAGAAGGCCGAGGCGGAGAAGGCGGCCAAGGCCGGCAAGGGGCAGGCCGCACCGGCCACGGAGCAGCAGGGCAGGACCGGCACCGGGGCGTAGTCGCGCCCCGGCACAGGGGTGGGGGCGAAATGACAGAGGCAGAGATACGGCCCGCGGCCGGCGAGGCGGCGGGCAGGGGCAGGGGACGGCCGCAGCGCCCGGTCCGGATGTCCGTGGAGCTACCGCTGTGGCGGGCGCTGACCGGCTACCGCGTCCTGACCCTCGTCTACGTGCTGGTCCTGTCCGCGGTCTCCTACGAGCAGTACGAGCACCCGCTCGGCGCCGCCGCCTACATGACGGCGCTGACCGTGTGGATGGGCTTCACCTGGCGCCGTACGACCTCGGCGGAGCGCTGCACCCGCGCCTTCCTCATCGGCGACCTGTCCTTCGCGCTCGGCGGCATCCTGCTCACCCTCCTGGTGGACAGCCACGAACGGATCATGGACGGCGCGGCGACCCTGCCCTCCATCTGGACGGCGGGCGCGGTGCTCGGCTTCGCGATCAAGGGCGGCTGGCGCTGGGCCGCGGTGGCCTCCGCGCTGGTCGCCGTCGTCAACCTGGTCGAGCGCCAGGAGCTCGCCCGCGACACCATCCACAATGTGGTGCTCGTATGGGTGGCCAGCGTCGCCATCGGCTACGTGGTCGAGGTGGCCCGCGCCAGTGAGCGCACCCTCGCCCGCGCCCTCCAGATCGAGGCCGCCACCCGCGAGCGGGAACGGCTCGCCCGGGACATCCACGACAGCGTCCTGCAGGTCCTGGCGATGGTGCAGCGGCGGGGCGCCGCGATCGGCGGCGAGGCGGCCGAGCTGGGCCGGATGGCGGGCGAGCAGGAGGTCGCGCTGCGCACCCTGGTCTCCAGCGGGCTCGTCCCGCCGCGTACGGCCGTGTCCGGCGCCCCGGACGACGCGGTCCCCGCGCTGGAGGAAGTGACGGCCGCGCCGGTGCCGTGCGCCGCGGACGGCCCCGACGCCGGGCCCTGTGACGTACGGGCCCTGCTGGCGCCGCACGCCGGCGCGCGCGTCACGTTCTCCGAGCCCGGCGCGCCCGTCGTGCTCCCGGCCGCCGCGGCGGCGGAGCTGGCGGCCGCTGTCAGTGCCGCGCTGGACAATGTCAGGGTGCACGCGGGTGTGCGGGCACAGGCGTGGATATTGGTGGAGGACGAGCCGGACGAGGTGGTCGTGACGGTGCGGGACGACGGTCCCGGCATCCCCGAGGGACGCCTCGCGGACGCCGAGCGCGAAGGGCGGCTGGGAGTCGCCCTGTCGATCCGCGGCCGGCTGCGGGATCTGGGCGGCAGCGCCGACTGGATCTCGGTCCCCGGCCAGGGCACGGAAGTGGAGCTGAAAATCCCCAAGGGCGGTGCGCCCGAGGGCCGTAGACGGGGGAGGAGCACGGCGTGAGCGAGCAGCCGAACGTGAAGGTGATGGTGGTCGACGACCACCCGATGTGGCGCGACGCGGTCGCCCGCGACCTGGCCGAGGCCGGTTTCGAGGTGGTGGCGACGGCCGGGGACGGGCCGCAGGCGGTGCGCCGCGCGCAGGCCGCGGCGCCCGACGTCCTGGTGCTGGACCTGAATCTGCCGGGCCTGCCCGGCGTGGCGGTCTGCCGGGAGCTGGTCGGCGCGAACCCGGCGCTGCGGGTGCTGGTGCTCTCCGCCAGCGGCGAGCACGCCGACGTGCTGGAGGCCGTCAAATCCGGCGCGACGGGCTATCTGCTCAAGTCGGCCAGCACCGAGGAGCTGTTGGACGCGGTGCGCCGTACGGCCGCCGGCGACCCGGTGTTCACGCCGGGCCTGGCCGGGCTGGTGCTGGGGGAGTACCGCCGGCTGGCGACCGAGCCCGCCCCGGCCGCCGAGGACGAGCCGGGCGCGCCGCAGCTGACCGAGCGGGAGACCGAGGTGCTGCGCCTGGTCGCCAAGGGCCTGTCGTACAAGCAGATCGCCGAGCGTCTGGTCATCTCGCACCGCACGGTCCAGAACCACGTACAGAACACCCTCGGCAAGCTCCAGCTGCACAACCGCGTCGAGCTGGTGCGGTACGCGATAGAACGCGGCCTGGACGAGGCCTGAGCGGGCCGCCCGTCCCGGCCGCGGCACCGCCGGTGCGCCGAGGGGCCCCGCCCGCGCCCGCGCAATGCGCTCGTACGAGTGAACGCATCGCGCCAAGTCCCCGGCATTTGCGGGGAATTCGCTCTCCGCCCCATCCCTGGGTGACGTGTCCCGCCATTAGCGTGACCGGCGTCGGTACAGCACGGCCGCGCGCGGCCACCGGCGGGTGCGCGGCCCCTCACGGGATGTAGGTGAAGAAGCGATGCGGGTCGGAGTACTGACCGGCGGCGGTGACTGCCCCGGTCTCAACGCGGTCATCCGGGGCGTGGTGCGCAAGGGCGTGCAGGAGTACGGCTACGACTTCGTCGGGTTCCGGGACGGCTGGCGCGGGCCCCTGGAGGGCGACACGGTGCCGCTCGACATCCCCGCCGTGCGCGGCATCCTGCCCCGCGGCGGCACGGTCCTCGGCTCCTCGCGGACCAACCCCCTGAAGCAGGACGACGGCATCCGCCGGATCAAGGACACCCTCGCCAAGGAGGAGGTCGAGGCGCTCATCACGATCGGCGGCGAGGACACCCTCGGCGTCGCCGCCCGGCTCTCCGGCGAGTACGGGGTGCCCTGTGTCGGCGTGCCCAAGACCATCGACAACGACCTGTCCGCCACCGACTACACCTTCGGCTTCGACACCGCCGTCGGCGTCGCCACCGAGGCCATCGACCGGCTGCACACCACCGCCGAGTCGCATATGCGCGTCCTGGTCGTCGAGGTCATGGGCCGGCACGCGGGCTGGATCGCGCTGCACTCCGGCCTGGCCGGCGGCGCCAACGTCATCCTCATCCCCGAGCAGCGCTTCGACGTCGACCAGGTCTGCGCCTGGATCGAGTCCCGCTTCAAGGTCCGCTACGCGCCGATCGTGGTGGTCGCCGAGGGCGCCATGCCCAAGGACGGCGAGCTGGTCCTCAAGCACGGGGGCAAGGACTCCTTCGGGCACGTGCGGCTGACCGGCGTGGGCGAGTGGCTGGCCAAGGAGATCGAGAGCCGGACGGGCAAGGAGGCCCGTACGACGGTACTCGGCCACACCCAGCGCGGCGGCACGCCGAGCGCCTTCGACCGCTGGCTGGCCACCCGCTTCGGTCTGCACGCGATCGACGCGGTGCGCGACGGCGACTACGGGAAGATGGTCGCCCTGCGCGGTACGGACATCGTCCGGGTGCCGCTGGGGGAGGCGACCGCGAAGCTCAAGACCGTCGATCCGAGGCTGTACGCGGAGGCCGGGGTCTTCTTCGGCTGAGCCGGCGGACGGTGTGCGGCCGGACCCGCGGCGGCGGTCCGCCGCACGTCACCGTTCCGGCCGCCGCTTGCGTTCCACGCCTTCCGCGCGCAGCCGCACGCCTTCCGTCCGCCGCCGCACGCCTTCCGCGCGCTGCCGTCGCGTCCGCCCGTCACCGGCCTCCGCACGACACCGCACCTCCGCACGTCGCCGTACGCGTCGGGGAGGCGTCCCGACCGCGCCCCGCGCCGTATATTCGGCCGTGTCGCCGCATATGCCCCAAAGTGGGCGCCGGTGACCGGACCGAGTGACCGGCAACGTCGGGAGACACCGTGGAGATCATCGCATTCGGCGTGCAGGCGGACGAGCGGCCGCTGCTGGTGAAGGCCCTCGCCGGCCGCCACCAGGTCCGCTGCCTCGACGTCTTCCTCAACCGCGACACCGCCCCGATCGCCGCGGGCTACGAGGTCGTCAGCGTCAGCGTCAACGCCGACCTGCGCGCCGAGGTGATCCAGGAGCTGGCGGCCGGCGGCACACGGCTGATCGCCCAGCGCGCCACCGGCTACAACAACATCGACCTCCAGGCCGCCGCCGACCTCGGCGTGACCGTCGGCCGGGTCTCCTCGTACTCGCCGTACTCCGTCGCCGAGTTCGCCTGGGGCCTGGCCATGGCCGTCAACCGCCGCGTCGTCCGGGCCGCGAACCGCACCCGCAACTTCGACTTCCGCCTGGACGGGCTGATGGGCCGCGACCTGCACGGCCGCACCGCCGGCGTGCTCGGCACCGGCAAGATCGGCGAGGCGTTCACCCGGATCGCCCACGGCTTCGGGATGAACCTGCTGGGCTGGGACATCGCCGAGAACCCCCGCTGCGTCGAGCTGGGCATGGAGTACGTCGGCCAGGACCGGCTGTTCGCCGAGTCCGACCTGATCAGCCTGCACGTGCCGCTGATGGACTCGACCCGCCATCTCGTCGGCGCCGCCGCGCTGCGCGCCATGAAGGACGACGCGATCCTCGTCAACTCCAGCCGCGGCGGCCTCGTCGACACCGCGGCCCTCGTGGAGACCCTCAAGGCCGGCCGGCTCGCCGGTGTCGGCCTGGACGTCTACGAGGAGGAGGCCGGTCTCTTCTTCTTCGACAAGTCCCTCGAAGTCATCCACGACGACACCCTCGCCCGCCTGATGACCTTCGGAAACGTGCTGGTCACCTCGCACCAGGCGTACTTCACCGAGGACGCGGTCGGCCAGATCCTCGACGCCACCGCACGCAACGTCGAGGACTACCTGGCCGGCCGCACCAACGAGAACACCCTCGTCACACCAGGACAGCGGCCAGCAACTGCGCGGTGATCGCCGCGCCGTCCAGCGTCAGCACGGACTCCGGGTGGAACTGCACGCCCGCGAAGCCGGGCCCGCGCAGCGCGTGCACCTCGCCGGTGGCCGCGTCCTGGCTCAGCTCGACCCGGTGCATGGCCAGTTCGGCCACCGCCGCCTCGTCGCAGCGGGCCGTGAAGGTGTTGTAGAAGCCGACGGTCTCCGGGCGGCCGAAGAAGTCGATGCGCTCCTGCGCGCCCTGGAAGGGCACCTCCTTGCGCACGATCTCCAGGCCCAGTTCGGCGGCGATCAGCTCGTGGCCGAGGCAGACCCCCAGCAGGCCGTGCCGGTGGTCGCGCACCAGCTCCGCCGCCAGCGCGCGCAGCACACGCATCTTCGGGTCGGCGGCGTCCGACGGGTTTCCGGGCCCCGGGCCGAGCACGACCGGCCCCTCGTGGGCCGCCGCGGCCTCCCGCAGCCCCGGCTCGTCGTACCGGCGCACGGTCACCGTCAGCCCGGAGGTGCGCAGCAGGTGCGCCAGCATCGCGGTGAAGGTGTCCTCGGCGTCGATCACCAGCGCGTGGCCGGACAGCGCGGCGGTCGGCGCGGTGCTCTGCATCCGCAGCCAGAACGGCGCGAGGTCCGCGCGGCGGGCGTCGAGCGCGGCGCGCACCCGCGGGTCGTCGGCCAGCCGCGGCCGCCCGGCGGCCTCGTCCGTACGGTCCGGCGCGGGGCGCACGCCGAGCGCGGTCAGCACCCCGGCGGCCTTGGCGTGCGTCTCGGCGACCTCGCCGCGCGGGTCGGAGGCCCGGACGAGCGTGGCGCCGACCGCGACGCGCAGCCCGCCGCCGGCGTCGATGTCCGCCGTACGGATCAGGATCGGCGAGTCCAGGGTCTGCGCGCCGCCCGCGTCCCGCCCGATCAGGGCCAGCGCGCCGGCGTAGTAGCCGCGCCCGCCGACCTCGTGGCGCCCGATCACCCGGCAGGCGTTCTGCACGGGCGAGCCGACGACGGTCGCCGCGAACATCGTCTCCTTCAGCACCTCCCGTACGTCGAGCGAGGAGCGCCCGCGCAGCTCGTACTCCGTGTGCGCCAGGTGCGCCATCTCCTTCAGCCGCGGCCCGATCACCACACCGCCCTTGTCGCCGACGGTGCACATCATCTTCAGCTCCTCGTCCACGACCATGGACAGCTCCTCCACCTCCTTGCGGTCGTCCAGGAACGCCAGCAGGTGCTCCGGGGACGGGCCCCCGGCCGGGTAGCGGTAGGTGCCGCTGATCGGGTTCATCACGACCGTCCCGCCGGACATCCGGACGTGTACCTCGGGGCTGGCGCCGACCAGCGTGCGCACGCCCGGCCGGTGGACGACGTACGTCCAGTACGCGCCGCGCTCACCGGCCAGCAGCCGCCGGAACAGCGCCAGCGCGTCGGCCGCGCCGAAGCCCGGGATGTCGCCCCGGAAGGTGCGCCGGATGACGAAGTTGGCGCCCTCGCCGGTCCCGATCTCGTCCCGCAGGACATGCTCGACGATGTCGGCGTACGCGTCGTCGTCGACGTCGAAGGCGCCGTTCTCCACCTGCACCGCGTGGGCGGGGAGGTGCGCCAGCACCTCGTCCAGCGGCAGCGCGTACGTCTCCCGGGGGCGCAGCACCGCCAGCGGCGTGCCGTCGTCGCGGGCGTCGAACCCGCGCTCGCGGATCTGCCGGAACGGCACCAGCGCCAGCGCGTCGGTGGTCGCGGCGCCGCCGTCCGGCACGCCCTCGCCGAGCGGCACGTCGGCCAGCCGCGACACCTCGGTCACCTCGCCGACCAGCACCTCGACGGTGTCGGCTGCGGGGCGGCCGGGCGTACGGCGAAGCAGCAGGGCGAACGGCGGGCAGCCGGGTGACAGCAGACTTCGCAGGACGTCGGTGGTGGAGCGAGGCATGTCGGCGGTTCCTTCCGGGAGGGGAGGAACGGCCCGCACAACACGGAAGGCCGCCCCTCGGGCGGCCTTCGCGATGTCAGTGGGTACGCGCGATCAGTGGGCCGCCGGATGAGCGGTCCACCACCAGTTCATGTTGCTGGCCAATTGCGCGTGCATGGACGTCACCCTACCCGAGGACGGGCCGCGCGAGCGGCGGCGTGACGGGAGCCGGGGGGAGCGTGCCGAGGAAGTCGGTCAGGGCGGCGTCGAAGGCGTGCGGCTGTTCCAGGTTGGGCAGGTGGGCGGCGTCCTCGATGACGGTCAGGCGCGCGTCGGGTATGCGGGTGTGCAGGAACTCGGCGTCGGCGACCGGGGTGTAGGTGTCGTCGCGGCCGACCAGTACGAGGGCCGGTACGGCGAGCCCGGCCAGCGAGTCGGCGTAGTCGGGGCGCCGCGCCCGGCCGCGGAGTGCGGCGGCGGCGCCCTCGGGCGGCGTGCCGAGCATCATGCGGCGTACGTGCTCCGCCGCGGCGGGCCGGGTCGCGACGGTGCGCGGCGAGACCATCTTGTCCAGGGCCTCTTCCGTGTAGCCGCGCATTCCTTCGCGCAGCAGACGGTCGGCCATGGCGTCGCGCGCCCGGCGGCCCTCGGGGGTCTCGGCATGGGCGAAGGTGTCCGCGAGGACGAGCGCGCGCAGCCGTCCGGGGGAGCGGCGGGCGAACTCCATGGCGATCTGGCCGCCCATGGACAGGCCGCCGAGGCCGATCCGGTCCGTCACCTCCAGGTGGTCCAGCAGCGCGGCGAGGTCGGCCGCGAAGGTCTCCAGGCGGGTCATGCCCGGTACGACCTGGGAGGCGCCGTAGCCGCGCAGGTCCGGTACGACGACGCGGTGGCCGGCGGCGGCCAGCGCGGCGGTCTGCGGGGCCCACATCGTGTGGTCGAAGGGGTGCCCGTGCACGAGGAGGATCGTTTCTCCGCCCGCGCCGCCGGTGTCCTCGTACGCGGTGGTGATGCCGTTGACGACAGCTGTACGCAGCACAACTCGCCCCTTTTCGCCGACTTCTGGCCGTCGGCCCGTTGACGGCTCGATGCTAGGACGCGCACAATCGCGGTGCAATAAAAACATTGCTCTCGGTGCAATATCGGAGCGAGTCGGATACAACGGCCGGGAGGGCCCGTGGAGGACTACCAGCGCATCGCCGACGCCGTCTCGGCCGACATCGCCGCCGGGCGTCTGCGCCCCGGCGACCGGCTCGCCACCCAGCGCGCCTTCGCCCGCGCCCACGGCATCGCCAACTCCACCGCCACCCGCGTCTACCGCGAACTCGCCCGCCGCGGACTGACCGTCGGAGAGGTCGGCCGCGGTACGTACGTACGCGCCGCACAGCACGCCCCCGGGCCCGCCCTCGCCGAACCCGCGGACCCCGCCCGCCGCACCCGCGTCAACCTCGAACTCAACTACCCCGAGGTCCCCGAGCAGGCCGCCCTCCTCGCCCGCTCCCTGGAACCCCTGCTGCGCCCCGACGTGCTGAGCGCGGCCCTGACCGTCGCCCCCGCCACCGGCTCCGCGGACGCCCGCGAAGCCTGCGCCGCCCTCCTCGCCCACGCGGACTTCCGCCCCGACCCGGCAGGCCTGCTGTTCGCGGGCAACGGCCGCCAGGCCATCGCCGGCGCGCTCGCCGCACTGGTGCCGCCCGGTGGCCGCCTGGGCGTCGAGGCGCTCACGTATCCGCTGGTCAAGTCGGTCGCCACCCGCCTCGGCATCACTCTCGTACCGCTGGCCGGGGACGGGTGCGGCCTGCGGCCGGACGCCGTACGGGCAGCCCACCGCGGCGCCCCGCTGCACGCCGTCTACCTCCAGCCGACGCTGCACAACCCGCTCGGCGTGACCATGCCCACCGAGCGCCGTGCCGAGCTGGCCGGGACGCTGCGCGCGCTGGACCTGTGGGCCGTCGAGGACGCCGTCTGGTCCTTCCTCCTCGACGACGGGCGGCGGGCCGGCCTCCCGCCGCTGGCCGCCCTCGCCCCCGAGCGCACGCTCCTGCTCGACAGCTTCTCCAAGCGTCTGTCGCCCGGCCTCACCGTCGGCCTGGTCCTGGCGCCGCCCACGCACACCGACCGGGTCGCCGCCGCCCTGCGGTCCGGCGGCTGGACCGCCGGCGCCTTCGCGCTGGACGCCACGGTCCGCTGGCTGCGCGACGGCGCGGTGACGGCGATCGTCGAGGCCAAGCGCCGGGACGCCGCCGCCCGGCAGGCCCTGCTCCGCGAGCACCTCGCCGGCTTCCGGGTGCGGGCCGACCCGGCCGCCTACTTCGCCTGGTGGCAGCTGCCCGAGGGGTGGCGGGCCGAGACCTTCCTCGCGGCCGCCGCCCGGCGCGGTATCGCCGTCACCCCGGCCGCCGCGTTCGCCGTCGGCCCGGAGGGCACGCACGGCGCCGCACCCGCCCCGGGCGCCGTCCGCGTGGCCCTCGCGGCGCCCGCCCCCGACGAGCTGGCGTACGCGCTGGGCACCCTGGCGGCCGTCGCCCGCGGCAATCCCGAGGACTGCGTACCGGACTGAGGGCTCCGTACCGGACTGAGGACCCGGCCTCCGGGCGGGCTGTCGGAGTGGGACCTTCGTCTCACATCCCGGTCGGCGAGATGGACCCCTGTCCGGACCCCGTAAAGTTGACGCGTGACCGTGAACGCTGAAATCCAAGCCGGTGGCAACACCTGGCGAGACCTGCCCGCGGCGCAGCAGCCTGAATGGCCGGACCAAGAGGCTCTGCGCGATGTGATCGCCGAGCTGGAGTCCTATCCGCCGCTCGTCTTCGCCGGTGAGTGCGACCAGCTGCGCGAGCGCCTGGGAGCGGTTGCCCGCGGCGAGGCGTTCCTGCTGCAGGGCGGCGACTGCGCGGAGGCGTTCGACGCCGTCTCGGCCGAGCACATCCGCAACAAGCTCAAGACCCTGCTCCAGATGGGCGCGGTCCTCACCTACGCCGGGTCGGTCCCGGTCGTCAAGGTCGGCCGGATCGCGGGCCAGTACAGCAAGCCGCGCTCCAAGCCCACCGAGACCCGCGATGGCGTGACCCTGCCGACCTACCGCGGCGACTCCGTCAACGGCTTCGAGTTCACCGAGGCGGCCCGTATCCCGGACCCGCAGCGCCTGAAGCGGATGTACCACGCCTCCGCCGCGACGCTGAACCTCGTGCGGGCCTTCACCACCGGCGGCTACGCGGACCTGCGCCAGGTCCACGCCTGGAACCAGGACTTCGTGAAGTCCTCCCCGTCCGGGCAGCGTTACGAGGCGCTGGCGCGCGAGATCGACCGGGCGCTGAACTTCATGAACGCCTGCGGGGTGGACCCGGAGGAGTTCAAGACGGTCGAGTTCTACGCCTCCCACGAGGCGCTCGTGCTGGACTACGAGTCCGCGCTGACCCGCACGGACTCCCGCACCGGCAACCTGTACGACGTCTCGGGCCACATGGTCTGGATCGGTGAGCGCACCCGTCAACTGGACGGCGCGCACATCGAGTTCGCCTCCCGCATCCGTAACCCGATCGGCGTCAAGCTGGGCCCGACGACGTCCGCCGAGGACGCGCTCACGCTCATCGAGCGCCTCGACCCGGAGCGCGAGCCGGGCCGGCTGACGTTCATCACCCGCATGGGCGCGGACAAGATCCGCGACAAGCTGCCCGAACTGGTCGAGAAGGTCACCGCCTCCGGCGCGCAGGTCGCCTGGATCTGCGACCCGATGCACGGCAACACCTTCGAGGCCGCCTCGGGCCACAAGACCCGGCGCTTCGACGACGTGCTGGACGAGGTCAAGGGCTTCTTCGAGGTGCACAAGAGCCTCGGTACGCACCCGGGCGGCATCCATGTGGAGCTGACCGGCGACGACGTCACGGAGTGCGTGGGCGGCGGCGACGAGATCTTCGTCGACGACCTGCACCAGCGCTACGAGACGGCCTGCGACCCGCGGCTCAACCGCAGCCAGTCGCTGGACCTGGCGTTCCTGGTCGCGGAGATGTACCGGGACCAGTAGTCCGGCGGGCCCGTGGGGCCGTACGACACGCCGATGGGGCGCGGATCACACGATCCGCGCCCCATCGCCGTTGTTAGCGGACTTTCGTCCCGGGTAAGGTAAGGGTAACCTCACTGCGGAACAGGTCGACGGAGGTGACCCGCGTGTACGTCTGCTCGTGCTTCGGCATCACGGAGCAGCAGGTCCGTGACCACGCGGAGTCCGGTGCCTGCACCCCGCGCCAGATCGCCTCCGCCTGCAAGGCCGGCACCGACTGCGGCGGCTGTGTCCGCCGCATCCAGGCGCTGCTCGGCCGGGGCGCGTGCCCCCGGCGCGAACTGATCGACCAGGGCGCCCCCGAACCGCTCGGCTCCGGGCCGTCCGGCGATACGGCCGCCGCAGTGCCCGGCCCGTACGACATCGCGCCCCGTACGGCCCCCGACCTCATGCCCGGCGAGGCGCCCGACGCCCTGCCGGAAGCGGCCTGAGCAGCCTGACGCGTCCTCCTTGCCCGGTCGCGGTCCCGTGCGGGCCCGCTGAAGGAACGGTTCGCTGGAGCCGGCCGGCTCAGCTGTCCGGCTGTTCGATCACCTGGGCGATGTACAGCGGCTCACCGAGCTTCTCGATCAGGTCCAGCTGGGTGTCCAGATAGTCGATGTGGTGCTCCTCGTCGGCCAGGATGGACTCGAAGATGTTGGCCGAGGTGATGTCCCCCTTGGCCCGCATCAGCTCGATGCCCCGCCGGAGGCGGTCGATCGCCTCCACCTCGACCTGCCGGTCCGCCTGGAACATCTCGGTGACGGTCTGGCCCACCCGGACGTGGAAGAGCCGCTGGTAGTTGGGCAGGCCGTCCAGGAAGAGAATCCGGTCGGTGAGGATCTCCGCGTGCTTCATCTCGTCGAACGACTCGTGCCGGGTGTACTTGGCCAGCTTGGTCCAGCCGAAGTTCTCCTGCATCTTCGCGTGCAGGAAGTACTGATTGATGGCGGTCAGCTCGGCGGTCAGCTGCTCGTTGAGGAATTCGATGACCTCGGGGTCGCCCTGCATGGCAGCGGGCTCCTTCCACGCGAGTACTGGCAGGTGCCGCGCATCCTTGCACCGTCGTGAGCTGGGCGTCCAGTAAGTGCACGCTTAGTACGAGTTGCCCGAATCGCTGCCGCCCTGGTCACCGGCACCCCCGATGGTCTGACACCATGGAGAGCATGGGTCAGCCCGAAAGCCGCGAAGCGGAGCATCCTCAGCTGCCTCCGGGGCAGCGGCTGCAACGGGGATGGCCGGTCACGCACTACGGCCCGGTGCCGAAGTTCCGGCCCGAGCGCTGGGAGTTCCGCGCTTTCGGCGCCACCGCGGACGGCGGCAAACACTGCTGGACGCACGAGGAATTCGCCGCGCTGCCCTATACGACCGTGGTGGCCGACATGCACTGTGTCACGAAGTTCAGCATGCTCGGCGCCGAATGGGGCGGCGTCTCCACCCGGACGATCCTCGAACTCGCGCCGCCCGCCCCGGACGTCACCCATGTGATGGTGTGGGCCGAATACGGATTCAGCTCGAACCTCAAACTGGCCGATTTCGCCGACCCGAAATCGCTGTTCGCCACCCACCGCTCCGGTGAACTGCTCACCGCCGAGCACGGCTTCCCGGTCCGGCTGATCGTTCCGCACCTGTACGCCTGGAAAGGCCCCAAATGGGTGCGCGGCATCGAATACATGACGGCGGACCGCCGCGGCTTCTGGGAGGAGCGCGGCTATCACAACCTCGGCGACCCGTGGCGCGAGCAGCGCTACTCCTATCAGGAGGAACCGGGCGACGGCCCGGAGCTGTAGCCGCGCCGGACGGGGGGCCGGGACGGCGGCGCGGGAACGGCTGATTCCGGGCGGCGCTCAGCAGTGCCGATGTGCTATGGCGTGTCCCTTGCCGGGGTAGGTCATCCACCGGTTCACGACCGGCTCCGATCCACCGGTTCACGACCGGCTCCATGGCCGCGACGGAGTGTCCCGCCGCGCCCGGCCGGTTCCGGCCCGGCCGGCGGGTGCCTGATGGACGGGTACGGCCGGGCTCCCGCGCTCAGGCCGGGTGCCGCAGGTCTTTCAGGCGTGCCACGTCCGCCGCATGGCCCTCCTTGCCGCCCGGCGTCTCGATCACCAGCGGCACGCCGAGCGTGGCCGGGTGCCGGAACAGCTCGCCGAACGGGTCGGCGCCGATGTGCCCCGCGCCGATGTTCTCGTGGCGGTCCTTGTGCGCGCCGACGACGTCCTTGGAGTCGTTGGCATGGATCAGTTTCAGCCGCCCCTCGCCGGCGACGTCGACCAGCTCGTCCAGCAGCGCCTTCATCCCGCCGGGCGCGGCCATGTCGTGCCCGGCCGCGAAGGCGTGGCAGGTGTCCAGGCAGATGCCCAGCTTCGGATGCCGGTCCAGCGCGTCGAAGTACGGGCCCAGGTCCTCCGCCAGCGCGCACAGCGACGCGCCCTGACCCGCCGTCGGCTCCAGCAGCAGCCACGGATCGTCGTCGTGCGTCAGCTCCTCCAGCAGCGGCCGTACCCGCTCGCGCACCTGCTCCAGCGCCGTCGCGCGGGGCCGCCCGCCGGTCGCCGAGCCGGTGTGCACCACCACGCCCCGCGCGCCGATCGCCCGGCCGCGCCGCAGCGAGTGGCGCAGCGAGTCCACGGACTTCTCGACGGTCGCCTCGGTGTGCGAGCCGAAGTTGATCAGGTAGGGGGCGTGCACGTACGCCGGGAGCGACTCCCGCTCGCAGGCCTCGCGGAACGCCTCGTCCTGCTGCGGCGTGCCGGGCGGCGTCGCCCAGCCGCGCGGGTTGGCGACGAAGACCTGCACGGCCTCGCCGCCGATGTCACGGGCGTACGGGAGGCCGACCTTGGCCAGGCCGCCGGCCACCGGCACGTGGCCGCCGACCGGGTTGCGCTCACGGGCCCGCTGCTGGGAAGGGGAGATGCTCACGTGTCAAGGGTGCCAGGTGCGGGGTGCCCGCCCGGCGCGCGGGCGGGCGTCCTTGCTCACAGCGCGCGCGCCGGGGCGCGGTCCGGCGCGGCCCTCGGACCGTGCGCCGGAGCGGCTCCCGGGCCGCGATCCGGACCGTGCTCCGGGCCGTGCCCCGATCGCACGCCGGGACGCGCCTCGCGCCGTACGCCGGACCGCGCCCCGGCGTACGGCTCAGAGCGCGCTCTCCAGCCGGATCGTGATCTTGCTGCCCTTGGCCGCCTGCTCGCCGCCCTCGACCGACTGGCTCTCGACCCTGTCCCGCGGGAACAGGAACGGCTTCTTGACCTCGACCTCGAAGCCCGCGCCGGTCAGTGCCCGCCTGGCCTCGTCGGTGCTCTTGCCCGTCACGTCCGGCACGGCGACCATCTCGGGCCCCTCGGAGAGCGTGAGCGTGACGGTGTCGCCCCGGCCCTGCTTGCTGCCCTGCCCCGGCGACTGCCGCGCGACCTTGCCCTTGTCGTGCGGGGAGTGCACCGTCGTGTCCGCGAACTTCACGTCGAAGCCCGCGCCGCGCAGCGTGGCCTCGGCGTCCGCCCGGTCCCGGCCGGTCACGTCCGGTACGTCGACCTCCGCGCCGCGGCTGACCGTGAGCGCGACGGCGGTGTCCGGGCGGCGCTTGTTGCCCGCCGCCGGGTCGGTGCCGATCACCGACCCCTTGGCGACCTCGTCGGAGAACTCCCTGCGCACCGTGCCGACCGTCAGCCCCAGGTCGCGCAGTCTGCGCTTGGCGTCGGCGACCGGAGTGCCCGCCAGGTCGGGCACCTGGACGATCTCCGGGCCCTTGGACAGCGTGATGGTGACCGTGCCCGTACCCCGGATGCGCTTGCCGTTCTCCGGGGCCGTGGCCATGACGTGACCGCGCTCCACGTTCGGGCTGAAGGCGCGCTCGACCTTCACGTCCAGGCCTTCGGCACGCAGCGTCTTCTCCGCCTTCGCCTGCGTCATGTCCAGGACCGCCGGGACGGTGGTGAACTGCCCGGAGTTGATGTACCAGACGCCCGCGCCCACGACCAGCACCAGCAGCACGGCCGCGACCACCGAGACCGTCTTGCGCCGGGCCCGCAGCAGCCCGGCCCAGGCCCCGCCCCGCGGAGCGGCGGCCACCGGACGCAGCCGGGTGGTCGGCTCCGCCGCCGACGCCGGGTCCGGCGGCGGGGCCGGAAGCCTGCTGGTGTGGTTCAGCGGCTCCTCCGGCGGCAGCGGCAGGGGCGGCTGCACGGCGACCCGCGGCAGCACGCTCGTACGGTCCTCGGGACCCGCCCCCGAACCGCCCTCCGGCGCCTCGTTGGCCTGCGGCGGCACCGCGTCCAGCTGCGCGTCGGACAGCTCGGCGCGCACCGCGCGGGCCTGCGCGAGCAGCGTCACGGCGTCCTGCGGGCGCAGCTCGGGGCGGCGCGCGGTGGCCGCGGCGACCAGGTCGTCCAGCTGCGGCGCCAGCTCGGGCGCGTACGTCGACGGGGCCGGCACGTCCTCGTGCAGGTGCTGGTAGAGCACCTGGGCCGCGCTGCCGCCGGTGTGCGGCTTGCCGCCGGTCAGCATCTCGAACAGCACGACACCGCACGCGTAGACGTCCGCGGCCGGACCGGCCGTACCGTCCTCGATCTGCTCGGGCGCCAGATAGGAGACCGTGCCCAGGACCGAGCCGGTCGAGGCGGTGGTGTTCGTGCCCACGGTCCGTACGAGGCCGAAGTCGGCGACCTTGACCCGGCCGTCGTCGCCGATCAGCACGTTCTCCGGCTTCATGTCGCGGTGCACCAGCCCGGCCCGGTGCGCGGCGCCCAGCGCGGCGAGGATCGGCTCGGCGATGTCCAGCGCGGCCCGCGGCTGGAGGGCGCCGCGCTCCCGCAGGACGTCGCGCAGCGTGCAGCCGGCGACGTACTCCATCGCCAGGTACACGTACGTACCGTCGGTGCCCTGGTCGAAGACGCCCACCACGTTGGGGTGGTCGAGCCGGGCGGCGGACTTGGCCTCCCGGATGAACCGGTCGACGAACGCGGCGTCGACCGCCAGCGACGGATGCATCACCTTCAGGGCGAGCACCCGGTCCAGCCGGGTGTCCATGGCCCGGTAGACCGTGGCCATGCCGCCGGCGGCGATGCGCGCCTGCACCTGGTAGCGGCCGTCGAGCAGCTGCCCGACCAGGGGGTCCTGAAGGGTCGTATCCACGGCAGAGGAGTCTACGAGCCGCTGCCCCGCTCGTGGGCGCCCCGCCCATGACCAGCGCCTTTCTGCAGCCGAACAGTGACAGGGACGTGCTGCCGGGCGTCCCGGACGCGAGGGATGTCCTTTTCGTGAAGAGCGGGCGGCGGCCGTCCGGGACCGCCGCCCGCCGCGCCTCAGAAGGCGGGCCGCTCCGGGTCCAGCACGGCGACGCCCTCCGTGGGCGAGGAGGCCTCCGCGTGGTGGCGGCGCGGAATGCGCCCCGCCCGGTGCGCCAGCCGGCCGGCCTCGACCGCGTGCCGCATCGCCTCCGCCATCAGGACGGGCTCCTGCGCGCGGGTCACCGCCGACGCCAGCATCACCGCGGCGCAGCCCAGCTCCATGGCGAGCGCCACGTCCGAGGCGGTGCCCGCGCCCGCGTCCAGGATCACCGGGACTCCGGCCCGCTCGGTGATCAGCTGGAAGTTGTGCGGGTTGCGGATGCCCAGTCCGGAGCCGATGGGGGAGCCCAGCGGCATGATCGCGGCGCAGCCCACGTCCTCCAGCCGGCGGGCCAGCACCGGGTCGTCGTTGGTGAACGGCAGCACCGTGAACCCGTCGTCCACCAGGGTCTCCGCGGCGTCCAGCAGCTCGACCGGGTCCGGCAGCAGGGTGCGCTCGTCGGCGACCACCTCCACCTTGATCCAGTCGGTGCCGAGCGCCTCGCGGGCCAGCCGGGCGGTGAGGACGGCCTCGCCCGCGGTGAAGCAGCCCGCCGTGTTCGGCAGCACGCGGATGTCGTGCCGCTCCAGCAGGGACAGCACCGAGCCGTGCACGGTCGGGTCCAGACGGCGCATGGCGACCGTCGTCAGCTCCGTGCCGGAGGCGAGCAGTGCCCGCTCCAGGATGTCGAGGCTGGGCGCCCCGCCGGTGCCCATGATCAGGCGCGAGTCGAAGGTGGTGTCGGCGATGGTGAGGAGATCGTCGGCCATGGTGTACGGATCAGCCTCCCTGGACCGCGGTGAGGACCTCGACGCGGTCGCCGTCGCCGACCGGGGTGGCGGGCCACTGGCCGCGCGGCACCACGGCCTCGTTGACGGCGGCCGCCACGCCGCCGGCGGCGGAGGTCAGTCCGGCGACGAGCCGGTCCAGGGTGAGCCCGCCGGGGAACTCGCGGGGCTCGCCGTTCACGGAGACGGTGATGGGCGTGGGGGGCGTGGTGACGGTCATACGGGCTGCTCCTGGGAAGCGGGGACGGGGGCGGGCGCGGAGCCCGGCCGGACACCGAAGGCCGGGAAGGGGCCGGACGGCTTCGGCGCGAAGCGGTCCGGGGCGAACGGCCGCGCCTCCTGCGGCAGCGGGCCGCCGGACAGCGCCGCCGCCATCGCGTCGCCCGTGACGGGCGTCAGCAGCACCCCGTTGCGGTGGTGCCCGGTCGCCAGCAGCAGGCCGGGCAGTGCGGTCGGGCCGAGCAGCGGCGCGTTGTCGGGCGAGCCGGGGCGCAGCCCGGCGCGGGTCTCGACCAGCGGCAGTTCGGTGATGCCGGGGACCAGTTCGTGGGCGTCCCGCAGCAGTTCGTACACCCCGCCCGCGGTGACCGTGGTGTCCCAGCCCAGTTCCTCGCTGGTGGCGCCGACCACCAGCTCGCCGTTCTCGCGCGGTACGAGGTAGAGCGGGCCGCCGCGCACCACGGCCCGTACGGTGCGGGACAGGAACGGTACGCCGCCGGGCAGGCCGTCCGGCATCCGCAGCCGCAGCACCTGGCCCTTGACCGGGCGGACCGGCGGCAGCACGTCCTCGGGGACGCCCGCCAGCTGCCCGCTGCGGCTGCCCGCGGCGAGCACGACCTGACCGGCCGCGATCCGGCTGCCGTCGGCCAGCTCGGCGCCGGTGGCGCGGCCCCGCTCGACGGTCAGCCGCTCGGCGTTGGTGCGGTGGAAGGCGACCCCGGCCCGTTCGCAGGCGGCGAGCAGCGCGGCGGCCAGCCGGCGCGGGTCCACCTGATGGTCCCCGTCCACGCGCAGCCCGCCGCGCACGCCCGGCGCGAGCATCGGCTCCAGGCGCCGGCATTCGCGCCCGGTCAGCCACTCGGACTCCAGCCCGCTGCGGCGCTGGAGGGCGTGCAGGTCGCGCAGATGCGCGCGGTCGTCGGCGTCCAGCGCGACGGCCAGGGTGCCGCACCGGCGGTAGCCGAGGTCCAGGCCGCTCGCCTCCGTCAGCTCGGCGGCGAAGTCCGGATAGCGGCGTGCGGAGGCCAGGTTGAGGCCGAGCAGGGTCTGCTCGCCGTAGTGCAGCTCGGTGACGGCGGCCAGCATTCCGGCCGCGACCTGGGCGGCGCCGCCGCCCGGCGCCGGGTCGGCGACGGCGGTGCGCAGTCCGAGCAGGGCCGCCCGCCAGGCGGTGACCAGGCCGATGATGCCGCCGCCGATGACGAGCACGTCCGGGTGCGGGCCGCCGGCCCCGGGGGCGGCGTGCTGTGCGGACGGCTTCGCGGATCGGGGTACGGACGGCTTCGCGGATCGGGGTACGGACGGCTTCTCGGACTGCGGTACGGGGGGCGGCTCCGCCGACGGCCGTACGGATGTCTGTGCAGGTGGATGCATGGGCGTCCAGCTCCTCCCTTCGCCGGAATGACCCGGATCAGGTTCGTACGGTCGGAGGCCGCGACAGCCTCCCTCTCAGCCCGGTCGCGTCCGGGCTCCCGCGAGTGCGTTCACCGGCAACCCTAGTACGGGCCGCCGACGCGCCGTAAGGGAGCGCCGGGCCGGGGGACGCGGGTTCCGGGCCGGTCCCCGCGGGTGACGGGCCGTGACGGTGTGTCATAGATCTCGTTGCGGGATGCTCCTGCTCGCGAGACACACCGCCCTAGAGTGATCGGGTGAGCGAGCAGACCCAGTCCCAGGACACTGACCGCGCGCGCCAGGACCGCGACGAGCGCGTCGCCGAACGGGCCCGTCGTGTCGTCATCGTGGGCGCCGGCCTGGCCGGCGTGCAGACCGCCGTCGCCCTGCGAGAGCAGGGCTGGCGCGGCGAGATCGCGGTGCTCGGCGACGAGCCGCACCGGCCGTACGACCGCCCGCCGCTGTCCAAGGCCGTGCTGCTCGGCAAGGCCGACGGCTCTACCTTCGACGTCGACTTCGAGGCGCTCGGCATCGACCTGCTCCTGGGGCGGCACGCCACCGGGCTCGCCGCAGCCTCCCGGGTGGTCGAGACGGAGGCCGGTCCGCTCCCGTACGACCACCTGGTGATCGCCACCGGCGCCGAGCCGGTGACCCTGCCCGGCTGCGACGGACTGCCGGACGTCCACGTCCTGCGCACCCTCGACGACGCCGAGCGGCTGCGGCCCGTACTGACCGGGCAGCGCGAGGTCGTGGTGGTCGGCGCGGGCTGGATCGGCGCGGAGTTCACCACCGCCGCGCGCGAGGCCGGCTGCCGGGTGACCGTCGTCGAGGCCGCCGACCGGCCGCTCGCCGGCGCGCTGCCCGCCGAGGTCGCCGCCCCCATGGCCGCCTGGTACGCGGACAGCGGCGCCGAACTGCGCACCGGGGCCCGGGTCGCCGCCCTCACCGAGGGCACGGTGACGCTCGCCGACGGCGCGACGCTCGCCGCGGACGCCGTCGTCGTCGGCATCGGCGCCCGGCCCTCGACCTCCTGGCTGGCCGGCTCCGGCGTCGAGCTGTCGCCCGAGGACCGCTCCATCCTGGCCGACGAGCGGCTGCGCACCTCCCTGCCCGACGTGTACGCGGTCGGCGACTGCGCCTCCTTCCCGTCCGCCCGCTACGGCAGCCGCCTCCTGGTCCACCACTGGGACAACGCCATGCACGGGCCGCGCAGCGTCGCCGCCACCATCGTCCGCGGCGAGGCGGAGGGCCCGGTCTACGACCCGGTCCCGTACTTCTGGTCCGAGCAGTTCGGCCGCTTCGTGCAGTACGCCGGGCACCACGCCGACGCCGACGAGACGATCTGGCGCGGCGACCCGGAAAGCGCCGCCTGGTCGGTGATCTGGCTGCGCGACGGCGTGCTCGTCGCGCTGCTGGCGGTCGGCCGGCCGCGCGACCTCGCCCAGGGGCGCAAGCTCATCGAGCGGGGCGCGGTACTGGACCGGCAGCTCGTGGCGGACGCGTCCGTACCGCTGAAGTCGGCGGCTGTCTGAGGCGGTCCGCGGTGGGCCTGGGCGGCCCGGAAGCCGGGCCCGGGGCCCGGTGGGCGGGTGCGGACCGAGGTGCGTTCGGGTGCTGTGGGCTGCGCCGATGGCGATGCCCCGCTACCGGCTGTCAGTGCGAGGTGGCAGGCTTGTCCTGTGACCGAGATTGACGCAAAGATCGATGGACTCGTGCCCGCCTGGCTCACCCTCCCCGACATCGCCGAGATGATCGGCGTCGAGGTGACGCGTGTGCGGCAGCTGGTGAAGGAGGGCCAGCTGATCGCGGTGCGCCGTGGCGAGAACCGTGCCCTGCATGTGCCGGCCGACTTCATCAAGGAAGGCAAGGTCGTCAAGGGCCTCGTCGGGACCCTCACGCTCCTGCGGGACGACGGCTTCGCCGACGACGAGATGCTGGAGTGGCTCTTCACCGCGGACGAGACCCTGCCCGGCACCCCCGCCCAGGCCCTGCGTGAGAATCGCGGTACGGAGGTGAAGCGCCGAGCCCAGGCGCTCGCCGTGTAGGAGCGCCCGACCCGGCCGCGGGCGCGCTCGCCGCGCGCCCGTGAGCCGTTCGCCGTCGCGTTCGCACCCGCGGCCGCGACCGTCTTCGCACCACTAGGGCGTACGGGCCGGAAGGCCCGGCCCGTACGCCGCAGACCTGGGGGGACCCGCCCGATGACCACCGCACGCCACGCCCTGGCCGACGCCCGGCTCTACCTGTGCACGGACGCTCGCAGGCGCCAGGGCGACCTCGCGCAGTTCCTGGACGCGGTGCTCACCTCGGGTGTGGACGTCGTGCAGCTGCGCGACAAGGGCATGGAGGCCGCCGAGGAGCTGGCCCACCTGGAGGTCTTCGCGGACGCCTGCCGCCGGCACGGCAAGCTGCTGGCGGTCAACGACCGCGCCGACGTCGCACACGCCATCGGCTCGGACGTGCTGCATCTGGGCCAGGGCGACCTGCCCGTGCCCGCCGCCCGCGCCATCCTCGGCGACGGCGTACTGATCGGCCGCTCCACCCACGCCGAGGCGGAGGTGGACGCCGCGCTGGCCGAGTCCGGCGTGGACTACTTCTGCACCGGACCCTGCTGGCCCACCCCGACCAAGCCCGGCCGCCACGCCCCCGGCCTCGACCTGGTCCGCTACGCGGCCGCGCGGCGGCCCGAGCGCCCCTGGTTCGCGATCGGCGGCATCGACGCGGGCAACCTGGACCAGGTGCTCCAGGCGGGTGCCCGCCGGGTGGTCGTCGTCCGGGCGATCACCGAGGCCGAGGACCCGGGCGCCGCGGCCGCCGACCTGGCGAAGCGGGTGCGCGCTCACGGGCAGTGAGCGGGCATACGGTACGAACCGGGCAGCCGGTACGGGCCTGCGGCGCGTCGGCCGGACATGAGCCGACCGGCTGGACGTGAGATGACCGGCCGGTGTCCGAAACGTGGACCGGAACGCGGCTATCCGGGCATTTCACCGGAGCCGGTTGGTGTGCCGGGAGCCGGTGGATAACCTGCACGTATGGCCCTAGGCACAGCTTCCACCAGGACTGATCGCGCACGGACCGTGCGCGACCTGCTCGCTTCCGGCAAGCAGTCGTATTCGTTCGAGTTCGCCGCCCCCAAGACGGAGAAGGGCGAGCGGACGTTGTGGAACGCCATTCGCCGGATCGAGGCGGTCGCGCCGACCTTCGTCTCCGTGACGTACGGCGCGGGCGGTACGTCCCGCGAGGGCACGGTGCGCGCGACCGAGCGGATCGCCACCGACACCACACTCACCCCGGTCGCCCACCTGACCGCCGTGAACCACTCCCTGGCCGACCTGCGCAACATCATCGGGCAGTACGCCGACGCCGGCATCCGCAACATGCTCGCGCTGCGCGGCGACCCGCCCGGCGACCCGATGGGCGACTGGGTCCGGCACCCCGAAGGCGTCCTGTACGCCGCCGAACTGGTCCGGCTCATCAAGGAGTCGGGCGACTTCTGCGTCGGCGTGGCGGCCTTCCCCGAGATGCACCCGCGCTCCACGGACTGGGACACCGACGTACGGCACTTCGTGGACAAGTGCCGGGCCGGCGCGGACTTCGCCATCACCCAGATGTTCTTCTACGCCGAGGACTACCTCCGGCTGCGCGACCGGGTCGCGGCGGCGGGTTGCGAGACGCCCATCATCCCGGAGATCATGCCGGTCACCAACGTCCGTCAGATCGAACGGTTCGCGCAGCTCAGCAATGCGGCCTTCCCGCCCGAACTGGCCGAGCGCATCCTCGCCGTCAAGGACGATCCGGCGGCTGTACGCTCCATTGGCATCGAGTATGCGACGGAGCTGTGTGCGCGCTTGATGGCCGAAGGAAGTCCCGGGTTGCACTTCATTACCCTGAACCACTCCACGGCGACGCTGGAAATCTACGAGAATCTGGGGCTGCACCAGCAGTCCTGAGGGCGGTTTGCCGCACCACGGCCGTGGAACGGCGGAAGAGGGGCGTACATGGGCTGGGTGGTCCTCTACATCGCATTCGGCTGTGTCGCGCTCTGGCTCCTCGGCGAAGTGCTGCTCCAGCACAAGGCCCCGCTGCGCTGGCGGCTGCTGGCCTTCACCGGCTTCCTCGGCGTCGTCGTCGGTGTCGTCATCCCGTCGGTGATCGTGATCGCGGTGGGCGCCATAGCCTTCGCCGTGGGGCAGACCTACGTCACGCTCTCCTTCCGCAGCGGTTTCTCCGACGGCTGGTCGCTGCGCGGCAAGCGCGGTGACAGCGGTAAACGCGGTGACAGCGGCAAGCGCGGTGACAACCGGCGGCGCCGGGCCCGGGGCGGCCGGGCCGCTCCCGCCGGGCCGACCCTCCAGGTTTCCGACCTGGAGGCGGTCCCGGCCACGGAAGGCGCGGGGGCCGGGACGGCGGCCGGCGCCGCGGCGGCGACCGGCGCCCTGGCAGCGGCCGGGGCGGTCGCGTACGACGCCGCTGATCCGTTCGCCCCACACGATTCCACGGCCTCGCAGGACCCCTTCGCACAGCAAGATCCGTTCGCGCCGCAGGACGCCTTGGCCTCGCAGGATTCCGTCGCGGGCGGTGCCGGCGGTACGGGCTCCGGGGATGCCTACGGGGGCGCGGACTCCACCGAGATATACGCCCCGCAGCCGATCCCCGAGGAGACCGGCAACTACGGCATATACAGCCCCGACGCGCGCTCGCCGCAGCCCGGCTATGCCGCGTACGACGGCTACGGGGGCTACGAGGGCTACGGGCAGAACTCCTACGGCTGCTACGACGGCGGTTACGGCGCCCCCGCCCAGGGCGGCCAGGACGCCTACGCCGACCACTACAGCACGTACGGCGCGGGCCAGGACCAGGGCGGGCCGGGGCAGCAGGCGCCCTACGCCGATCCGTACGGCGGCGCGCAGCAGTACGGCGGCCAGTACGACCCGTACGACCAGCCCGATGCCTTCGGGGGCACGCCGGCCTACCCGGGGCAGCAGTACACCGGGGTGCAGGACCCGTCGCAGGGCCAGGCGCAGCCCTCGTACGGCGACACGCCGCCCGGCGGTGTGTGGGTCCCCCAGCAGCGCGACAACGAACCCGCCACGGACCAGCCGTACCCGCCCTACCAGCCCCCGCAGAACCAGGGGTACGACGGGCAGAACTACCGCTACTGACGCCGCTGAAGGGCGCTGCCGCTACCGAGCGCCCCGGCCCGGCGGGACGCGTCGGGCCCGGCGGGACGCGGCGCGCCCGCCCACTGCCGAGCAGTCCGGCCCGGCGGGACGCGGCGCGCCCGCCCACTGCCGAGCAGTCCGGCCCGGCGGGACGCGGCGCGCCCGCCCGCGCTCCGCTCAGATCCGCGGGCGCCGCCGGCTCACTGCGAGCCGTGCCAGTCGTCCCCGTTCACGATCAGGCCCGCGACGAGGGCGCCCGACATTCCGGCGTGCGCCAGCCCGCCGCCCGGGTGCGTCCAGCCGCCGACCGCGTAGAGCCCGGGTATGCGGGTGCGGTTGGCGGGGCGCAGGAAGCGGCCACCGGCGCCGGCCAGCGCCGGGCCCGGCACCGACCCGCCCTCGGCGGGCGGCAGCACGGCCCGCCACAGCACCCGCTCCCGCAGCCCCGGTATCGCCGACTCGGCCGCCGCCACCAGCCGGTCGGCGGCCGCCGCCTGCGCGGCCGTCTCCTCGACGGGCCCGGAGGCCTCGCCGGGCGGCAGGGTCAGCTCTCCGTACGGTACGACCGCGGCGCTCAGCGTCACGGCCTCGTGGTCGTCGTCGGGCCGGGACTTCGGATCGTCCGGGCGCAGCACCGTCACCGTCGGACGCTCGCACAGCGCCTCGGAACCCTCCCCGGAGTCGGAGCCCTCCCCGAAGACCGCCGCCAACTCAGCGGTCCGGTCGGCCGCGTGGACCACCGTGCGGTGGGCCGCGTCCGCCGGGCGGGGGCCGCGCAGCGCGAGAGCGACCGTGAACCGCCCCGGGACCCGGCGCCGCGCCGCCGCGTCGGGCCGTACGTCCGCCGCGCCCCAGGGCTCCTCCGCGCCCTTCAGGAGCGCCGCCAGCCGGTCCGGAGCCACGCCCGCGACGACCGTGTCCGCCTCGACGCACCCGCCGTCGCGCAGCTCCACGCCCGCCGCCCGGCCGTCCGCCTCGACGACGCGCGTCACCTCCGCGCCGAAGGAGAACTCCACCTTCCGGGCCAGGCAGCGCTCGTACAGCGCGTCGGCCAGCGCCCGGATGCCGCCGCGCGGATACCAACTTCCGAAAGTCTGCTCCATATACGGCAGGACGGCGGCGCTCGCGGGGGCCGTGCGCGGATCGAAGCCGTACGCCAGGGCGTAGCTCTCCAGGAGGGCCGTCAGCCGGGGGTCCACCAGCTCGTGACCGGCGATCTCGGCGAGGGAGGCGTCCGCCACCGGCCTGCGCCGTCCGAACAGCCCGCGCCGGGGCAGCGACGGATACGGATCGCGGCCGAGCACCTGCCAGTCGGCCCACAGCGGCTCCTCCAGCAGCGGGCGGCGCGTCCGGTCCCAGGCTTCGCGGGCGCGGCCCAGGAAGTCGCTCCAGCGCTCACCGGTGCCCGCGCCCAGCGCGCCGTCCAGCGCTGCGAGGACGCCGGCCCGCGAGGCGTTCGGCAGCGCGGCGGACGTGCCGTCGGCGAAGACGTGGCGGGCGGCCGGGTCGACCTGGGTCAGCTCGACCACGCTCTCCAGCGGCTCGCGGCCGGTCTTGACGAACAGGTCGCGGTAGACCGCGGGCAGATGCAGCAGCCCGGGTCCGGTGTCGAAACCGAAACCCGCGCGCTCGAAACGGCGCACCGCGCCGCCGTACGTCGCCCCGCGCTCGTATACCGCCACCCGGTGGCCCGCGACGGCCAGCCGGGCGGCGGCCGCCATCGCGCCCATCCCGGCGCCGATCACCGCAATCCGTGCCATGCCTGCGACTTTATCCGGCACCACTGACAACGCCGCTCCCGCCCGGCCGCGGTGGCTCCGCACGACCCGCGGCACGGTGCGAAGGGCTCCCCGGTGCCCCGGCTCCGTGTCTTCCCGGCTCAGACCACCGGCGTCCGGTCCCCGTGCGCCGCCACCTGCCGCTCCTCCCGCCGCTGCCGCCTGCGCCGCAGGAAGCGCCGTACCCGCGACCACAGGAACGCCACCAGCACGATCCCGCCGACCAGCAGCACCCCGGCGATGACCGCCGCGGCCACCGGATGGAACACCGCGAAGACGACGATGCCCGCGACCCCGAGATCCTCCAGGGTGCTCAGCACGAAGTTGCTGGCCGGTTCGGGCGAGGTGTTCACCGCCATCCGCGTACCCGCCTTGACCAGGTGGCTCACGAGCGCGCTCGTACCGCCGACGGCACCGGCCGCCAGCTGCGGCAGCGACCCGTCGTGGCCCGCCAGCAGCGCCGCCACGACGCCGCCGGACACCGGCCGGACGACCGTGTGCACGGCGTCCCAGACCGAGTCCACGTACGGGATCTTGTCGGCGACCGCCTCGCACAGGAAGAGCACTCCGGCGACGATCAGCACGTCGGTGCGCTGGAGGGCGGCGGGCACCTCGTCGGCGGCTCCGGTGGCGCCGAGCACGCCGAGGAGCAGCACGACGGCGTAGGCGTTGATGCCGCTGGCCCATCCGCTGGTGAAGACAAGTGGGAGTACAGACACGCAGGAGATCGTAACGAGCCGCTGCGGGCCGGTGCTCAGCTTTGAGTATCCGTACTCAGTCGCCGAGATGAGTAGGTACGCGGATGGGCCGCGACCTGCGCGGACGGAAGAGTGTGCAGCACGGAAGGGACGCCGGGCCGGCACCGCCGGCACGGGGCGGCGGAACGGCACGGCAGCCCGGACGTGACGGGGGAGCACGGGGGAAGTAAGGGGGCTCCACGGGGGAAGTACGGGGGTACGGGGCCCCACGGGGGAAGCGCTGTCCTGGACGGATCGCCGGGGGAACGATCCGATCCGGGGCAGCGCACCTGCACGGACAGCGGCGGCGGCCGGCACACGATGCCGTC
>NZ_JBHWHY010000037.1:47200-104996 GCF_042732265.1 Streptomyces sp. NPDC059788 | reverse complement strand
GTCATGGGCCCCGCCTGTGCTGTCACCCGGCGATCGCCTCCCCGCTCACCAGGTGACCGGCAGCGACTCGATACGCCGGATGATCAGGTCGGCCCGCCACGGCAGTTCGTCGTCGGCCGCGGCCGGCCGCAGGTCCGGGTGGTCGAGCAGGGCCGCGACGGCGACCTTCACCAGCATGCGGACCAGCGGCGGGCCCATGCAGTGGTGGGTGCCGTGGCCGAAGGACAGATGCGGGTTGCCCTCCCGGTGGAAGTCGAGCCGGTCCGGCCCGGCGAACATCTGCGGGTCGTGGTTGCCGGCCGGCAGCGCGGGGAGCACCTGCTCGCCCGCGCGGACCAGGGTGCCGCCGACCTCGACGTCCTCGGTGGCGTACCGGGCGAAGGTGACGTGCGAGGGGAACGGCGCGTAGCGCAGCAGTTCGTCGGTGGCCCGCGGCAGCAGCGCGGGGTCCTTGCGCAGCTCCCGGAAGTGCTCCGGGGAGCCGAGCAGGACGTAGCAGGCGTTGGTGAGCTGGGTGGTGACGTTGTCCAGGGCGAGCAGGATGTCGTTGACCAACTCGCCGAGTTCGTCCATGGCCAGGCCGTCGTCCTGGCCGAGCCGGGCGACCAGCCGGCTGACCAGGTCGTCCCGCGGCTGCTCGCGGCGGTCGGCGATGAGCCGCTCCGTGTAGCGGGAGATCTCCTCGATACGGGACTCCACCACATCGGCGGGCAGTCCGGTCCCCGCGAACCCCTCGAACCAGTCGAGGAAGACCGCCAGGTCCTCTTCGGGGATGCCGATCAGCGGGCACAGGATGGCCACGGAGAGCGGCTTGGTGTACGCGGCGGCCAGGTCGGCCGGGGGTGGCTGGGCCGTACAACGGGCCAGCAGCCGCCGGGACTCCCGGGTGGCCAGCTCCTCCAGGTCCCGGATGTGCTCGGTGTTGAACCTCAGGCCCTGGGCGAGGGCCTTGCGCAGCCGGGACTGCTGGGGCGGATCGGTGTTCAGGATGCTGTCCTGCAACGGGAGCGGAGTCAGCCGCGCCTCGTCGGCGCCCGGCGGGGCGGTGCGGACGAACCGCCGGTCGCGCAGGACGAACCGGATGTCCGCGTAGCGCGTCACCAGCCAGGCGTCGTCACCGTACGGCGGGCGTACCCACGTCAGGCCGGGGCGTTCGCGGCAGTGTTCGTATTCCGGGTCGACGACCAGCCCGTAAGGCTCGGAGAAAGGGTAATCGATAGGTTCAGGGTGTGTGTCCACGTCATCTCCAGTGAGGATGTCGGAGCCCTGCCTGCGATCGTTTTCCCTGGTGCGCTCGCCCCGGGAGTGCGGCGTATTCGCGTGCCTGCGCCGCGAATACACTCCGCCGTGCGCGGCCGCTCACCAAAAAGACGTTAGTGCCGCCGCGGCGCCGAGGGGCGACGCCTATAGGTCATTTCCCGTCGGCGGTACGGAACCTGGCCGATTTT
The DNA here is from genome assembly GCF_042732265.1 of Streptomyces sp. NPDC059788. Lineage (NCBI taxonomy): Bacteria > Bacillati > Actinomycetota > Actinomycetes > Kitasatosporales > Streptomycetaceae > Streptomyces > Streptomyces sp. NPDC059788. The sequence continues at coordinate 103,548 of NZ_JBHWHY010000037.1, read as the reverse complement.
GCCGGATCAAGAGATGCGGATGGGAAGGATGGGGTCCGATCGAATTGTTCCCCCGGGTGCGCCGCCGCAGCGCGGCCGTACGGCAGCGGCCGGGGCCGGGCGAGTGGCGTAATCCCGTGCTTGACGGCCGCCGGACCCTCGGCAACTCTTGCAGCCGGATGCCGGATCTCCGGGGGGCGCTCGCGGCATCGCGTTGTTTTCGTACCGCCGTACTTCCTGCCGCCGCGGGGACCGCAAAGCCCCCGTGGCCGCCCGTGCTTCCTTTTCACGTGCCGGCCCCGGGAAGAAGGAGGAGGACCGCAGCAGCCCGGTACCGCCGGTCCGTATTTCGGTACAGATCACGACGGAGGGTGTTTCGCATGTCCGCCGAACCGAGATGGACCGGAGACTTTTCGCACCGGGAGATCGAGAACACCTATGCCATGCTCACCGTCCTCGAAGAGGACGCCGCCGGGCCCGACCGGCATTTCGGAATGTGGACCGGTGCCGACGACCCGGCGACCGTCGAGGAGGCCACCGACCGGCTGACCGCCCTGGTCCTGTCCAAGCTCGCCGCCGCCAAGGGCAACCGCGTCCTGGACGTGGGGTGCGGCAACGGCCGGCCCGCCGTCCGGCTCGCGCAGACCTCGGGCGCGAGCGTCGTCGGCATCGACATCGACGACCGGGCGCTGCGCGCCGCCTCCGCGTACGCCCAGCAGCTGGGCCTCGGCCACGCGGTGCGCTTCCAGCACGCGGACGCGCTGCGGCCCCCGTTCGAGGACGCCTCCTTCGACGCGGCCCTGGCCTTCGAGAGCACCCCGCACTTCGACGTCGCGGAGCTGTACGGCGCCCTGGCCCGCGTGCTGCGGCCGGGCGGCCGGCTCGTCGTCGAGACCCCGTACGTACGCGGGAGGACGACCCGGGAACTGCTGGACCGCATCGGCCCGTACCTCCGCCTGCTGAACGCGGTGTCGCTGGACCCGCCGCACGTACACCTGGCGGCGGCCCGGCAGGCCGGGCTGCACATCACCGAACTCCTCGACATCAGCGCGCACGTGCGGGGTTCCTTCAGCAGGCTGCTGGACCGGCTGGAGAAGGCCGGCACCCGCCTCGCGGACACGCTGGGCGACGAACAGGCGGGCCGTCTCCTCGCGGCCTTCGCCGGCTGGGCCGAGGCCCCCGAGGTCGGCGGCATCCTCATGACCTTCACCAGGACGGAGCACTGAGATGGCGGACGTGACCGTGATCGGTACCGGCGTGATCGGTTCGGGCGTGGTCCGGGCCTGCGCCGCGGCCGGCCTGGAGGTGGCGGTGTGGAACCGCACCGAGCGGCGCGCCCGGGAAGCGGAACGGCTGAGCCCGCGTGTCCGGGTCCACGCCTCCGCGGCCGAGGCGATCGGCAGTTCCGGCATCACCCTGCTGTGTCTGCTCAACTATCCGGTCACCCACCGCGTGCTGGAGCAGTCCGGCGCCGACCTGTCCGGGCGGCTGTTCGTCCAGCACTCCAGCGGCGTGCCCGAGAGCGTCGGGCCGCTCCAGGACCGGGTGACCGGTGGCGGGGGCCGCTTCATGGAGGCCGCCATCCTCAACTACCCGGACGCCATCGGCACCGACGCCTGCTTCACCGTCTACGGCGGGGCACCGGCGGACTTCGCCGAACTGGGCCCGGTGACCAAGGCGATGTCCGGCCACCAGGTGCACCTGCACGACGAACCGCGGTACGCGAAGGCCTATCACGTCGTGGCCAGCGCCTTCTACTACGCCTTCGTCAGCGGATTCCTGGAGTGCGCGGCGATCGCGGAGCACATCGGCGTACCGCTGGGCGAGTTCGCCGACTCGGTGCCGCTGTACGACCCGGGCTTCGAGAACACCGTACGGGTCGGCCTGGACCTGATCGAGCGCGGCGACTACGCCTATGAACAGGCGCCGCTGACCACCCACATCGACGTCCTGCAGAACCTCACCGGCGCGGCCGAAGACGCGGGCGTCGACGCGTCGTACCTCAGGGTCCTGCGGGACCGGGTGCGCACCGCGCTGGAGCAGGGCCACCGGCGCGAGCACATCGCCATCCTCATCGAGCAGTTCCGCGCCCGCCGGAGCACCGCGCCGCACCCGGTGGAGGGCGCATGACGGGCGGGAGCCGCGCGGGGGAGGGGCCCGGTGCCGGGGCGGTCGCGCTCTTCCGGCAGTGGGCGCGCGCGGTTCCCGGGCGCGACGCGCTGGTGCACCCCGGCGGCCGGATGACGTACGCCGCACTGGCCCGCCGGGCCGATGACCTGGCCGCCGAACTCGTCCGCGCCGGTGTCCGGCGGGGGGACACGGTCGGCGTGACGATGGAGCGTTCGCCCCTGCTGCCCGTGACGGTGCTCGCCCTCTGGACGGCGGGCGCCGCCTACGTGCCGCTGCCGGCGTCGTATCCGGCGCCGCGCAACCGGGCGGTGCTCGACGAGGCCGGTGTCCGCACGGTGATCACCGGCCGGGAACCGGACCCCGCCGCGCTGTCCGGGCCCTCGGGCGGCGAGGTGACCCGCGTACGGCTGACGGACCGCATCCTGAGCGGTCCCGGCGGACCGCCCGCGCGGACCGTCCCGGCCGCGGACGCGGCGGGTCCCGAGGACCTCGCGTACGTCCTGCACACCTCCGGCTCGTCCGGAACGCCCAAGGGCGCCTTGCTGCCGCACCGCGCGGTCGTCAACCTCGCGCACGGACTCCAGCACGTCTACGGCGATCTCGAGGGGGCGCGCGTCCTGCAGTTCGCGCCGTTCACCTTCGATGTGTGGATCTGGGAAGTCGCCATGAGCCTGCTCAGCGGCGGCACCCTCGTCGTCCCGCGCCCCGACGTCCCGCTGCACGGCCCCGAACTCAGCCGCACCCTGCGCGAGCTGGACATCAGCCACCTCTCCGGCGCCGCCTCGCTGCTGGCGACGCTGCCGCGGGAGGAGCCGGTGCCGGTCACCACGCTCACCTCCGGCGGCGAGCCGCTGCCCGAGTACCTCGTACGGCGCTGGGGCTCCCGGGTGCGCCTGTTCAACGCCTACGGGCCGACCGAGGCCGGCGTCTGCGCGACCATGGGCCGCTGCCGCCCCGGACAGGGCACCCCGGGCATCGGCCACCCGCTGCCCGGCGTCACCGTGCACCTCTTGGACGAGCGGGGAGCGGCCGTACCGGACGGGCGGCCCGGCGAGGTCCACATCGGCGGCCCCGGCGTCGGACTCGGCTACCTCGACCGCCCGGCGGACACCCGGCGCCACTTCGTCCCCGACCGCTTCGCCGCGCGCCCCGGCCGCCTGCTCTACCGCACCGGCGACCTGGCCCGCCGCCTCCCGGACGGCTCCTACCTCTTCCTCGGGCGGATCGACGGACAGCTGAACGTACGCGGCTACCGCATCGAGCCCGGCGAGGTGGAGGCGGCCCTGCTGCGCCACCCGGACGTCACCGCGGCCGCCGTGACCGTCACCCGCGGGGCGGCCGGCGCCCTCGTACCGCCACCGGGTCCGGGCAGCCCGCCGCAGACCGGCGGCACGGACCGGCTCACCGCGTACCTGCAGGCCCTGCCCGGCGCCGCGGTCACCACCACCGGACTGCGGCGGCACCTGGCCGCGCTGCTGCCCGCTCACCTCGTCCCCTCGTCCTTCGTCCTCGTGGACCGCCTGCCGCTCACCGCACACGGCAAGATCGACCGCGCGGCCCTCGCCCCGCCCGCCGCCCCGCGCACCCACGGCCGGGGAGCCCCGGCCGCCCGGCGGGGCGCGGCGGCCGGGCGGGAACGGGACGTCGCGGAGCTGGTGGCCGCGGTGCTGGGCCTGGACGACATCGCCCCCGACGACGATTTCGCCGACCTCGGGGCCACCTCGCTCGACATGATCCGGCTCCAGGCGGCCGTCACCGCACGCTGGGGCACGCGGCTCGGCGCGGCCGACTTGCTGGACGCCCGTACCGTACGGCGGCTCACCGCCCTCCTCGACCGCACCCGCAACGGCGCCCGGCCCGCGGGCACCGCGCCGCCCGGCGCCGGGCGGGTCACCGGGCACCCCCTACCGGCCGTACGCACGGTGAAAGGCGGACTCCAGTGACCGCAGCACACACCGGGCAGGCACCGGGCGGCGCCGCCCCCGCCGCGGGGCCCGGCCGTGACCGGCAGGCCGGTACGGACCCCGCGCGGCCGGAGAGCGGCTTCGCGGTCGTCGGCATCGCCTGCCGCTTCCCCGGCGCCACCGGGCCGGAGGAGTTCTGGCGCCTCGTCTCCGAAGGGCGGCGCGGCATCCAGGAACTGACGCCCGAGCAGCTGGCCGAGGCGGGCGCCGGCAGCGCGCGCCTGGCCGACCCCGCGCTGATGCCCGCAGCGGGCATCCTGTGGGACGCCGACCGCTTCGACGCCGCGTTCTTCGGCTACTCCGCCCGCGAGACGTCCGTCATGGACCCCCAGCAGCGGATGTTCCTGGAAGCCGCCTGGCACGCGCTCGACGACACCGGCCACGACCCCGAACGGTTCCCCGGCACCGTCGGCATCTACGCGGGCCAGACCGTCGGCACCCACCGCACCCCGGACACCTCGGTCTTCCTCGGCACCTCCGCCGACCTGCTGATGGCCGCGGACGACAAGGACTTCCTGCCGACCCGGGCCGCCTACCAGCTCGGCCTGACCGGACCGGCGTTCGCCGTGCAGTCGGCCTGCTCCACCTCGCTGGTCGCCGTCCACGTCGCCTGCCGGGCGCTGGCCGCCGGTGACTGCGACCTGGCGCTGGCCGGCGGCGTGTCCTGGTCGCCGTGGCGCCGCCAGGGCTATCTGCGCCGCGCGGGCGGCGTCTGGTCGGCCGACGGGTACGTACGCTGCTTCGACCGGGACGCCTCCGGCTTCGTCTCCGGCGACGGGCTGGGCATCGTGGCGCTGCGCCGGCTCGCCGACGCCCTGGCCGACGGCGACCGGATCTACGCCGTCGTCAAGGGCAGCGCCGTCAACAACGACGGCGACGACAAGCTGAGTTACGCCGCGCCCGGCATCCCCGGCCAGCAGGCCGTCATCGAGGCGGCGCTGCGGGACGCCGCCGTCGATCCGGACAGCATCGGCTACGTCGAGACCCACGGCACGGCCACCGCGCTCGGCGACGCCATCGAGGCCACCGCCCTGACCCGGGCCTACCGCGCGGCGGGCGCCACCGGCCGCGGCCACTGCCGGCTGGGCTCGGTGAAGGCCAACATCGGCCACGCCGACGCCGCCGCGGGAGTGGCCGGATTCATCAAGGCCGCCCTGATGGTCCGCCACGGGCGCATCCCGCCGACACCGAACGCGACGTTCCGCCCGAACCCCGACATCGACTTCGCCACCAGCCCGTTCGTGCCCGCCGTGGCGGCGGAGGACTGGCCGCTGCCGTCCGTACCGCGCCGCGCCGCCGTCAGCGCCTTCGGCGTCGGCGGCACGAACGCGCACGTCATCCTCCAGGAACCGCCGCCGTCGCCGCCCCCGGCACCCGCCCGGCCGTGGCAGCTGCTGGCCTGGTCGGCACGCGACGAGCGGGCACTCGACGAGATGGCCGCCGCACACGCCCGTACGCTGCGCGGCCTGCGTGACGAGGAGTTCGCCGACTACGCCCGCACCCTGGCCGTCGGGCGCCGCCGCCTCGCCCTGCGCCGCGCCGTGGTCCTGCGCGACCGCGCGCACGCCCTCACGGAGCCCGCCTTCCGCACGGGGGCGGCGCCGTGGGCCGGTGAAGGGCGCGCGGGCGAGGTGGCGTTCCTCTTCCCGGGCGGCGGCTCACAGTACGCGGGCATGGGGCGCGAGCTGTACCGCGACCAACCGGTCTTCCGGGAGGCCGTGGACACCTGTCTGCGGCTGCTCCCCGACCAGGAGACGGCCCGGACCCTGCGCGCCTGGTGGCCCACCGGGACCGGCGAGGATGCCGCACCGGAAGCCGACCCCGACCCGCGCGTCGCGATGCCCGCCGTCTTCATCACCGAAGTCGCCCTCGCCCGGCTGCTCGCCTCCTTCGCCGTGACGCCCACCGTGCTGATGGGCCACAGCCTCGGCGAGTACGCCGCCGCCCACCTCGCCGGCGTGCTGTCCCTCCGGGACGCGCTCACGCTCGTCAGCAGCAGGGGGCGACTGCTCTCCGGCATCGACAACGGCGCGATGCTGGTGGTCCGCGCCGACGCCCGAGACCTCGGACCCTTCCTCGACGACGGCGTCTGCCTCGCGGTGGTCAACGGCCCCGACGCCTGCGTCCTGTCCGGCCCCGCGCCCCGCATCGAATCGGCGCGCCGCCACCTCGACGCGGACGGCATCGGCTGCCACCTCCTGCCGCTGGCCACCGCCGCGCACTCCACACTCGTCGAACCCGTCCTCGGCGCCTTCCGCGACGTGGTGCGCGGCATCGCCCTCGCCCCGCCCGCCGTACCGCTGATCTCCAATGTCACCGGCACCGCCGACGCCGAATTCACCGACCCGGAATACTGGGTCGACCACCTCAGGAACACCGTCCGCTTCGACCTGGGCCTCGCCTGCCTGCGCGACCACGACCCCGGCGTCCTGCTCGAAGTGGGCCCCGGCACCACCCTGACCACCCTGGCCCGCACCCAGGGCCTCGACCGCGGCGTACCCGTCATGCGGCACCCGCTGGAGGAACGCGACGACCGCGAGGCGCTGCTGACCGCGCTCGCCCGCACCTGGGAAGCGGGGACCGACGTCGACCTGGCCGCGCTGTGGCCGACGCCCGGCCCCCGGGTGCCCGCCGCGCCGTACCCCTTCGCGCCCACCCGCCACCGCCCCGCACCGGCCGCGGCACCGGACCGCACGGCCGGGAACGGCCCCTGGTACGGCGTCGCCTGGCAGCGCGACCTCGAACCGGAACCCGTCACCTCCGCCACGGACGTCACCGGCCACCGCTGGCTGCTGCTCCACGACGGCAGCCCGACGGCCGACGCCCTGCGCCGCGAACTGACGGAACGCGGAGCCGCGCCGACCACCGTCCTGCCGGACACCGGGGCCACCCGGTACGGCCGCGACGGCGACGACGCCCGGACCGTCACCATCGACCCGGGCGCCCCCGACCAGTACGCCAAGCTCCTCGAAACGGCAGGCGGAAACCCGGACCTGCCCGTCCGGATCGTCAGCACCTGGAACGGCACGCCGTCACAGCCGACTTGCCCGCCGCTGAGCGACCTCGCCGGGCTCGCCCGCGCCCTCGCGACCCCGCCCGTCGCCACCGAACTGTGCCTGGTCACCCGGGGGGCACTGGAAATCACCGGCAGCGAGGAACTCGACCCCTGGGCCGCGCTCACCACCGGCGCCGCGGGCGCGCTGCGCGCCGAACTCGGCGACGCCGTGACCGTGCGGGTGGTGGACACCGACGGACCGCGCACCGGTGACCCCGGCGGTCCGCAGGCCCGCGCCCTGGCCCGCGCCCTCCTGCGCGAACTCGCCCGACCGGCCGCCGGCGGCCCGGTGGGCCTGCGCGCCGGACGCCGCTGGCTGCGCCGCTTCGAACCACTGCGTACGCCACCCGCGGCGAACGGGACGGCCCTGCGCGACGGCGGACGCTACCTGATCACCGGCGGTACGGGCGGCATCGGGCGGCTGCTCGCCGGGCATCTGCTGCGCCGCCACCACGCCCGTATCGTCCTGCTCGGACGCGACCCGGAGGCGGTCCGCGCCACGGCGGACGAACTGTCCGGGCTCCCCGGCGAACTCCTCGCCGTCGGCGCCGACATCACCGGCCCGGCGCGGACCCGCGAGGTGCTGCGCGAGGCACTGCGGCGGTTCGGCGGCCTGGACGGCGTCGTACACGCGGCCGGTGTGCCGGCGGGCGGCCTGGCCCAACTGCTCACCCCGGACGCGGTGTCGGAGGCGCTCGCGGCCAAGACCACCGGCACGGTCACCCTCTTCGACGCCCTGCGGGAAACCGGTGCCCGGCCCGGCTTCGTGCTCCTCTTCTCGTCCCTCGCGGCGTTCGCGCAGGCACCCGGGCTGTCCTGTTACGGCGCGGCCAACGCCTTCCTGGACACCTACGCCCACGCCGCCGCCCGCACCTCCGGCCCCGCGGTCCTCGCCGTCAACTGGGACCGCTGGAACGGCGTCGGCATGGGGCGGGAGGGCGAACGACGGCAGCGCGCCGTCGCCGACGGGGCACCGCTGGGCGGGCTGGCCCCGGCCGACGCGATCGCCGCGTTCGAACGATGCCTCGGGGCGCTCTCCCTCGGCCAGGTCGTCGTCTCCACGCTGCCCCCGGACACCGTCACCGTGCCGCCCGGCACGGACAGCGGCGCCGCGCGTCGACCGGACTGCGGCGACCGGTCCGAGGGCGGACCGCAGTCCATGCTTCCCGGCGCGGACTCCGCCGCGGTTGCCCGTGCCGCTCACGATCCCGAGTGGAGCCCCCTGGAACGCGAAGTCCTGCGCATCTGGCAGGACGTGCTCGGCAACGAGGAAGGCATCGGCCTGCACGACGACTTCTTCGCGCTGGGCGGGCACTCCCTGGCCGCCCTCCAGGTCGTACAGCGCTGCCAGGACCGTTTCGGCGTGGACCTCTCCGTCAAGACCGTGTTCCTCGCGCCGACCGTCGCGCGCCTGGCCGCCGAACTGGACGCGGCACGCGGTACGTCCGCGACCACCGGGCCGGACGAGCCCGCCCCCGGACCGAAGGACCCCGCCCCGGACCCGAAGGTTCCCGCCTCCGGGCCGAAGGGCCCCGCCCGCGAACCGAAGGACCCCGTATGACCGGCGTATCCGCCCGCGAACCCGCACCGGGCCGCACGGACACCTCCCGGTGGCTGCTGCGCCGCCGGGTGCTGCCGGACCCCGCACTGCGGCTGGTCTGCTTCCCGCACGCCGGCGGCGCCGCGACCTTCTTCCACGGGTGGCAGGACCGGGTACCGCCCGGTACCGAGGTGGGCGCCATCTGCTACCCCGGACGGCAGAACCGGATCGCCGAGCCGCCGCTCACCTCCATGACCGACCTCGCCGACCAGATCCACGCGGCGCTGCGCGGGCTGCTCGACCGCCCGCTCGCGCTCTTCGGGCACAGCATGGGCGCGGTCGTCGCCTACGAGGTGGCCGTACGGCTGACCGAACGCGACGGGGTGGCCCCGGCGGCCCTGCTGGTGTCCGGGCACGCCGCCCCCTACCTGTGCGCGGCCGGTCAGCCGCCGGACACCGGCGAGGACGACCGGGAGATCGCGGCCCTGGCGATGGCCGCCGACCCGGCCCTGCGCCGGTCGCCCGAGCTGCTGGACCTCGTCATGCCGGTCCTGCGGGCCGACCACGCCCTGCTGCGCGCCTACCGGCCCGCGCGCACCCCGCGGCTCGCGTCGCCGATCGCCGCCTTCCGGGGCGCGGACGACGCACGGGCCACCGAGCAGGACATGCGGTCCTGGAGGGCGATGACCGGCTCGGCCTTCCGGTACCGGGCGCTGCCCGGCGACCACTTCTACCTGTCCGGTCAGGAAACCCGGCTGGTGGCCGAGGTCGTCGCCGCGTGCGGCGGCGGGACGGGGGCCGACGGTGCCGGGGGCGCCGGCGGCACCCCGCACACCCCGGACGCTCCACACGCCCCGCACACCCCGCGCGCTCCCGACTCCGCCGTACCCCTGTTCGTGCGCCGCTCCGCGGTCTGCCCCTTCGACCCGGCGGAGGAGTTCGCCCGGCTGCGCGAGGAGCGGCCGGTGGTCCGTACGACGCTGCCGACCGGGGCCCGTGCCTGGATGGTCACCCGCTACGCCGACGCCCGCCGGGTCATCGCCGACCAGCGGCGCTTCAGCTCCCGCGCCGCCGTGAACGGCCCGGTGCCGCCCCCGGAGCCGCCCGGGGGCTTCCCGCCGCCCCGGCCCGGCGTCTTCTACACGTCCGGGCCCCGGGAGCACGCGCGCATCCGCCGGATGCTGAACTCCGAGTTCAGCGCCCAGCGCGCCCGCGCCCTGGTGCCGCGCGCGGAAGCCCTGGCCGACCGGCACCTGGACGCCATCGAGCGCGGCGGCCCGCCCGCCGACCTGGTCGCCGACTTCGCCCTGCCCGTACCCCGGCTGCTGTTCCTGGAGCTGCTGGGCATCCCGGAGCGGGACGCGGAACGGCTCCACCGCGACCTCGCCCTCCTGCACGACTTCCACCCCGTCCACCAGGCACAGGAAGGCGCTTTCCGCCGCCTGGACGACTATCTGCGGGGCCTGGTCGGATCGGTGCGGGCCGCGTCCGGCGACAACGTCCTCGGACGCCTGGCCACCTCGCACGGCGGTGAACTGAGCGACGCGGAACTTGCGGGTATCGCCTGCCAGTTGCTGCTGGCCGGCTATGCGACGATCACCGGCACCCTGGGCCTGTCGCTGCTCGCGCTCCTCCTGGACCCCGGACAGGCGGCGCTGGTGCGCGACGGGCGGGCGCGTACCGACCGGATGGCCGAGGAGCTGATCCGGTACCTGTCGGTGGTGGCCTTCGGGAAGGTCTTCCAGACGACGGAGGACGTGACGATCGCAGGCCAGGACATCGCGGCGGGTGAGTACGTGCTGTGTTCGCTGCCCTCCGCCAACCGCGACCGGGAGCTGGCCGACGGGCTCGACCGCCTCGACGTGACCCGTGAGCCACCGCACCACCTCGCCCTCGGGTTCGGCGCCCACCACTGCCTCGGCGCCGAGCTGGCCCGTATGGAGCTGCGGGTCTGTGTGCCCCGCGTCCTGCGGCGGCTGCCGTCCCTGCGGCTGCGGGTCCCGGTCGGCGCACTGCGATTCACCCCGCTGAACGCGGCGTACGGGGTCGAGGCCCTGCCGGTCGAGTGGTGAGCGCGCGGCGCAGCCCTCCGTGCCGTGAGGCGGACGGAGGGCTGCAGGCCGGTGCGGCGGGGAATGACGTGGTGGGACCGGTGGCGTGTGGTCAGCGCACCCAGTGGTGGTAGTAGTGCTTGTGGGCTTCGAAGTCGCTGTGCTTCTTGTGCGAGGCGGCGCCGGCCTCCTTGAGGGTGACGCCGTCCGTGCCGCCGACGTTCAGGCCCTCGTAGTAGAAGGCCTTGTCATGGCTGGCGGTGTGGTGCGAGATGTGCTTGCCTCCGCCGCCTGCGGGGGCGGCGGCTGCGGGGGTGGCGGCGAGGAACCCGGCGGCGATGATGCCGACGGCGGTTATCGCTGTGCGACGCATGGTCTCTCCTCAGTGGAGGGGGGATTGTCGAGTCGACTCTCGCCCGGGGCGGGGCGGTCCGCACGTGGGGGCTGGCGAACGGGTTGTCCCCGAGGCGTGTGGGCGCCCCCGGGTGGCGCCGCTGCGAGGGGCCGCCCACACTGCGGCCCGGCCCGGTGGTGCAGGTTCCGGCCAACCGTACAAATCGGGCGCCGGATCACCCATAGTGATCCACATCACGCCCGCTGCCGGTACCGATGCGGCAGGGCTCGCGTTTTCTTCGTACCATTCACGTGTTTGCCGAGGGAAATGGTGCGGTCAGTGCAGGAGCGGGCGGTCAAGACGCGGGAGGCAATTCTCCGGGCGGCTTCCGAGGTGTTCGACGAATTCGGGTTCAGTGGAGCCAGTGTCAGCAAGATCATGAAACGGGCGGGGGTCACCCAGGGCGGGATGTACTTCCACTTCCCGTCCAAGGAAGCCCTGGCGCACGCCGTGATGATCGAGCAGGGCAACGGGCTGGAGCTGCCGCCCGGCGAGGACGGCCTGCAGCGGCTGGTCGACATCACGCTGTACCTGGCCGGGGAGCTGCAGTCCAACCCGGCGCTGCGGGCCGGGGTCCGCCTGGCGATCGAGCAGGGGGAGTTCGGCGTCCAGGACGACGCCCCCTACCAGTACTGGGTGCAGGAGTTCGCCGGACAGCTGCACGCCGCGCGGGACAAGGGCGAGCTGCTGCCCGACGTGGACGTGGACGACCTGGCCTGGGTGCTGGTCAGCTCCTACTCCGGCACCCAGCTGCTGTCGCAGATCTCGTCCGGCCGGGCCGACCTGCACCAGCGGGTGACCACCCTGTGGCGCTACCTCCTGCCGGGGATCGCCGTCGACGAGGTCAGGCCGCTGGTCACCTTCGGGGAACGGCGGGGCGGCACGCCCGCCTGACCGCCCCGGCGGGAGCCGCGCTACTTGAGGCCGCTGAGCATGACGCCCCGGATGTAGTGCTTCTGCAGCAGGAGGAACAGCAGCAGCACCGGCAGCACGCTCAGCATGAGCCCGGCCATCATGACCGGCACCATCCGGTTGGGGTCGAGGTAGCTCTGGAGCGTCTGGATGCCCACCGGGAGCGTCATCAGCCGGGGGTTCGCGGTGGAGACCAGCAGCGCCCAGATGTACTCGTTCCAGGCGCCCACGAAGGTGAGCAGCGCGAGGGTCACGGCCACCGGTCTGGTCTGCGGTACGACGATGCGCCACCACACCGTGAACTCCCCGGCGCCGTCGATCCGGGCCGCCTCCAGCATCTCGTCCGGTACGCAGACGATGAACTGCCGCATCAAGAAGATCCCGAACCCGGACACCAGGAACGGCATGACCAGGGCGGCGAGGCCGACCGTCAGCCCGGCGCCGCCGTCGCCGAGCAGGTCGTTGCCGCCCGCCAGCGGCCAGTGCACCAGGATCAGGAAGTGCGGGATGAAGAAGACGAACGGCGGGAACATCATCGTCGCGAGCACCAGCCGGAAGATCAGGTCGCGGCCGGGGAAGCGCAGCTTGGCCAGGGCGTAGCCCGCCAGCGAGGAGGTCAGCAGCACCGAACCGGTGATCACGGCGGTGGCGACGACGCTGTTGCGGAACAGCAGCGGCAGGTCCAGCCGGACGAACGCCTCCCGGTAGTTGGACAGTTCGAAGGCCTCCGGGAGGAAGCGGTACGGCAGCCTGCCGTACTCGCCCGGCCCCTTGAACGAGGTCAGCAGCATGTCCAGGAACGGTACGACCGTCACCACCGCGCCCGCCCCCACCAGCAGGTACGACAGCCACGGAAATCGCCTGCGCCGTCTCACGCGTCCTCCCCCTTCCGTCGGAACAGCCACAACTGCGCCAGCGTGATGACCAGGATCACCACGAACAGGACGAGGGCCGCCGCGCTCGCCGAACCCCAGTCCCCGTACTTGAACGCCCGCTGGTACATCTCCAGGGCCGCCACGTTGGTCGCGTCGCCCGGCCCGCCCTCGCCGGTCATCACGATGATCAGCGCGAACGACTGGAGCCCGGTGATGAACTGGGTCACGCACACGAACAGCAGGGACGGCCGCAGCAGCGGCAGCGTGATGCGTGTGAACACGGTGAACCGACCGGCGCCGTCCAGCTCCGCCGCCTCGTAGTAGGAGATGGGGATCGCCTTCAGGCCCGCGGTCAGGACGAGGATCGCGGACCCCAGCGACGCCCACGCCTGGACCACCACGACCGACGGCAGGGCCGTCGCCGGGTTCTGGAGGAAGGCCACGGAGTGCAGGCCGAGCGCGTTCAGCACCCCGTTGACCAGGCCGCCCGGCTCGTACATGTACTTCCAGACGTTGCCGACCGCGACCACCGTCGTGACGATCGGCAGGAAGTACAGGGTGCGCCAGAAACCCTGGAAGCGCAGGTTGGTGACGCAGTGGGCGACCAGCACGGCGCCGGTCAGCGCCAGGGCCACGGTGCCCAGCGCGTACAGCAGCGTGTTGGTCAGGACCGGCGTCAGGAAGGACGAGCCGCGGGCGAAGAGGGCGGCGAAGTTGTCCGTGCCCACCGGCCGTATGCCGGCCAGGTCGAAGCCGGCCCAGCGGGACAGCGACAGCAGCACCGCGAACAGCAGCGGCAGGAGGAGGAAGACCGCGAAGAAGGCGAGGCCGGGGGCGAGGAAGAGATAGCCGACGACGGTTTGCCGGCGACGGCGGCGCCGGTGCAGGCGCGCGGCCGCGCGGGCGCGGTCCCCGGCCGTACGCACGTCCCGCCCGCCGCCCGCGAGTCCCCGGCTCCCGGCGCCCGTGTCCCCGCCTCCGCCGCTGTCCCCGTCCCCGTCCGCGCTTTCGACCGTTGTCGCCATGCAGCACCAGCCTTTCGGGACGGGCGGACCGACGGGTGAGGGCCCGTGGCGGGCCGTGGGTCAGCGGGAGAGCTCCTGGTCGACCTGGTGTACGGCGTTGCGCACGGCCTCGTCCGGCGACAGGCCGCCGGTCCACATCTCCTCGATGTTCTTGCGCAGCAGCGCCTTGGCCTTCTGGGCACGGGGCCCGTTCGGCTCCGGCGTGGCGTAGTCCAGCGCGTCGACGAACGGACCGAGGTTCGGGTCGCCGCCGGCGGCCAGCAGCGCCCGCATGTCACGGGTACGGCCGGTCATCGTGCCGACCGACGTCTGCAGGACGCTCATCCGCGTGGCGCGCACCGCGGCGGCCCGGCCCGCCCGCGGCCCGGCGGGCACCGGCTCGTCGTTCAGCCAGCGCAGGAACTCCCACGCCTCCCGCGGATGCCTGCTCCGGGCGTTGACGCCCAGCAGGAAACCGGTGGTGACCGTGCCCCGGTTGCCGGGCGCCGGCCCCGGCACCGGCGCCACCGCGACATCGCGGTAGTCCCGGCCCATGGTCTGCTTCAGGCTGCCGGTCCACCACCCGCCGCTGACCGCCATCGCCACCCGGCCCGCGGGAAAGGCCTTCATCAGGTCGATGCCCGGGTCGCTCGCGCCCCGGTCGATCAGCCGCCGCTCCAGCGCGAAGACGGCGCGCCCGGCGGGGGAGTCGAGGGCGCTGCGCGCGCCGTCCGCCCGGAGGAACGATCCGCCGCGGGAGGCCAGCAGCGCCAGGGTCTGGTTCACCACGGTGGACTCCTCGGTCCGCGACAGGCCGAAGCCCTGCACCAGCGTGTTGCCGTGCCGGTCGCGCCGCGCGGTCCGGTACGCGGTCTCCTCCAGCTCCCGCCAGGTGCGCGGCGGCCCGGCGAGCCCGGCTTCGCGCAGCAGCCGCCTGTTGTAGTAAAGCGCGTAGGACTGCACTTCCGTGGGATAGCCGATGATCCGGCCGTGCACCGACGCCGCGCGGACCGCGGGACGGGCGAAGCCGCGCCCGATCCGGGCGGCGTCCTCGGGCGGCGCCGGCCGCACCACCCCGGCCTGCGCCAGCTGCCCGGCCCACAGGCTGTACGGGTGGATGATGTCCGCGCCCTGCCCCGCGGCCTGCCGCACCATCAACGTCGTCAGCAGATCCTGGAAACGGACCGCGGTCGTGCGTACGTGCACCCGGTCGTGCGCGGCGTTCCACGCGTCGACCGTCCGTTGCAGCGCCGACTTCAGCGGTTCCGTCGCGTAGTGCGACAGCAGCGTCAGCACGACGGGGTCGCCGGGCCGCCCGCTGCCGTCCCGGCCGGGTGCGCCGCAGCCCGCCGCGCCCACGGCCGCCCCCGCCAGCTCCGCCAGGACCCGGCGCCGCTTCACGGCCGCACCTCCCGCCGCAGGATCTGGAACGTACGGGTCGTGGCGAACCCCGCCGACCGGTACAGACGCCCCGCCGGGCTCCGCTCGCCGGTCCACAGGAACCACGCCCCGTGCGCGCCCGCCGACCGCATCCGCTCCAGCACCAGGTGCAGCAGCACCTTGCCCAGCCCCGTGCCGCGCTGGTCCGCCCGTACGCCGAACGGCCCGAACCGCTCGGTCAGCCCTTCGTACGCACCGTGCATCGCCCAGCCGACGACGCGGCCCGACGGATCGTGGGCCGTCACGATGCGGTCGAGGGGCGCCCCGGTGTCCAGCGCGTGCCGGATCGTCTGCGGCCAGTCGGGGCCGAACGCGTCACCGGCCAGCCGCAGCAGGCCCATCAGGTCGTCGTCCCGGGGCGTGCCGAAACGATAGCCCTCGGCTGCCAGCGCGGCGGCCCGCTCCCGCACCGCGTCGGGCACCCGGTAGCCGACCAGGCCGCGGTCCATCGCCACGGCTTCGGCGCGGGGCCGGAAATCCAGCTCCGTCAGCAGCCGGGCGGCGTCCGGATAGGTGTCCCGGTCCAGGCCGGGGAGGAAGTAGTGCGGGGTGTAGGACGCGAAGTCGACCCGGGTGCGGCCGTGTCCGGCGAGCCAGTCGAGTACGCCGGTGAGCAGCCGGCGCCCCAGCCCGTTCCGGCGGAGGGCCGGGTCGACGAAGAAGAACGGGACCCAGCCCTGCTCCGGCTCCAGGTCGCTCCCGACCACCGGCACCGTCCGGCGCACCCCGTACGCCGCGCCGACCACCGTGCCGCCTCGTACGGCGACGTGCAGTCCCGCCGGGTCGAAGTTCGGGTCGAGCAGGACATGCCGCCGGAAGCGTTCCCGGGTGACGGGATCGTACGGTGCGCCGCGGGCCCACGCCGCGAGGAGCGCCGCACCGTCCCCGGCGACGAAGCCCCGTACGCGCACCGGACCGCCGCCCTCGGGCCCCGTCACCGGTCCCGCCCCGCGCCGGCGGGCGGCGCTTGCGGCGGGCCCAGGACCGGTTCGAACGCCGCCACGCGGCCGTCGAAGAGCGGTTGCCGGTCCGGCGCCTGCCGGAGGCCGTCCGTCAGTGCCCGCCAGACCTCGTCGGGGGGCCGGGAGAGCACCCGCCCGAAGCGGATCACCGGCCGGGAGCCTTCCTGGTGCGGAGTCGCGTGGTGCATCGGCGTCCTCTCGTCCACGTCCCGTACGAGCCGGCCGGGCCCATGGTCCCCGCCTTGGGACCAGGCTCCAACACCTTCCGCACCACGGGCTTCAGGACGTGCGCGCCGACGGCGATCGGCCGCCGTCAATCCCCCGATCGGCTCCCGGCCGGCCCCCGGTCAGGGGGTGACCTGGATCTTCCGTCCCCGGCCCGCCTTGAAGCGGTCCAGCGCCTCCGCGTACCGGTCCAGGGGCAGCCGGTCGCTGATGAAGACCTTCGGGTCCAGGACGCCCGCGGCGAACAGCTCGGCGGCCCGCTCGTAGCTGTGCAGCACCGCCATCGAACCGGTGATGGTGATCTCCTGGTTGTAGATCCGGTACGGCTCGATCACGGCGCGCGCCGCGTAGTCGGAGACGCCGAACTGGAGGAACGTACCGCCCTTGCCGACGCGGCCCAGCGCGTCCTGGATCGCGCGCTCGTTGCCGGTGGCGTCGATGACCACGTCCCAGCCGCGCGGCCGGTCCAGCTCGTCGGCGGAGGCGGCCGCGTTGCTGCACCCCAACTGCCGCGCGGTGGCCAGC
Organism: Streptomyces sp. NPDC059788; assembly: GCF_042732265.1. Taxonomy (NCBI): domain Bacteria; kingdom Bacillati; phylum Actinomycetota; class Actinomycetes; order Kitasatosporales; family Streptomycetaceae; genus Streptomyces; species Streptomyces sp. NPDC059788. Next base: position 86,492 of record NZ_JBHWHY010000037.1, on the reverse strand, counting down.
CGCTGCGGATTGACGTCGATCATGTCGACGCCCGCCGCGCCGGTGCGCTTGGCCAGTTCCAGCATCATCAGCCCCATCGTCCCGGAGCCGTAGACCAGCACGTGGGTGCCGAGCTGCTGGGAGCGCAGGATGTCGTACCCCCGTACGGCGCAGGACAGCGGCTCGATGAGCGCCGCGTCCTCGGTCCGTACGTGCTCGGGCAGCTTCACGCAGTTCGCGGCCGGCGCGACGGCGAACTCGGCGGCGCCGCCGGCCGTGGTCACCCCGATGGCGGCCCACCGCTCGCACAGGTTGTTGCGGCCGATGCGGCAGTAGTGGCACGCGTAGCAGTACAGGGAGGGGTCGACGGCGACCCGGTCGCCCTCGGCGAGCCCGGTGACCTCGCCGCCGGTGGCGACGACCGTGCCGGCGAACTCGTGCCCGGGGACGACGGGCAGCGACGGCGCGAACTCGCCCTGGAGGATGTGCAGGTCGGTGCCGCACAGCCCGCAGCCCGCGACGTCGACGACGACCTCCAGCGGCCCGGGCGCCGGGTCGTCGACGGTGGTGACCTCGACACGGCCGGGGGCGCTGATGACTGCGGCCTTCATTTCACGGCTCCTAGGGAGAGGCCCTGGACGAGCTTGTCCTGGGCGGCGAACCCGGCGGCGAGCACCGGCAGGGAGATGACGGTGGCGGCGGCGCACACCTTGGCCAGGAACAGGCCCTGGCTGGTCACGAACCCGGTCAGGAAGACCGGTGAGGTCCCGGCGACGATGCCGGTGAGCACCCGGGCGAACAGCAGCTCGTTCCAGCTGAAGATGAACGAGATCAGTGCGGTGGCCGCGATGCCGGGCAGGGCGACCGGGGCGACGATGCGCACCAGTGTCGTGGGCAGTCCGGCGCCGTCGATGGAGGCGGCCTCCAGCATCTCCACCGGCACCTCGGCCAGGAAGGAGCGCATCATCCACACCGCGATCGGCAGGTTCATCGAGGTGTAGAGGATGACGAGCAGCCAGATGTTGTCCAGCATCCGCGCGTTCTGGGCGATCAGATAGACCGGCAGCAGCCCGGCCACCAGCGGCAGCATCTTGGTGGACAGGAAGAAGAACAGCACATCGCTCCACTTGCGCACCGGCTTGATGGAGAGCGCGTACGCCGCCGGGACGGCGAGCACCAGCACCAGCAGGGTGGACGCGAGCGACGCCGTCAGCGAGTTGATCAGCGGCGGCCAGGGGCTGATGCCGGTGCCCGCGCCGAAGAACTCGCGGTAGCCGTGCAGCGTCAGCCCGGCACCGACGCTCGGCGGGTTGGTCGCCGCGTCCGCCTCGCTGTGCAGGGACGTGAGCACCATCCACGCCACCGGCAGGAAGAAGGCGATACCGCAGAGCCAGGCGGCCAGGCCCAGCAGACTTCCGGCGCGCCGCCGCCGTACGGCGGGAACGGCGCCCCGCACCGCGCTCGCGTTCATCGGGTGACCTCCTCACGGAGCAGGGACGAGACGGTGCGCAGCGCGAAGGTCGCCACCAGCAGGGAGCAGAGCACGACCACGACGCCCTGCGCGGAGGCCAGTCCGTAGTCGTGGGCCTGGTAGAAGGTCTGGTAGATGGTGTACGGCAGGTTGGCCGTGCCCAGACCGCCCGAGGTGATGGTGAAGACCGCGTCGAAGTTCTGCACCACGTAGACGGTGCCGAGCAGTGCGGCCAGTTCCAGGTAGCGGCGCAGGTGGGGGAGGGTCAGGTAGCGGAAGACGTCGAAGGTGGAGGCACCGTCGACGCGGGCCGCCTCGACGGCGTCGGCGGGCCGGCTCTGCAGCCCGGCCAGCAGGATCAGCATCATGAACGGCGTCCACTGCCAGATCAGCGACACCTCGACCGCCGCCAGCGGCGAGGCGGTCATCCAGTCCGGCTGTGGCGCGTCCGAGCTGCCGAACAGCCCCCATATCCAGGTCAGCGAGCCGTTGATCAGCCCGTACGAGGCGTTGTAGAGGGCGTGCTTCCACAGCAGCGCGGCGGCGACGGGCACGACCAGGAACGGGGTGATCAGCATCGTACGGACGATCCCGCGCCCCCAGAACTTGCGGTCCAGCAGCAGCGCGAGGCCCAGCCCCAGCAGCAGGCTGACGAGCACCACGGTCACGGTCAGCAGCACCGTGGTGAAGATGGCCGAGCGCATCGCGGGGTCGGTGAAGACGGCCTGGTAGTTGTCGAAGGCCGCGAAGCCCCGGTTGTCGGGAGCCAGCGCGTTCCACCGGGTGAAGGAGATGACGACGGTGGCCACGAAGGGCAGCTGGGTCACCACGATCAGGAAGACCAGGGCGGGCAGCAGCGGGGCGCGACGGGCCCAGGCCGCGGCGCGCCGGCCGGTACGCGCGCCCGCGCGGGGCGGTCCCGCGCTGCCGCCGGGGTGCGGCGCGCCGCTCCGGCCACCGCGTTCGTTCCGCGTCTCAACGCTCTGCGTAGGCACGGGCCACCTCCTCCGCCAGCCGCTGGCTCTTGTCGAGCGCCTCGGGCACGCTCTGCCGTCCCGCGATGGCCGAACTGACCTCGTGCGAGACCTTGGTGCCCAGGTCGGAGAACTCGGGTATGCCGACGAACTGGATGCCGGGCGCGGGCCTCGGCTGCACCCCCGGGTCGTCGGGCCGGGCCGAGGTGATCGCGTTCTTCGTCGCCGCGGCGAACGCCCCGGACTGCCGCAGGTAGTCGGGGTCGCGGTAGGTGGAAGCACGCTTGCCCGCCGGTACCTTCGACCAGCCCAGCTGCTCGCCCACCAGCCGCTCGTAGCCCTTGCCGGAGGCCCAGGAGATGAACTTCCAGGCCGCGTCCTGATGGGTGCTCGCCTTCTGCACGCCCCACGCCCAGGTGTAGAGCCAGCCCGAACTGGCCGTCCGCTCGACGGGTGCCGGCGCGTAGCCGACCTTCCCCGCGACCTTGGAATCGCCGCTCTCCAGCGAACCGGCGCCGGCGGTCGCGTCGTACCACATGGCGACCTTGCCCTGCTGCATGTCGTTCAGGCACTCGGTGTACCCGGCCTGCGGGGCGCCCGCCTGTCCGTGTGCGCGCAGCAGGTCGACGTAGAAGCGGGTGGCCGCGGTGAACTCCGGGCTGTTCACCCGGGCCTGCCAGTCCTTGGTGAACCAGGTGCCGCCGAAGGTGTTGACCACCGACGTCAGCGGCGCCGCGAGCTGCCCCCAGCCGGGCTGGCCGCGCAGGCAGATGCCCTTCATGCCGGGCCGGGCACCGTCGAGCTTCGCCGCGAGCCGCGCGACCTGCTGCCAGGTGGGTTTCGCGGGCATCGTCAGCCCCAGGTCCCGAAGGACGTCCGCGCGGTACATGAGGAACGACGACTCCCCGTAGAAGGGCTGCGCGTAGACCTTCCCGTCGGCCGCGGTCAGCGACTTGCGTACGGGAGCGAGCAGGTCGCCCTGGTCGAACCCGGTGTCCCGCGCGGCCCGGTCGCCGAGCGGGGTCAGCCAGCCGTTGCGGGCGTAGATGGGGGTCTCGTAGTTGCTGAGACTGGCCACGTCGTACTGGCCGGCCTGGCTGGAGAAGTCCTGGCTCATCTTGTCGCGCAGGTCGTCCTCGGGCAGCACGGTGTAGTTGACCTTGATGCCGGTCTCCTTGGTGAAGTGCTCGGCGGTCAGCCGTTGCAGGTCCACCATCTGCGGGTTGTTCACCATCAGGACGTTGATGGTGTTCGGGCCCTCGTTGCCGAGGGCGCCGGCGCCGCGGTAACAGCCGCCGAGGGCCAGGGAGACGGTCACCACGACGGCCGCCAGCCCCAGCGGACCACGCCGTCCCCTCTGCGGTAGGACCCGTCGGACGCGAACGGTCCGTCCGGGAGATCGTGCTCGCACGGCTCGACACCTCTCTGCTGAACTCTGCTGGAAATTCACCGGCCGAAGCGGCCCGGGAAGCGTGCCGGCACGGGTCGCGGGCACGGCGGACCGCGGGCCGCACGCCGGTTCCGAGCGGCCCGGTTCTCCGGGGGCACACCGTTGTCACCTGGTCACGGCGTCCGCGTACGGCATGCGCACCGTGGGGGAGGAGCGCACGCCGTGCGCGCCGCCGTCGTCAGACCCGCAGGACCTGCGGGCCCAGGAGCGAGTACCGGTGGGCCTCCGGAGCGGAGAGGCCGGTGTCCGTGACGATCGTGTCCACGTCCCGTACGGAGGCGAAGCGGCAGAAGCTGCTCGCCCCGAACTTGCTGTGCACCCCGATCAGGACCCGCCGCCGCGACGACCGCACGGCCTGCGCCTTCACGTCGGCGACGGCCGGGTCGGGAGTGGTCAGGCCGTGTTCCCGCGACACCCCGTTCGCCCCGAGGAACGCCAGGTCGATGACGAAGCCCGCGAGCATGTCCCGGGCCCAGGACCCCACCGCGGCCTGCGTCCCGGACCGCACCCGCCCGCCGAGCAGCAGTACGGTGGTCGTCTCGGCGGCCGAGACCAGCGACGCGGTGCGCAGCGAGGAGGTGACCACCGTCAGCGGCCGGTCGGCCGGCAGCAGCATCGCCAGCAGCTCCGGCGTGTAGCCCTCGTCGATGAACACGGTCTCGGCCTCGCCGAGGAGTTGCACGGCGGCGGCGGCGATCCGCCGCTTCTCCGCCACCTGCTGCGTCTCACGCCGGGCCAGCGTCGTCTCGAAGCCGGCGCTCTCCACCGGGTACGCGGCGCCGTGCGTGCGCCGGACCAGGCCGCGCCGCTCCAGTTCGCTCAGGTCGCGCCGTACGGTCTCGCGCGCCACCCCGAACTCCCCGGCGACGTCCGTGACGTCCACCCGTCCGGCCTGGCGGGCCAGCACGAGGATGCGGTGCTGGCGTTCCTCGGCTCTCACGGCGTACTCCTGCTCGGTTCCCTCGGTACCACGGCGTTCCGTTCGGTCATCGTCCTGCCCGTTTCTGCCCGGCACCAGGTTTATAGCAAGCGAGGGGGCGCGTTCCGATGCCCGTAACGGAGAAAAACCCGGCCGTTTCTGCCTGTTTCCGTGCCGTGATTCCGGGCCGTGCCGCCGTGGCCCCGCCCGTTCGCCCGCTCAACGGGCCCGATCTCCGGTACGCGGACGGGCCGGACCGCTCACGGCACCCGGCCCGGCGCCCGTACCGGCATCCGTCCCGCCACCCGGCCAGGACCCCGGGCCTCAGCCGAGGATCAGCCGCTCCGTGTCGAAATCCGCGACGATCTCCAGCCGTCCGCACAGGGCCTCCACGTACGCGGCGAGGGTGCGCACCTCGACGGCGCCCGGCTCGGCTTTCTCGATCTCCGCCACGCGGGCGGCCGGCACCCCCATGCGCACGGCGAGCTGACCCCGGGTCACCCCCCGGCGGCGGCGCACCGACGCCAGCCGCTGCCCCCGGTTCCGGGCCACGAGCAGCGCCGCCCCGTCGAGCCGCTCCTCGTCCCGCCCGGGGTACCACTCGTGGAGGAAGGCACGGCTCCCGCAGAAAGCCTGGTCCTCGGCGCCGGGTTCCCGCCCGCGCAACTCCCGCTCCGCCAGGCGCCTGCGGGCCGACGGCAGGGCGTACTCGTACCAGTCCCACCACTGCGTACGGTCCGCGGCCACGGCGAGCAGCACCACGGCCTCGGCGGCCGGGTCCGCCCCGGCGGCCCCCGCATCCGCCGCGCTCTTCCCGGTCTCGATGGTGCACAGCATCCGCAGGTCCCGGCCCGTCAGCGCGCCGAGCCGCAGCTCGTACAGCTCCATGGCCGGTGGCGGCGCGCCCAGCGGCTCGTCCACCTCGTGCTCAAGCCGCTCGGCCCCGGCGGCCATGTCGCGGGCCGCCGCCCCGGCCGAGGCGACCGCGCCGTCCGCCTCGGCACACGCCGCCTCCTCTCCACCGTCCGGCCCGTCCGCCTCGGCGCACGCCTCGTGCACGCTCTGCTGGGCATGCCCGGCCGACTGGACGGCCTCCACCCCCGCCCTGCGGGACCGGAAGCCGTCGACCTGGTCCTGCACCCGCCGGCTGATCCCGATGAGGGCGGCCTCCCGCTTGCGGACGTCGGCACGCGACTCGTCGAGCAGCACCTGCTGGTGGCGCACCGCCGACCGCCGGTCGTCCGCCTCCCGGGCGAGATCCGTGCGGCCCGAGGCGACGGCCTGTGCCCCCAGGTCGGACAGCCGCCGGGCCTGCCGGCCCAGCTCGCCGACCTGCCGGTCGAGTTCGCGGCGCGATACCGCCACGTCGGCCACCGCCCGCCGGACCTTCAGCAGCAGCGTGAGCTGGCGCTGATACCAGTAGTCCAGGGCCTCCCGCGGCTCGCCCGCCCGCAGGGCGGCGCCCACCGGCACCACCAGGGGAGGTCCGAGCCGCAGGCCGTGCTCCAGCAGCGCGGTCACCGCCTCCCCGACGAGCCGGGCCGCCCGCGGGTCGTCGCGGCGCAGGCCGTTCAGCCGGCTCCGTGCCTCTCGTGTCATCACCAGCCGGTACGTCATGACGGCCGCACCTCCTGACGGGCCCTGCACGCGTCCCGTCTACCACTGTGCCGCTCCCGCCGACCGCTGTCCCGGCATTGGGAAAGGGCGGCGGCGAAGCGGGCGGCGTGCGGGGGCGGTCAGAACCCGAGGTCGTCGACCACGGTGGTGGCCGGGACGCTCAGGAGGCCGTCGAAGGCGTCGACGACGGGAGTCCGCAGGTAGCCACTGTGCATACGGATACGGTCGGGGGCCGCCTCCGCCGCTTCGCCCGGCTCCGTACCCCGGTGTGCGCGCAGCCCGGCCAGCGCGATGTCCGACCCCAGACCGGCCGCCACGAAGGCCGCCTCGACGCTGCCGGGCTCCGGCGCGCCGAGTGCGGTGTCCTCGACGCGGAAGCCGAAGGCGGTGTGCTCGTCGAGGTGCATGTCCGCGGTACGGCCGCCGACGCCGGTCATACCGAGGGCGAAGTAGTCCTCGCCCAGGGCATGGCTCAGGTGGTGGCCCATGGGGAGCGACGTGAGGCGGCCGTCGAACGAGACCGTCGTCCGCTGGATGTGCGCGTTGTGCGCGGGGAGCACGACGCGCGTGCCGGGCGCGGAGCGGTCCAGGAGCCACCGGACCGAGTCGGCCATGAAGACCTCGCGGGCCGAGGCGTCGGCCGGCACACCGTTCCCCGCGTACAGCTCGGACATGGCCCGCAACTGGTGGTCGGTGTGGCACGCCGCCTCGGCGCGGCGCAGGGCGATGTCGTAAGCGGGCCGGCCGCCGCGCCCGACGTACAGCGGTTCCATGGCCCGCAGTCGCGTACGCAGGCGCGTCAGCATCGTGCTGAGGGCGTCCTGCTCGCCGGTGTCCAGCCGGGCCCAGGCGGGCGCCGCGAGCGCCATGGACGCGCAGGCGAACCGTTCGGCGGTCTTCATGGCGTCCTGGACGAGCGGCAGGCCGTCCGGATCGACCTCGCGGAGGTACTCGGCCACCGGAGCCAGGGCCGGGAGCAGGGAGCCCCCGGCCTCCGGCACGTCCACACCGGCGAACCGTACGGGGAGGGTCGCGGTCCGGTTGTAGCGGCGCAGCCAGTGCAGCGGGCCGGACAGCCCGATGGGGATGGACGCCTGGGTCTGCCGCGCGAAGTCCTCCTCCGTGCCCTCCCCTTGCGCCCACGCGTCCAGCGCGAAGCCCTCGCTGAAGCCGTACTCGAAGGCCAGTGCGGTGAATCCGCAGCGCTGGACGAGGAAGCGCAGGATACGTTCGCGGGCCAGGCCGAACTCCTGGATGAAGTGCGAGTTCTCGCCGAGCGCGACGACGCGGGCGTCACCGATGAGCGCCCGCAGCGGCTCCAGGTCGTCGAGCGGTTCCTCGGGGTCGAGGGTGCCGAGGACGGCGGTCCGCTCGCGGAGCCGGCCGGCGAACCCGTTCCCGGCGGCGTCGCCCTCGCCGGGGGCCCGGTGCTGGTCGTGGTCGTGGTCGGGCATGGCGGATGCTCATTTCTCGGTGACGGAAGACCGGTGCGGACGGCCCTTGGGGGCCCGGCCCGGTGGAGTCAGGGCAGGATCGCGTCCACGTATCCGCCGTCGACGCGCAGCGCGCCGCCGGTGGTCGCCGATGCCTGGGGCGAGCTGAGGTAGACGACCATGTTGGCGATCTCCTCGGGCTCGATGAGGCGTTGCAGCAGCGACTGGGGGCGGTGTACGCGCATGAACTCCCGCTGGGCAGCGTCCCACGGAAGATCACGGTCGACCAACTGATATACGAAGTCCTCGACGCCGCCGGTGTGCGTCGGCCCGGCGATCACGGAGTTGACCGTGACGCCCGTCCCCGCGGCCTCCTTGGCGAAGCCCCGCGAGACGGCCAGCAGCGACGTCTTGGACACGCCGTAGTGAATCATCTCGGCGGGCACCACGACCGCGGAGTCGCTGGCGATGTTCTGTACGCGCCCCCAGCCGCGCTCCGTCATGCCCGGCAGGTACAGCCGGATCAGGCGGACCGCGCTGAGCACGTTGGTCTCGAAGTACTCGCGCCACTGGGCGTCGGTGATCTCCAGGGCCGGGCGGGAGCCGAAGATGCCGAGGTTGTTCACGAGGATGTCGGTGTGCGGCACGGCCGACAGGAGGTCCCGCGCGCCGCCCTCGGTGGCGAGGTCGGCGGTCACCCCGGACACCGTCGCGCCGGGCACCGCCGCGCGCAGCCGGCCGGCGGCCTCGTCGAGGCGCCCGGTGTCGCGTCCGGTGAGCACGACGTCCGCGCCCGCCCGCGCGAGGCCGGTCGCGATGGCGTGGCCGATGCCCTGGGAAGAACCCGTCACCACGGCCGTCCGGCCGGAGAGATCGATCTGCATGTCCGGAGCTCCCTTCGCCGCTGCGCGCGACGGCGTATCACCGTCGCGTACGCATGCGTGCTTCCGCGTACGTCCGGAGCCCAGCATCGCGGGTGGGGGGCGTCCGGTGTGCGGGGCGCGCGGGACACCGAGTGTGTTGTGGGACGTGTGATGTATCTCTTTCGCTGTGGGCATGAGGGGCCGTCGGGCGGGTAGTCGCGACGGTGAAACGAAGGCAATGATGTGATGAAAGGGGAAGAGGATGTTGTTGGCGCACCCGGTGGTGTTGGGTAACCTCGTCGATCAGTACGAGACATTGCGGGTGCTGCGTGCTGAGGACGGCAGTCCTGAGCTGCGTCGGCGGATGGACGATCTCGCCTACTCGCTGTGTATTTCCACCGGAACGAAGGATGTTGATGCGGCACTGGTCGCGGCCAGGCACCGGCTGCCCGGCACGGGCGTGCGGGAGGACTCTCTCCTGGCCGCCTGAGACGCGGTCCGGCCGTAGTTCCGGCGTCGTTGTAGTTTCCGCATCCCCCTGCTCCGGGCGGGGGACGGTGCGGCTGAATGGTTCGAGGACTGACCCCAGATGACCGCTGCCCGCCTGCCCGCCGGCCCACCGATCTACGACAGCCTCATCGAGGAGCACGGCGACGTACTGGCCCAGGTCCGCCAGCTGGCCAAGGAGACGGAGCGCGAGGCCAGCGAACTGCTGGACTGGAGCGAGCTGCGCGCCGGCCGGGACTGACGTCGCGTCGGCCGGGCCGACGTCCGGCCGGGGCCCGCAGGCGCGGTCCCGCTCAGGCCCTGCCGCTCTCGTGCGGCGGTGACAGCCGCGGCAGTACGCGGCGGGTCAGGTCGTCGAGCGCCTCCAGGGTCGCCAGGCTGGTCTGCACGTGGTGCAGGGACTGGGCGAGACAGGTGTTGGCGCCCGCCACCGTGTCGTGCGCGTTGTCCCGGATCTGGCCGATCAGGTTCTCCAGTATGTCCAGCGACGCGAACAGGTCGGCCAGCGCGGAGCGGTTCGCCTCGGTCAGCTTCAGTGCGTACTGCTCCGAGGGGCGGCTCGCGTCGAGAGGGGTCGGGCGTCCGTTCCAGCACAGCGTCACGGTCGGCTCCTGCGGCCTGGTCGGCATGGGCGGTCCTCGCGCACGGCGGCGGGACCGGGGCCCTGTCGTCGTACGGCGCCCGCAATCGTGCCGACGCGCTCAGAATTACAGCACGCGCCGCACCCGGCGTGATGTCTCACTCTGAGACGGTACGGCGGCAACTGCCCTGCGCTGAGCGGGTTTTCGCGCCGAGGTGGAAAAGCGCCGCGCGCCGTGCCGCGATCGGGGCCCGTCGCGGGGATCGCGGTTCGGCGCCCGGGGCATGTCTGCAACCATGGACTTCCGGGACATCCCCGAACGGGCGGTCATGCGGGCACGCGAGCGAATGCTGGGCGGTGCGCCCGAAACGGCGACAGCGGCGGCCCCGCGCGGACCGGACGCACCCGGTACGGCCGGCAGCCCCGCGCCCGTCACCACCGTCCCCGGCACGCCGCAACCACGGACCAGGGACACGATCCTCTCCTCCTGGAGACGCTGCCGCCTGCAGGCGGTCGACGCCGACCGACTGCACGTCCCGCACGTGGAGAAACACATCGACTGGGACAGCCGCTTCCTGGCCGCGGCGGCACCGGTGCTCGACCGCGTCGGGGAACTCCTCGCGGACTGCACGGCCGGCGTGGTCCTCGCGGACTCCGCGGCCCGGGTCCTGACCCGCCGGGGCGGCGACCCCGCGGTGGTCCGCCTGATGGACCGGGTGCACCTGGCGCCGGGCTTCAGCTACGCCGAGGACGCCGTCGGCACCAACGGCATCGGCACCGCGCTGGCCGAACGCCGCCTGAGCACCGTCTTCGGCCCCGAGCACTTCTCCGAACCGCTCCAGCGCGCGGCGTGCGCCGGCATCCCCGTACGCAATCCGCTCACCGGACGGCAGGAAGGCGTCGTCAATCTGACGTGCCTGCGGCAGGACGCCTCCCCGCTGATGGCCGCGGTGGTCCGGCAGGCCGCCACCGACATCGAGGAACGGCTGCTGGAGCGCTACTCCGGCAACGAGCGCGCGGCCCTGGACGCGTTCCTCGCCGCCGCCCGGCGCGCCAGCGGCCCGGTGCTCCTGGTGACGCCCACCCTGCGCACCACCAACACCGAAGCGGCCCGCCTCCTGGAGCCGCAGGACCTGCGCCAGTTGGGCGCGCTGGCCGCCGACCTGCTGGCCGCGCCGGCGGGCGGCCGCAGGCAGCGCGTGGACACGTCGCTGCGGCTGGCCTCCGGCCCGGACGTACGGGCCCGCTGCACCCTGGTCGGCCCGCCCGCCCGGCCGGTCGGCTGCCTCGTCGCCATGACGATGCCGGAGGTCGGGGGCGCCACCGTCGCGGCGGACCGGGCGCCCGGCACCCGGACCGGGCCGCAGCCCCTCCCGTCACCTCTCCCGGCGCTCCTGCCGGGCCTGGCCGGCACCTCGCCGTCCTGGCGCTCCGCGAGCCGGGACGTCACCTCCGCCTGCCGGCAGCGGCTGCCCACCCGTGTGGTGGGCGAGGCGGGCGTGGGCAAGCTGGCGCTGGTCCGCGCCGCCCACCACTGGGTCCGCCCCCGGGCGCGGCTGCGCGTCCTGGACCTGTCCGTATCCGCGCGCGCCCCGCACGTACTGGCCCGCGCCGAAGAGGCCCTCCGCGACGAGGACGGCACGGTCGTGCTCCAGCATCTGGAGGTGGCGAGCCGGGAACTGATGCACCGGCTGGAGACGCTGCTCGCCGGCGCGCGGCGCAACCGCGGCGCCGGCCCGTGGGTGGTCGGCCTCTACACGGTCGCCGGGCGGGGACCGGCCCCGCACGCCGCCCCGCCCCCGGCCCTGGACAGCGCCGTCTTCCCCTGCACGGTGGCGGTGGCGCCGCTGCGCTACCGGCCCGAGGACATCCGCGACCTCGTCCCGGCGCTGCTGTCCCGGCACGGCGGCGGCACCGTGTCCTGCACGCCGGCCGCGATGCAGGTGCTCTCCCGCTTCGACTGGCCGGGGAACGTACGGCACCTGAGCCGGGTGCTCCAGCAGGCGGCGCGCGGGCGCCGCCAGGCGGACCTTCAGCCGCACGACCTCGCGCCGGAGTGCCACAGCTCCTGCCGCCGGACCCTCACCCCCTGGGAAGCCGTCGAACGCGACGCGATCGTACGGGCTCTGCACGACGCCGCGGGCAACCGCGACGCGGCGGCCCGGCAGCTCGGCATCTCCCGCGCCACCATCTACCGCAAGATCCGGCTCTACGGCGTCACCGTGGCGCCCGCGAGAGCCCGGTGAGAGGCCCGGGTCCACGGTGGCCGGCGCGCAGGCCGCCGAGGGAGATGCGCAGCAGGCCCGTGGCGCGGGTGCGCAGTTCCTCGATGACCAGGCGAAGCTGATGGATGCCCTCCAGGTCGGGGGCCGGCCAGGTCGGCGAGGAGGAGTTCGCCGCGGGGCTCCCTCGCCGCCCCGTCCCGGACATGGTCGCCCACGGGCCCGGTGTCCGTCCCGCGCCGCGCCCGGCCTTCCGCGTGGGGGCTGACCCGGACACCTCAATAACGCCCGGGGAAATGCTCAGTTGGACGTCCCCTTTCCCCGGGCGGTGCTGGATAACATGACCGGGATGTTGTGCTGTGCGATCGCTGAGCGGAGCGGGGGCCGCGCGCATGGGGAAGTCCGAATTAGCTGATATATGGCCGCTGACAGCCATGCAGATGGGCATGTACTTCCATGCCGGCTACGATCCGCAGGCCACCGACATCTACCGCAGCCAGACGACACTGGATTTCGAGGGGCCGGTCGACCTGGCCCTGCTGCGGTCCGCCCTCCAGCAGCTCACCCGCAGGCACGCACCGTTGCGGGCGGGCTTTCGCACCCTGGGGTCCGGGGAAACCGTGCAGTTCGTGCTGCGCGACGTGGATATTCCCTGGACGGAAACCGACCTGAGCGAGACGGATGAATCCCGGATACGGCAGGTGACGGACCAAGAATGGCAGCGCCGATTCGACCTCGGCGAATCCCCGTTGCTGCGGGTGACGGCGATACGGCTGGCCGCCGACCGGCACCGCATTCTGCTGGGCATGCACCACATTCTCTGTGACGGCTGGTCCGTCGAGGTCCTGCTGGACGAATGGGCCACGCTGTACGAACACGCGGGGGACCTCGCCTGCCTGCCGTCCGTGACGCCCTACCGCACGTACGTCGCCTGGCTGGCCGCCCGCGACCGGGACGCCGCCCTCGCGGCCTGGCGCCGGACCCTGACCGGCGTACGGCCCACCCTGGTGGCGGGCGGCCGGGGCTCCGGCGCGCCGACGGACCCCGTCGAGATCCCCGTCGGCGTCACCGCGGACCTGACCGCCGGGCTGGAACGCCGGGCGCGCCGCCTCGGCGTGACGATGAGCACCCTGGTCCGCGGCGCCTGGGGCATCCTGCTCGGCCGGCTCGGTGGTGGCGACGACGTGGTGTTCGGTACGACGACATCCGGTCGGCCGCCGGACGTACCGGGCATCGAGACCATGGTCGGGATGTTCATCAACACGCTCGCCGTACGGGTGCGTTGGGACGAACAGGAACCGCTCGCCGACTTCCTGCACCGGCTGGTCCGCGAACAGAGCGCGCTCCTGGCGCACGAACACGTCGGCCTGTGGGAACTGCACGCCCTCACCGGCGCCCGGGAGCTGTTCGACACGCTGGTGGTCTACCAGAACCTCCCGCTGGAGGCGGCGGTCCGCGACCTCGGCGGCGGGGTCCGGCTCACCGAGCCGACCGGCCGCGTCGCGGCCCACTACCCCCTCGTCCTCAACGCGCAGCCCGGCGAGTTCCGGCTGACCTACCGGCCCGACCTGTTCGACCGGGCCGAAGCCGAGGCCGTCGCGGGCCGACTGGTGCGGGTGCTGGAGCACTTCGCCCGGGACGCCGCGGTCCGGCCGGCGGACATCGACGCCCTCCTGGAGGGGGAACGGGAGCGGCTGACCATGAGGGTCGACATGGGGCGGACCGGTACCACGGGGGAGACGGTGACCGGGGTGTTCGCGAGGGTGGTGGAGCGCTGCCGGGACCGGGCGGCGGTCGTGTACGGCGGCGGGACCCTGACGTACGGGGAACTGGCCGGCCGCGCGGACGCCGTCGCCCGGTACCTGCGGTCGCGCGGGGTGACGGCGGGGGACCGGGTGGCCGTGCGGCTGCCCCGGTCCGCGGACCTGCCGGCCGTACTGCTCGGCGTCGTCGAGGCGGGTGCGGCGTACGTGCCCGTCGACCCGGGCGGCCCGGCCGAACGCACCGGCCTGATGACGACGAACGCGGCACCCGCCTTCGAAGTCACCGAGGACCTCCTGCCGGACGCCCTCGCCTACGCGGGCGCGGAAGCCGGGATGGCCGCCGGACACGGGCCGGGCGCGGAACCGGGGCCGGCCGCCGGACCCGCCCCGGCCGCCGTCAGCGCGGACTCCGCGTTCTCCGTGATGTACACCTCCGGTTCCACCGGGGAGCCGAAGGGCGTGACGGCGACCCACCGAAGCGTGGCGGCCCTGGCGGCGGACCCCTGCTGGGGCGGCTGCGCCACCGGCCGGATGCTCTTCCACGCCCCGCACACCTTCGACGCCTCCTTCCTGGAGATCTGGGTGCCGCTGCTGAACGGCGGCTGCGTCGTCGTCGCCCCCGACGGCATCGCCGACCCCGACCTGCTGACGGCCCTGGTGGCCGAAGCGGGCCTGACCTCCGTCCACCTGACGGCGGGTCTCTTCCGGGCGCTGGCGCAGGAGGCCCCGGAGTGCCTGGCCGGGCTGCGGCACGTGCTCACCGGCGGCGACGTGGTGCCCGCCGAAGCCGTGGCCCGCGTCGCCCGCGCCTGCCCGGACCTGGAGATCCGCCACCTGTACGGGCCGACGGAGACCACCCTGTGCGCGACCGTGCACACGCTGCGGGCGGGCACCCCGGTCCCGGACACCCTGCCGCTCGGCGGCCCGCGCGACGGGGTCGGCCTGTACGTCCTGGACGGTCTGCTGCGGCCGGTGCCGACCGGTGTCCCGGGAGAGCTGTACGTGTCCGGAACCGGCGTCGCCCGGGGCTACCTGAACCGGCCCGCGCTCACCGCCGAACGGTTCGTCACCTGCCCGTACGGCGGACGCATGTACCGTACCGGCGACCTCGTCCGCCGGAACCGGGACGGGCACCTGGAATTCCTCGGCCGCACCGACGACCAGGTCAAGATCCGCGGCTACCGCGTCGAACCGGACGAGACGGCCGCCGTCCTCGGACGCTGCCCCGGGGTCGCCCAGGCGACGGTGACCGTACGGGAGGACACCCCCGGCCACAAGCGGCTGGTCGCGTACGTCGTGCCCGAGCACCCGGGAACGCCGGTCGCGGACGCCGTCCGGCGGTTCGCGGACGGCCGCCTGCCGGAGTACCTACGGCCCTCGGAGACCATCGTCGTCAAACACCTCCCCCTGACACCGAACGGCAAGGTCGACCGGGCCGCCCTGCCCGCCCCGGACGCCGTCCGCCCGCCGGCCGACCGCGGCCCGCGCACCGCCACCGAACGCGCCGTCCACCGCATCTGGTGCGAGGTGCTGGGACGCCGGGAGTTCGGGATGCGCGACAAGTTCTTCGACACCGGCGGGACCTCGCTGAAGCTGCTGACCGTACGCAACGAACTCGCCCGGTTCTGCGGCGCCGACCTGCCGGTCGCGCTGTTCTTCGAACACTCGACCATCGAGGCGATGGCGGAGACGGTCGACCGGCGCCGCCTGGTGCCCGTCGACGACGACCACAGCCACGAGCTGTAGCGCAACCGGACCGGCCCCCACCCCGGCGGTCCAGGACCGCCGGAGAAGCGGAGAAGAGACATGAGGACGGGTGACGTCGCGATCATCGGGGCTGCCGGGATCTTTCCCGACGCGGCGGACCTGGAGACGTTCCACGACAACCTGTGCGCCGGCCGCGACAGCGTCGGCGGGCCGGGACCCGGGCGCCTGCGGCCCGGCGACGACCCCGGCGAACGCTACCTCGCCATGGGATACCTGGACCGCGTCGACCTGTTCGACCACGAACTCTTCGGCATCCCCCGGCGCGAGGCCGAACTGATGGACCCGCACCAGCGGCTGCTGCTCCAGCTCACCCACCAGGCCATCGAATCCGCCGGATACGCCCCGGCCACCCTGCGCGGCTCGGCCGCCTCGGTACTGCTCGCCGCCGTGGAGACCGGACCGGACGAGAGGGCGGAGGCCGACCGGGACGTGGTGGGACTGCTCGGCACCTCGACCGCCGCGCTCGCCGCCCGCCTCAGCTACCTCTTCGACCTGCAAGGCCCCGCCCTCGTGGTGGACACCGCGTGCAGCAGCGGACTGACCGCGCTGAGCCTCGCGGTCCGCCAGCTGCGCAACGGCGAGGCGCCGCTGGCGATCGTCGGCGGCGTCAACCTCCTGCCCCCGCCGGTCCTGCGGGCCGACTGGACTCCGCTGCCGGGCCTGGAGTCCAGCGACGAGCGCTGCCGCCCCTTCGACGCCGGTGCCAACGGGATGACCGCGGGGGAGGGCGGCGGCATCGTCGTGCTCAAGCCGCTGTCCGGGGCCCTGGCCGACGGCGACAACGTGCTGGCCGTACTGAAGGGCGTCGCCGTCAACCACAACGGCTACCGCGCCGCCACCATGGCCGCGCCCAGCCAGGTCGCCCAGGCGGACGTGCTGACCGGGGCCTGGCGGGACGGCGGAGTCGAGGCCCGTACGATCGGCTACGTCGAATGCCACGGCTCGGGCACACCGCTCGGCGACGTCGTCGAGGTGGACGCGCTGCGCCGGGCGTTCGCGGCGGCGGGCGTGGCCGGCCGGCAGTGCGCGATCGGCTCCGTCAAGGCCAACATCGGGCACCTCGGCAACGCGGCGGGCATCGCCGGCCTGTTCAAGGTCATGGCGGCGCTGCGCCACGGCACCCACTACCCGGCCGTCAACTTCACCGTCCCCAACCCGCTGATCGACTTCGACGGGCCGGTGTACGTCAACGACAAGCGGCGCTCCTGGGAGCCGGACGCGCGCGCCGTGCGCCGAGCCGGGCTCAGCAGCTGGGGCATGACCGGCACCAACGTGCACGCCGTACTGGAACAGGCGCCCGCCGCCCCGGCCCCGGGAGCCGCCGTGCCCGGCGCGGAACTGGTCACGGTGTCGGCGAAGACGTCCGGCGCCCTGGACCGCTACCGCACCCGGCTCGCCGACTTCGCCGAGCGCACCGACCAGTCCCTGGGGGCCGTCGCGCACGCCCTGAACCGGGGCCGCGACGACCACCCGTACCGGCTCGCGGTGACCGCCGGGACGACCCGCGAACTGGCCGAGCGGCTGCGGGCGGCGGCCGTTCCCGAAGCGCCTGCGGCCGAAGCGCCGCGGCCGGTCCTGCTGTTCTCCGGGGACGCGCTCCCGGACGACGAGGTCTGGGCGCGGCTGCGCGCGCAGTTCCCCGTCCCCGCCGAGTGCGAGGAGCTGGACGCCGCGGCCGCGGACCGGGCCGCCCGGACCGTCGTACGGCAGTACGCGCTCTACCGGGTGGCCGAATCGCTGGGGCTGGCGGACATCAGCGTGATCGGCTCCGGAGCGGGCAACCTGGCCGTACGCGCGGTCCGGGGCAGGCTCACACTCGCCGAGGCCGTCGCCGAGGCGGCCGGGCGGCAGCTGCCCGCGGCGCCCGACCGGGCGCGGCTGGAGCCGGTGGTGGCCGGGCTGGCCCGCGACGGAGCCCTGCTCGTGGAGCTGGGCGCGGGCGGCGTCCTCGCGCGCGAGATCGGCGGCCTGGCACCGGAACTGCCCGTGGTGGACCTCGCCGGGGACGGCACCCGGGGCGGCGTCCTGGAACGCCTCGGCCGCCTTTACGCGCTCGGCGCGGCCGTCGACTGGGAGCGCTATTACCGCGACACCACGGTCCGCCGCATCGAGGCACCGACGTACCCCTTCGAGCCGACCCCGTGCCGGTTCGGCCGCCCGCGCACGGCGCGGCCCGCCAACGGCCGGGACCCGTCCGCCACATCCGGGCCCTCCGGGCCGGGCGCCGCGCAGCCCACCGGCCTCGCGGAGACCGAACGGCGCGTCGCCGAGGTGTGGGCGGACCTGCTCGACCGGCCCGACGCCGGGCCCGACTCGGACTACTTCATGCTCGGCGGCACCTCACTCGTGGGCGTCGGCCTGCTCCGCCGCCTCCAGCAGGACTTCGGTGTGGAGGTCACGTTCGCCGACCTCTACGCCCACTCCACGGTCCGTACACTCGCCGGACGGGTGCTCGAACTAACCACGGAGGCCGCGGAAGCCGGTGCGGGTGGAGCGGACCGTGCAGACGGTGCGGTCGGGGAAGCCGGCGGTCCCGGAGATGCCGGGGAACGCACCCCCGCCCCGGCCGACCGGCCGATCACCCGGATCGGGCGCGACGGCCCGCTGCCGCTGTCGTTCGGCCAGGAGCCCCTGTGGTACCTCGACCAGGTCAACCCGGGCAGCCCGCTCTACAACGTCCCCGCGCCGATGCACCTCACCGGCCCGCTGGACCCGGCCGCCCTCCAGGACGCGCTGACCGACATGGCCGCGCGGCACGAGGTGCTGCGCAGCGCCTTCCTGACCGACGAGAACAGCGCCCCGTACGTGGTGTTCACCGCGCCCGAACCCCTCCTGGCCGTCCTGGACGTCAGCCGGCTGCCGCGGGAGAAGCGCGGGCCACGGGTCCGTACCCTCATCCGCGACGCGGTCGCGCAGCCCTTCGACCTCACCCGGGACACCCTGCTCCGGGTCCTGCTGATCAAGCGGGCAGAGGAGGACCACGTCCTCGTCCTCAACTTCCACCACAGCATCTTCGACGGCGGGTACACCGCGCTGTTCTCCCGCGACCTCGCCGAGTTCTACCGGGCGCGCAGCACCGGCACCCCGGCGCGGCTGCCCGAACTGCCCGTCCAGTACCAGGACTACGCCGCCTGGCAGCGCGCCCTGCCGGCCGGCCGGCGGTGGCAGCGCGGCCTGGAGTTCTGGCGCCGGGAACTGGCGGGCCTCAGCCGCCCGGAACTGCCGCTGGACCACCCGCGCCCGGACGTGCAGTCGTACGAGGGCGAGGTGCTCCCCTTCCTCGTCGACGCCGCGACCGCCGGACGGGTACGGGAGTACAGCCGCCACCACGGGGTCACGACCTTCGTCACCATGCTCGCCGTGCTCGACGCGCTGGTCCACCTGTGGTCGGGCCACCGCGACATCGTCATCGGCGTCGCCACCTCCGGCCGCGTCCACCCCGACGTGGAGAACGTCATCGGCTACTTCAACAACCTCCCGCCGTTCCGCACCGACACCACGGCCGGCCTGTCCTTCGACGAGCTGGTCCGGCGGTGCGCGGGCACCGTCGCGGGCGTCCTGGACCACGAGGAGATCCCGGTCAGCCAGATCGTCACGGCGGGCGGCGCCCGGCGCGACCTCGCCCGGCACCCGCTGTACGACGTGACGTACACCTACCAGAACGTGCCGCAGTACGAGGGCGGCATGGCCGGGGTGGAGATCACCCGCTACGCGGACACCGACGTCGGCGGTGTGGTGCCCGGCACCGCCAAGTTCGACATGTCCTTCGGGATCGTGGACGGCGGGAGCGGCCCGATGAGGGGCGAACTCGACTACGCGACCGCCCTCTTCGACCGGGCCACCGCCGACCGCCTCGTGACGTGGTTCCCCGAGCTGGTCGCGGCGGCCGTGGCGGACCCGGGCCGGCCGATCGGCGAACTCGGGCGGCCGCGGCGGCCGGTGGCAGCGCCCGCACCCGCTCCGGAGCCCGTACCCGCGCCCGTCGCCGAGACGCCTCCCGTGCCCGCATCCGCACCCCTGCCCGTACCGTCCCCGAAGCCCGAAGCCGCCGCAACCGCAGCACCCGCGCCCGCCCCCACCGCCGAGGCGCCCCGCGACGCGCAGGCCATCCTGCGGAAGCTGTTCGGCGAGCTGGTCGGCGCGGACCGGGTCGACGCCGACGACGACTTCTTCGCCATCGGCGGGGACTCGGTGATGTCCATCCAGCTGGTGGCCCGCGCCCGCCGGGCCGGCGTGATGATCGCGCAGCGCGACGTCTTCGAGCGGCGGACGGCCGCGGCGATCGCGGCGGTGGCCGGGGCCGCCCCGCGCCGCTCCACGGCGGACGACGGCGCGGACCGCACCGTCCCGCTGACCCCGGTGATGCGCGAATTCGCCGAACGGACGGGCATCCCGGCCCGGTTCACCCAGTCGGTGACCCTGGCCGTCCCCGGCGGCCTCGACCACACCGCACTGACGGGCGCCTTCCGGGCGGTGCTGGCCCGTCACGACATGCTCCGGGCCCGGCTGACGGGCGAGGCGGGCACCGCCCCCGCCACCTGGTCGCTGACGGTGCCGGAGCCCGCCCCGGACGGCACCGGCGCCGAGGTGCGCCGGGTCGACGCCGCGGGCCTGGACCAGCGGCGACTGGCCGGCCTCGCGGAGCGGGAGAGCCGGGCGGCCTACGGACGGATCGACCCGCGGGCCGGCGTCATGACCCAGCTCGTCCTGCTGGACCGGGGGACCGCCGAGGACGGCAGGCTGCTGCTCGCCGCCCACCATCTCGCGACCGACGTACTGTCCTGGAACGCCCTGCTGAGCGACCTCGAAGCGGCGTACGACGCGCTCGCCGCGGGGAAGCCCCCGGCGCTGCCGCCGGTGGCGACCTCCTTCGGCCGGTGGGCACGGACCCTGGCCGAGTTCGCCGGCACCCCTGCATGGCAGGCCGAAATCCCGGTGTGGCAGCGCATCCTCGCCCCCGGTGAGCCGCCGCTCGGCGGGCAGCCCGTCGTCTCCGGGCGCGACGGCCTCCCGCACGCCGGGCGGGTGTCCGTACCGCTGTCGGCGCCGGTGACCGCCGGACTGCTCACGGCCGTCCCCGCGGCCTTCTACGCCGGGACCGGCGACCTCCTGCTCGCCACCCTGGCCTCGGCGGTGGCCGAATGGCGTACGGCGCGCGGCGCGGACCCCGGGCCGGTGCTGGTGGACGTGGAGGGCCACGGCCGGGAGCCGCTCACCGACGACATGGACCTGTCCCGCACGGTGGGCTGGTTCACCTGCGCCTACCCCGTACGGCTGGACCCCGGCGCGGTCGACCTCGCGGAGGTGCGGGCCGGCGGGCCCGCCGCCGGACAGCTCATCAAGCGGATCAAGGAACAGCTCGGCGTCGTCCCCGGCAACGGCCTGGGCTACGGAGCCCTGCGCTACCTCGCCCCCGGCAGCGGCAGCACACTGGCCGCGCTGCCCACCCCGTCGATCGGCTTCAACTACCTCGGCGGACTCATCGGCGGCCCCGGCCCGGACGGCGCGCCGCCGGACGGCGCGGCCGGCGGCTGGCGGCCGGCCGGCATGGGCGGCGAAGGCGCGGAGACCACGCCTCCCGGCCATGCCGTGGAGGCGTCCGGGGCGGTCGTCGGCGGGCCGGACGGGCCGGAGCTGCACCTGGCCCTGGCGTGCTCGCGCGCTCTGACCGACGAGAGCGGGGCCCGCGAACTGTGCCGGAGCTGGGCGGCGCTGCTGACCGGCCTGACGGTGTACGCGGACCGGCCCGACGCGGGCGGGCACGTGCCCTCGGACTTCCCGCTGGTCGCGCTGAGCCAGCAGCAGATCGAGCAGCTGGAAGCGGGGATCGGGGAATGAGCATCGCCCTGCGCGCCACCGCCACCCACCTGCCGGGCCGGGCCACCCTGGCCGCCCTGCCGGAACTGGCCGCGCTGGACGGCCCGGAACGGGCGGCCTGCCTGGCACTCGGCATCGAGCGGGTGGCCGTCGGCGACGGCCTGTCCGCGGTGGACCTGGCGGCACGGGCCGGACGGCAGGCGCTCGCCGCCGCGGGGCTGGCCCCGGACCGGCTGGACGGCCTGATCATGATCGAGCCCCGGGCACCCGAGGCGTTCTCCACCTCCGAGGCGACCCGGCTGCAGGCGCTGCTCGGCGCGGACCGGGCCTGGGCGTTCACGGTGGGCGGCCTGGGCTGCGCCTCGGTGGTGCCCGCGCTGCTCGCCGCGGCCGGGCGGCTCGCCACCGACCCGTCCGCCGACCACATCCTCGTCGTACACGGCAGCAAACCGGTCACCTCCCGCCGCTACCGGCACCCGGTGACCGTCAACGGCGACAGCGGCCAGGCGGTCCTGGTGTCCCGGGACGGGCCGCTGCGCGTCCGCGACATCCTCCTGGAGACCAGTGGCGAGTTCTGGAACCTGTTCCAGGTCGACTACCGGGGCCGGGAACCGGACCGGTGGCGCGAGGAGTGCACCGACGTCCCCACGTACGCCTTCCGGCTCGCGGTGGAGTCCAGGAAGCGGATCGCGGCGCTGACCCGCCGCCTCCTGGAGCGCAACGCCGTGGAGCGGGACGCGGTCTCCTGCTACGTCGGGCAGAACCTGTCCACCGCCGCGCACCGGATCGTCGCCGAGTCGCTGGACGTCGAACTCTCCGACGCGTGCGCCGACAACCTGCGGGACAACGGCCATCTCGGCCCCAACGACGCCCTGCTCAACCTCGCCACCGCCGTGGACCGCGGCC
This sequence comes from Streptomyces sp. NPDC059788, assembly GCF_042732265.1. NCBI lineage: Bacteria > Bacillati > Actinomycetota > Actinomycetes > Kitasatosporales > Streptomycetaceae > Streptomyces > Streptomyces sp. NPDC059788. Next base: position 64,224 of record NZ_JBHWHY010000037.1, on the reverse strand, counting down.
AGCTGCCCGAAGGCGGACTGGCCGTCGTCCTCAACATGAGCCCGGCGGCGGCGTGGAGCGCGATGCTCGTCGAGCACGGCGTGGCGGAGGGCGGCGCCGTCTGTCTCTGACCGGCCGGGGCCGCCCTGCCGCGCGCCTGTACGTCAGTCCGTGAGCCGCCGCGACGGATCGGCCCGCAGGGCCCTGCCGCGGTGGTGGAGGTCCTCCAGGGCGTTCAGCAGGACCGTCTGCCGGTGCCATTCCAGCCACCGCCCGGCCTGCGCGGCCATCGTTTCCAGGGCGGTGGTCTGGGAGCGGGTCAGGGTCTGCCGCGCACGCGGCAGGTGGACGGAGAACACCCCGACGGTACGGCCCGAGGCGGCGACCATCGGCGTGCTGTGCGCGGTGCGGCTGCCCGTCGAGAGGATCATCTGCCGGGCCGGTTCGGTGAACACCGGGTCGGTGGCTATGTCGGAGGTGACGCTGACCTGACGCCGGGCGGCGAGGGCGCAGGTGGTGTTCTCGGCGTCGACCAGCGCGAAGAAGTCCCGGAACTCCCGGCTGAGGCCGTGGTGGTGCTCCATCCGCAGCCCCGTCGACGGTTCGGCGGACTGCAGGTCGCCCATCCCGGCGTCGGTGTACACGAGCGCCTGGTGCAGCACCCGCTTGAGGACCGTGCCGCGGTTGACCGTGTCCGGCCGGTGGCCGGGCAGAAAGGGCAGCGGGGGCGGCGTCCGGCCGGCCCGGCCCGGGAACCACGGGCCCCGCTCGTCGTCCGGGCGGGGGACGGAGACCACGGCGGACGCCAGGGACCGCAGTTTCAGGTTGTGCTGCTGTGAACAGCGCTTCATCAGCTCGAACGCGGTCTGCGCGTCCGGCAGCCGGTAGCGCTCCTGGAGCAGGCCCTGCGCCTGCGAGATCAGCGGATGGGCGAGCAGCTTGCCGCGCAGGTCCCGCACCTCCCGGCGGAGCCGGTCGATCTCGGCCTGTCCGCCGTCCTCCGGAGCGCCGTTCCCCGGACCGGTGTCCCGTGTGCCGTCCGCGTCCGACGGTGCGGCGGCCGTGCCGGGGGCGGGCGCCGCCGCCGACGGGTCCACTGGCTCGTGCATCGCTTCCTCTCCTCGCAGGCGCCGTTCCCGGGGCACCGCGGGCAGGCAGCGGGGGCGCCCGGCTGCCCGGGCGGTGCCTCGACATGTGTGAACCTAGCCGATCCGCCGGCCGGTACCCGCGGGATGCGGGCAGAACTGTTGTCATGTGGTAAGTGTCACTGGACCGACCGGTGACTTCCGGACAGCCGTGCAGGGTTTGCGCCGGTCAGTCGACCAGTTCGCCGGACGCCATCAGCCGGGTGAGCTCGGTCCGCGAGCGGACACCGAGCTTCCGGTAGACCCGGGTGAGGTGGGCCTCGACGGTCTTGCGGGAGACGAACAGGGAGACCGCCGCCTCGGTGTTGTTCAGACCGCGGGCCACCGCGCGGGCCACCTGGAACTCCTGCGGCGTCAGCTGTTCCCAGACGCCGTCCGGCGCGGCCGGCGCCGCCAGCGGGGCGCCGGTGGCGGCCAGCTCCCCGGCGGCGCGCCGCGCCCACGGCACGGCGCCCAGGCTCTCGAACAGGGCCAGCGCCGACGTGAGCGGCGTGCGGGCGGCGGCGGGGTGGCGGTAGCGGCGCAGCAGCTCCGCCTCGCACAGCAGCGTACGGGCCTGCTCGAACGGCTCCCGGACCCGCTGGTGCGCGGCCCGCGCGGCGGCGAACGCCGCCTGCGCCGCCTCGTGCGACGCGGCCAGCAGGCCCCGGCAGCGGGCGGCGGCGGCCTCCGGGGCCGCGAGCCCGGTGGCCCGCGCCCGCTCCTCCAGCCAGTCCGCCACCTGCGCCGCCCGCGCCGTGTCGCCTCTCCGCAGGTGCGCCTCGGCGAGGTCGGCGGCGCACGGCACCACCAGCGGATTGCCCACCCCCTGCGCGGCGAGCAGCGCGAAGCTCTGCTCCAGCTGGTCGGCGGCGGCGCAGTGATCGCCGTGCGCGAGCGCCGCCAGGCCCAGCGCGGCGGTCAGGTGCATCTCCAGGCAGCCGATGCCGTACCCGCCGACCTCCCGCCGCGCCCGGCTCACCTGCTCCTCGCAGCGCACCCGGTCGCCGCGCAGCGCGTCCAGCCGCGCCAGGCAGGCCAGGCTGTAGCCGACGCACGAGATCTGGCCCAGCTCCTGCGACCAGTGCAGCGCCTCGGTGGCGTCCCCGTACCCGGCGGTCCAGTGCCCGACGCGGGCCTCCAGGTCGCTGCGCACCGCCAGGGTGAACGGCAGCACGCCGGGCGCGCTGTGCCGCCGGGCCGACTCCACGGCGGAGTTGAGCAGCCGACGACTTCGGTCCCGGTCCTCTACCCAGTTCCACGCCTGCCCGGCCAGCGCGTACAGCTGCTGGTTGCGTACGGGATCGCCCGTGCAGTGACCGTCGGCGTCGCCCAGCATGGCCTTGCCCCGGCCGATCTGCCCGGAGAGCGTCAGCGCCGACCCGAGCAGGGCCATGCTCAGCCAGCGGTCCGGCCCCGACTCGGAGGCCAGCCGGAACGAGTCCTCGGCTATGCACACCGCGGAGGTCACCCGGCCGTCCATGCTGGCGGGCACCACCGCCTCCGCGAGCAGCACACACGCCCGTACGGGGTCGGCGCCGCGGATGTTCCGCGCGGCCTCGACGAGGAGTTCGTAGGCGCGGGCGGGCTCCCCGTTCCAGGTGTGAATGCGGCCCAGCAGCAGCTCGATGTCGGCACGCACGGCGGAATCCGTCGTCGTACGCAACGCCTCCTCGCACCACTGCGAACTGGACGCCGAGCCGCCGAGGAAGGCGTCGGACGCGGCGCGGTGCAGCAGATCCGCGCGCGCCGCCCGGTCCTCGGTGAGTTCCGCGGCGCGCCGCCAGGCCAGCGCGGATTCCTCGAACGCACTGCGCCTGCGGGCCTCTTCCGCGGCCTCCGCCAGGGCGGCGGCGGCCCGCTCGTCCGGGCCGGTCGCGGCAGCCGCCCGGTACCACGCGTGCAGCGGCCCGCGGGTGACCTCCGCCAGGGCGCCGAACGCCGCGAGCCGGTGCGCCAGCGGCGCCCGCCCCAGCACCAGCGGACGCAGCACCGGGTGGCGGAAGTCCAGCCCGCCGCCGGTGGCCGTCACGAGGCCGTCCTCCTCCGCCGGGCACAGCGCCTCCAGCGACAGGCCGAGCACGCCCAGCGCCTCGCACAGCCCGGACAGCGCCGTCGACCGGTGCGCCGCGAGCACCGTGAGCGCCTGCCGGGTGGCTTCGGGGAGCGCGCCGATCCGCGCCGACCAGGCCCGTTCCAGATGCCGCCCCAGCGACGGCGGGTCGTGCATCGGCTCCTCGCCGCGCACCTGTTCCGGGGTGAGGGAGTGGGCGGCCTCCAGCAGGGCGAGGGGATTGCCGCCACTGATCTTCACCAGGTCCGCCACCACCGCCGGCGCCGCCTCGATCCCCTCCCGCCGTAACAACTGCCCGCACTCGCCCCGCGACAGCCCGGTGACCTCTACGGACGGCAGGCTGTGCGGCGCGCCCGGCTCGCCGTGCTCCTCGCGCGAGGTGAACGCGAGCGCCACCCGCTCGCCCGCCACCCGCCGCGCGACGAACAGCAGCACCCGTTGAGAGGACGGGTCGACCCATTGCAGATCGTCCACGAGGACGGCCACCGGCTGCTTCTCGCCGAGCGCGGCCAGCACGTTCAACGCGCCCATGCAGGCCGCGTACGGGTTGGCCAGCGGTTCGCCCGACAGGGCCAGACAGGATTCCAGCGCCGCGCGCTGCACCCCGGGGAGTTCCCTGAATTCTGAACCAAACGGGAGCAACAGGTCGGCGAGGGCCGCGAACGGCAGCACCGTCTCCGACTCGATGCCCCGTGCCCACAGCGCGGCGTCCCCGGCCTGCTCGGCGGCGTACTCCAGCAGTGCCGTCTTGCCCACCCCGGGCTCGCCCCACAGCAGCAGCGCCGCGCCTCCGTCCGCCCCCGCCGCGAGCAGGTCGTCGATCAGGCGGCGTTCGCGCCCGCGGCCCACCAGGCCCGCGCGCGGCGGGCTGGGGAGCCGGGACCAGCCGGAAGTCCGTTGCCTGCCGTCCATGTCGCCCCCTGGGCGCTCGCAGGTGCCAGGTGTGCGGCCCGTACAAAGGCGCCGGGACCATCATGCTCCCCCGAAGTACGCCTCTGAAGAGCTGCGGGCGTTCCGCGGGCAATGTGGGGACATCCCCGAAGCGGCGGCGCGGAGAGAGGAGTTGAGTGGCATCACGCGCGGACACGGAGTACACGGGGGGCACGTCATGACAGGCTCCGCAGGGCCCGGTCCTCGACTGGATTCGGTCGAGATCAAGGTCACGTTCTCCGACGCGCGGGCGGAGGTGGCCGCCAAGGCTCTGGCACCGGACGACGGGGGCGTCTGGTGCCAGGTCTTCTTCTGCGAAGGCCCCCGCCACCGCCACCCGGGCGAACTCCCGCTGCTGGAGGCGGGGGTGATCCTGCGCCTGCGCTCCCGCCAGGACAAACCGAGCGACACCACGGCCAAACTCCGGCCCTGCCGGCGGGCCCGGATTCCCGGCCACTGGCTGGACTTCCGCCGGCTCGGCGACGACGAACTCCGCCTGGAGAGCGACTGGGCGGGCGAGCGCCAGGTGCTCTCCGCCTCGCTCACCCGCACCCGCGACCGCCGCGACATCGACGCGGTGACCACCGGGCAGCGCCCGCTGCGCACCGCCTTCTCCCGCGCCCAGGAACGCTTCCTGGCCGACTGCGCGGACCTGCCCGTCGACTTCCGGCAGCTGACCGTGTACGGGCCCGTACACGCCCAGCGCTGGCGCGGCGTCCGCCGCCACCACGAACTGGCCCTGGAGCGCTGGACGCTGACCCCGCGCAACGGGCCGCCGCTGGACTGGCTGGAGATCTCCGAGCGGGTGGAGCCGGAGGGCGCCGAGGTCGTCCGGGCCTCGCTGCTGGCCCTGATGCGGCAGCTGGACCTGGACCCGGACCTGGAACAGGAGACCAAGACGCGGCGCGTTCTGGAGGCGCTGACGAGAGACGCGTGACGACGCGGGGGAGGAAGCGGTATGGGGGGACTGCCGTTCCGCCTGGACGTGTTCGAGGTCCGGGACGAGTGGGTGATCATGTGTACGTCGCCGCTCGGCCGGGCCAGCGCCAAGGTGCGCCCGCCGTACGCGCCCGACGAGCTGCGGCTGGCGCTCTCCGAGGTCAGAATGGCCCTCATCCGGTCGGCCAGCCCGGTCATCACCCGCCGCGCCTCCCTGGTGGAGAAGAACGTCCGGGACTTCGGCGAGCGCCTCTCCGACACGGTGCTGACCGGTGACATCCGCCTGCTCTTCGACCGCTGCCGCGAACACGCCAGACGGCAGGAGGAGCCGCTGCGCGTCGTGCTCGGACTCGACGGCCCGCAGGTCTCCGGCATCCCCTGGGAGTTCGCGATCGACCCGTACGCGCGGGACAGCTACCTCGGGCTGCGGGTGCCCGTCGTACGCTCCCCGCAGCTCCTGGGTGCCCCGGCGCCGGTGCGTGTGACGCCGCCGCTGCGCGTGCTCGGCATACTCTCCCGGCCCACCGACCTGCCCGCGCTCCAGGGCGAACGCGAACGCGACGAGATCACCCAGGCGTTGCAGCGGCTGAGCACCGACGTCGCCGTCGACTGGCTGCACGGTGACGGCTGGCGCGAACTGGCCGACGCGGTCCGCACCAGGGCCCCGCACGTCCTGCACTTCGTCGGCCACGGCGGCTTCGACCCGGAAACCGAGGCCGGCTACCTGGAACTGTCCGCCGAGGACGGCACCGCGATGCAGGTCTCCGGTACGGACCTCGGCCGTCTGATGCACGACAGCCCGCAACTGCGGCTGGTCGTCCTCAACGCCTGCGAGTCGGCGACCAGCGGCGCCGAGGGCGTCTTCAGCAGCACCGCCGCGAAGATCATGCGGGAAGGGGTGCCCGCGGTGGTGGCGATGCAGTACGAGATCACCGACCCGGCCGCGCTGGCCTTCGCGTCGTCCTTCTACACGGGTATGGCCCGCGGGCTGCCGGTCGACCGGGCGATGACGCTGGCCCGCGAGAGCGTGAAGATGACGCTGCCCGGCAGCCTGGAATGGGCCACGCCGGTGCTGTTCCTGCGCTCCGACGAGACCCAGCTGTTCGTCGTGCCGGAGACGGACCCGCGGGCGGGGACGGGCGCGCAGACGCCGGGGGAGGGCGGGGCACCCGGCCCGTCCGGCCCGTCCGATCGGCCCGCGGGGACCGCACCGCCGCCCCCCGGGCCGGAAGGGTACGTGGGGGACGTGTCGTCCGCGCGGACCGTACCCCAGCGGCCGCCCGGCCACGGCCCGGCCGCGGGCCCGGCCGCGCAGTCCCCGTCGGCGTACCCGTCGTACCCGCCGGGCCGGGAACAGCCCTGGATGGCCGGTGTCCGCGACAAGTTCGCGCGCTACATCCGCGCCCAGCCGCCCACCCCGCCACCCGCCGCGCCCACCACCAGAGGCGCCCACACCGACCCGCCACCGCCTGCCACCACACCGCCCGCATCCGCCGCCTCCGGTGAGACGTCCTCCTATACGCCCCCGGTCTACACCCCGCGCCCCGCCGACCGGTCCCGCGCCCCCGGACTGCTCCCCGGCCTCGGCCCCTGCTCCCAGGCCGTCCTCGGCCCGCGCGGCCTGCTCGCCGCCGTCTGCGCGGACGGCGCGCTACGGGTCTTCCGGCTGGACCCGCCGGAACTGCTGGCGGAATGCGCCCTCCGCCGGCACGGACCGGTCCTGCGCCTCGCCTGGAGCCCCTGGCCGCGCAACGTCGCCACCCTTCACGAGAGCGGCACCACGGTCGTCTGGGACATCGAGACGGAAGTGCCCGCGCGGTCCTTCCCGGGACGCGCCGGGCAGATCGCCGCGCTGGCCTTCAGCGGCGACGGCCGCTGGCTGGCCACGGCGGGCGGCGACCTGGTCCAGGTGCACGACGCCGACGGCCGCACGGTACGCAGTCTGCGGGTCGCCCCCGCGCCGCTGGTGCCGTGCCTGGTCTTCGCGCCCGGCGACCGGCATCTGCTGGCCGGCACCGCCGACGGCGCCGTACGCCGGATCGACGTGCACGGGCGGACCGTCGGGCAGTGGCCGCACCCGCAGCCGGTCTGCGCCCTCGCCGTCTGCGCCGACCGGCTCGCCACCGGCAGCCCCGACGGCCGGGTCCGCGCGTGGTCCTGGAGCGGACGGCTGCTGCACCGCGTCCACCAGGGCGGTGCCGTAAGGGAGTTGGCGTTCGCGGCGGACGGCACCGTGCTCGCGGCGGCGAGCGACGACGGTGTCCTGGTCCGCTGGAACCGCGACGGTACGCCCCAGGACCGCGTCGAGCAGGCCGGGCGCCCGGTCGGCGTCGCCTTCACCGGGCCGGACGGCGCCGTACTGATCGTGGCCGACGACGGCGTCGTACAGATCCGTCCCCGCGCCACCGCCCCCACCGGGCCGGACCCCGAAGAGGCCCCATGACCGAGATCGAGATCTTCTGGCCCGCCGCCTACCCGCTCGACGCGGTGCACGCCACCGACGACCTGCTGCGCGAAACCGGCGTCCAGGCCGTCTGCCGGCGCGCGCCGATGCGCCGCGGCCCGGAGACCTACGCGCTCGTGCTGCTGGCCGGGCACACGCTGCAGCCCTTCCTGCGGGCGGTCTTCGACCGCGTCGGCGAGGACGCGTACTCGGGACTGCGGGCCTTCGTCCGCGGGCTGATCGGCCGCAAGCCCGCCGCGGACGCCCCCGACGGGGTGGTCTTCGAATGCGTACGCACCCGCGCCCAGTTCGTCTTCACCCACGGTCTCCCGGACACGGCCTACCGGCAGGCCCTCGCGCTCGACCCCGGCACCGCGCCGGGCCGGTGGGCCTGGCAGGACGCGCAGCAGACCTGGATCCGCTTCGAGGAACGGGCCGAGGCCGCCGGTCCCGCCGGCTGACCCCGCCCACCGTACGACCGAACACCACCGGCAGCCCGTACGGGCCGGCGAACCGTCCAGAGAAGGAGGCCGTCATGGCCTACCCGCAAGGCCCGCCCGGCGAGGACTGGGGCGGCGACACCCCCTGGAACCGCCAGTCCCAGCCACCACCCACCGGACCACCACCGCCACCGCAGTACCAGCCGCAGTACACCCCCGGGCAGCAGCAGTACGCCAGGCCGCCCCAGAACTACCTGATACCGGCGATCCTGGTGACGCTCTTCTGCTTCCTGCCCACCGGCGTCGCCGCCATCGTCTTCGCCACCCAGGCCAACGCGAAGTACAGCTCGGGTGACTGGGCCGGCGCCGAGCAGGCGTCGGGCAAGGCGAAGCTGTGGACGTTCATCAGCCTGGGAGTCGGCCTGTTCGCCGTGCTCATCGTCATCATCTCCAGCGCTGCGGGAGGCGGCTACTGACCGTGCCGCCACCGCACGCCGCCCGGCGCCGGACGCTCGCGGCCTGGTCCGGCGCCCTGCTGTTCGCCGCCGTGACCGCGCTGGTCGCCCTCCGCGACCCCGAGGCGCCCGGTCACTACCCCGGCTGCCCGTTCCGCGCCCTGACCGGCCTCCTCTGCCCCGGCTGCGGCACCTTACGGGCGCTGCGCGACCTCACCCGGGGCGACATGGCCGCGGCCCTGGCGCACAACGCGCTCTTCGTGGCCGCCCTGCCGCCGGTCCTGCTCTCCTGGCTGCGCGCGGTCCGGGGCCGCCCGCCCGTCCTGACCTCGGTGTGGGCGGGCGCGGCGGCCGCGGCGCTGCTGCTCGCCTGGGGCGTGGTGCGCAACTGTGTGTGACGGGGCCGGGCCCGTCACCCCTCCAGTGATCACCGACGGATGCTCAGCCGTAGCGCACGGGCAGGCTGCGCAGTCCCCGGAGCCACGCCGGCCTCGAATGCCAGACGAGGTCGGCCGGGTCGGTGTCCAGGGCGAGGCGGGGACAGCGTTCGAAGACGGACCTGAGGGCGATCGACGTCTCCATGCGGGCGAGGGAACCGCCGAGGCAGTGGTGCACGCCATGGCTGAGTCCGAGGTGACCCCGGGCGTCGCGCCGGATGTCGAACCGGTCCGGTTCCAGGAAGCGCCGGGGGTCGCGGGACGTCGCGGCGAGGACGACGAGCACCTGTTCCCCGGCGGGGACGGTGGTGCCCGCGAAGTCCACGGGTTCCGCCGTGTAGCGCAGGGGCGAGTGCATCACCGAGCCGTCGTAACGCATGAGCTCCTCGATCGCGCCGTCGAGCAGGGACCAGTCGGCGCGCAGCGCGTCGAGCTGACAGGGATGGCGCAGCAGGGCCAGTACACCGTTGGCGATGAGGTGGAGGGTGGTCTCGTGCCCGGCGAAGAACAGGAGGAAGGCCAGGCTGAGCAGCTCCTCCGCCGAGAGCCGGTCACCCCCGTCGAGCATCGTACGGGCCAGGGCGCTGAGCAGGTCGTCGCCCGAGCCGTCCCGGAGCTTGGCGTCGACGAGCCCGGTGAGGTACTCCGCGGTGGACCCGGCCGCGGCCATCCGCGTTTGTGCGTCGGCCGGACAGGCGCACTCCGCCGCCCAGCCGTGGAAGGTCTCCCGGTCGGCGTCCGGGATACCGAGAAGCTCGCAGATGACCGTCGTCGTCAGGGGCAGGGCGAGACTCGCGACGAGGTCGGACCGGCCGAGCGGCAGGACCTTGTCCAGAAGTCCGTCGGTGACCTCCTGGATGCGCGGCCGCATCGCTTTGACACGGTGGGCGGTGAAATCCGCGGCGACCAGCTTGCGGATGCGGGTGTGCTCGGGCGGGTCCATCTGATGCATGGCCCGGAAAAAGACCCCCACTCCGCTGTTTTCGGGCGAACAGTGGGACGGATCGCTGCTCAGCCGCGGATCGGTCAGGGCGGCTCGCGCTTCCTCGTAACCCACGATCGCCCAGACCTCGCCGTATTCGGCGATGGAGACCCGGTGTACCGGGCCCTGTTCCCGCAGGAGCCCGTAGGCCGAATACGGATCGCTGGCGAAGTCCGTGGTCGGTGCCAGTGATTCGATGGTCGGTGCGGACATGAGCGCCGGCTCCTTCTGTTCATGGCGGTGTACGCGGCAGCGCGACTTCGGAGGAGGACGAGGGGCGTGAGTCACATTAGGGGCGATCACGGCTGCCGGGCGGTGCGGCACGGCATCCGGCGTAACCGACAGGCGCCCGAACCGGTGAGTCGTCGCGCGAGTCGCGCAGCGCGTTCGGCAGGGGATCTGAACACTTGAATTCCCAGGCCTCTGTCCCTCCCGACCGCCTCATACGGACATCGGTGTCCCCGAGGAGCGAAATGTCGCAGCCGTCGGCCGCCTACCCGCGGCTACCCTCTCTCGCCGGGCTGAGGTGGTTCGCATCCCTTGCCGTGTTCACCTGCCATGTCGCGGTGTATGACTCCGTTGCCCGTGGGAGGGTGCCGAGCACGCTGCTCTTTTTGGTGGGCACCACCAGCGTCTCGTTCTTCTTCATTGTCAGCGGATTTGTGCTGACGTACGCCCGGCGGGATTCGGACACGGCCCGGTTGTTCTGGCGCCGCCGCCTCGCCAGGGTTTATCCCAGCCATCTGGTCGCCTGGGCGATCATCATGCTGCTCTTCTGGGGGCTCGGTATTCCCCGGGCCGACATGAATCCGGGATCCAGTGTGTCGGCATTCGGTGACCTGGCAAACGCTCTGCTGGTGAACACGCTCGTTCCGTTGCGTGAATTCGCCGCCGCCGGCAACTCGGTTGCCTGGTCGCTCACCTGCGACCTTTTGTTCTATCTGCTGTTCCCCGCGCTCTTTCCGCTGATCACGCGGATTTCCGGAAAGTGGCTCGTTGCCGCGGCTGCCGGCCTGGTGGCGCTCGTGTGGCTGTCGCCGCTGTTGATTTCGCTGAACCTGGGCGACGGGCCGCCGGGAAGCCGGTTCGCGGCGGTCGGTATGTCCGAGCTCCAGTTCGCCCTGGTGTACATGTTCCCGTTGAGCCGGCTGCCGGAATTCATTCTGGGCATGGTCCTCGCCAGAATTCACATCGGCGGATCGGTGCCCGCCGTCCGGGTCGTCTTCGCCCTCGGCCTGCTGGGCGTGGCTCTGCTCGTCGGACCGATGCTGCTGCCCGTGCTCTTCATGCTCACCGCCGCGACGGCGGTCCCGGTCGCCCTGCTGATCCTCGCCACGGCGGCAGCGGACACCCGGGGCGGGAGGTCCGTGCTGCGGGCCCCGGCGCTGGTGTATCTCGGCGATCTGTCGTACGGGTTCTACCTGATCCACCTTCCGGTGATCCTCTGCGTCCTGCACTACTCCGGCGGCGCCTGGGGGCCGGTCCGGACCGCCACCGTCTCACTCGCCGTGGCGTTTGCTGCCGCATTGCTGCTCTACACCCTCGTCGAACGCCCTTGTATGCGCCGGTTCTCCGCCAGGAGGACGAAGCCGGCTGCCGTTCCCGCCCTTCCGGTACGGGAAGAGGCCTGAGCGACCGGGACACGATCCGAGCCGTCCACCGCGACCGCGCCCTCCCGGATTACCGCGGGCAGCGGACACGAATGGCCTGTCTCGTAGTGCCCCTGGGCCCGATCTGCGGTGGTGTGGTCGCGCGAGATCTACTCGGGAATTCCAGCTGAATGGCCACCGGTGCGCAGCCGGTGCTCGGCCATTGGCCAGGGCTCCCGCCCGCGCGAGAGTTTGAGCCGTGGCCCCTGCGATATGGCGGAAGGGCGGCGGCGCCACATGAACTGAAGGGGTAGGCGAGATGACGCCAGTAACCGTCGAGCAGTCGGCGCGTGATGCCGGTCAAGTGCTGCTGGACGCGGGAAAGGAGACGGGGCCGGCCATGCGGGCGGCGATCGGGCTGCTGCCCGAGCGGGTTCGAAGTCTGGCAGAAGTGCACTTCGACTGGCCGAGTACCGACGAGCTCGTCGGCCGGGAAGGCGGGGGCAAAGCGGTGCGGCCGGCCTTGGTGCTGCTGGCCTGCGACGCCGTCGGGGGCGCCCGCCCCGCCGCGGTGCCCGCCGCGGTGGCGGTGGAACTGGTCCACAACGGATCACTGCTGCACGACGACATCATCGATCGCGACCAGATGCGGCGGGGGCGGCCCGCCCTGTGGGCGACCCAGGGGCGTCCCGCGGGCATCCTGGCCGGTGACGCGCTGTTCTTCCTGGCGGTCCAGGTCCTCAACGCGTCCCCGGCCCCGCTGGACACCGCGGGGATGCGCTGCCTGATCAACTGGGTGCAGCAGCTGCTCGAAGGGGAGTGGGCCGACACCCTGCTCGAACAACGGCCGGATGTGTCGGTCGCCGAGTGCTCGGCGGTCGCCGCTGCCAAGACGGCCTCCCTCACCGCGGCCGCGTGCGAGCTGGGGGCCTTGGCCGGCGGCGCCGGTGCCGAGCGTACGGATCACCTCCGTGAGTTCGGCACCCATCTGGGGTTGGCCTACCAGATGGCCGACGATCTGCTGGGCATCCGGGGCGACCCGCGACGCACCGGGAAGCCGGTCGGCTCCGACCTGACCTGGCGCAAGAAGTCCCTGCCCGTCGCCGCCGCGCTGGCCTCCGGAACCGCCGCGGGAAAGGCGCTCGCCCGCCTCTACGGCAACGGCTCCGAACCCTTGACGGCCGACGAGGTCCAGCAGGCCGCCGAGCTCGTCGAGGAGGCGGACGGCTGCACCTGGACCGTCAGGGAGGCGGAGCGCCACATCCACTCCGCCCTGGAACACCTGGCCGCGGCCCGCCCCGATCCGGTGCCGGCCGCCGAGCTGGCCTCACTCGCCCAACTGATCACCACCCGCGATCGCTGACCGCCCCCGGCCGGCCCGCCGCAAGCACTGGAGCAACCGTGATCGACCTGCCCGCCTTCCACTGCCCCCTGCCCATCGCCGTGCGCCCGGACGCGCTGGAGTTCGACGACCGGCCCAACCGGTGGATCGACACCTGCCCGGTCCCTGTCGACGCCACCGCCCGCGCCCGCATCCGGTCCACCCACTCCGGGGCGTTCGTGGCCTGCGCAAGTCCGGACGGGGTGCCCGAGCGGCTGGAATGGGGCGGGCGCTGGTTCCTGATCGGCTTCACCGTGGACGACTGGATCGAGTCGCTCACGACCGTGGAGGAGGCCGTCGCGGTGGGCTGCACGCTCCAGCGGGTGCTGGAGACGGGCGCGGACCCGGCGCGGGCCGACCTGCCGTTCGGCAGGCACTTCGCGGAGATGATCCGGGACTGCCGGTCCTTCGCCACCGACACGCAGTACAGCCGGTTCGCCGCCGCCTACCGCGCGTACCATCAGGGAATTCCCCTGGAGGCGGCGTACCGGATCACGGGCCGCACGGTTCCGCTCGCCGAGCACCTGAGCCTGCGCAGCTGGCTGTGCGGGGCCCCGATCGTCTGTGCCGCCCTGGAGATCTACAACGACATGGAGATCCCGGGGCACGAGCACGACCACCCCGCCGTGGGCGCGCTGCGCGAGTCCGCCGGACTGCTCCTGGGCTGGGCCAACGACATCTGCTCGCTGGGCAAGGACATCGAGGACGGCGGCGGCGCCAACAATCTCGTCGCCGCTCTGATGGACCACCACGACCTGGACGTCTCCCGGGCGACCGCGGAGGCCATCGAGGTCTGGAACCACACCATGGGCATCGTCCTGCGCCTGCGCGGCCAAGTGGCGGCCGGGGCGGGCCCGGCACTCGAACGGTTCCTGCGGGATCTCGACAACACCATCGCGAACACCATCCAGTGGCACGCCAACAACCCCCGTTACGGCGACCTGCCCCCGATGGCCGTCGTCGCCGAACCGCCCGCGGGCCCCGGCCCCCGCCCCGCCGCTCCACTCGAAGCCTGGTGGCAGCGTCTGACCTCGGCCCTCGGCGCGGAACCCGCGCCGGCGGCGCAGCCGGTCGTATGAGCCGCCTCCACAGGTACAGGAGCCCGACCACGTGAGCGCGACGACAGCATCGTTCACCACCGCCACCGCCCCCGGTGCACTGCCTCTCATCGGCCACGCCCGGCAGCTCGCCTACCGGCCCATGGAGTTCATGCGGTCCCTGCACACCCACGGTGATCTCGTCGGGATCAGGATCGGTACCACGCCGTATTACGTGCCGTGCCACCCTGAACTGCTGCATCACGTGTCGACCAACGACCGTGTCTACGACAAGGGCGGCCCCATCTATGACCACGTCCGGCAATTCGTCAGCGGCGTCGGCACCTGCCCGCACGCCGAACACCGCGGCCGGCGCCGCCTGATCCAGCCCGCCTTCCGCCCCGGCCGGCTCGCGGACTACGCCCGGACCATGCGGGAGGAGATCACCGAGCTGACCGGCGCGTGGCACGACGGGCAGATCCTGGATCCCTTCCCCGTCTTCCACGCTCTCAGCCACCGCGTCACCGCCCGCACGGTCGTCGCCGCCCGCGCCGACCGGGCCGCGGCCGAGGTGATCAGCCGCTCGTCCGTCGTGCTGTTCGACGAACTGTCCCGGCAGATCCTCACGCCGTCCTTCCTGCGGCGCCTTCCGACCCCCGGCAACCGCCGCTACCAGCACGCCGTACGCGCGATCCGCCAGGCCGGGCAGCACATCATCGCCGACTACCGCAGGGCCCCGGCGCAGGACGCGGACCTGCTGGAACTGCTGCTCGGAGCAGAGACGGACGCCGACGGGGAGGCCGGGACGGCGAACGAGGAGATCCATGCCGAGATGCTCAGCATGCTCCTGGGCGGTACCAACTCCGCGCCCATCCTCACCTGGGCCATGGTCTGCCTGGACCGGTATCCGCAGGTCCGCGAGCGCCTCCACGCCGAAGTCGACGCCGTCCTGGCTGGCCGGCCCGCCCACTACGACGACCTGCCGAACCTCCCTTACACGCACCGGTTCCTGAACGAGACCATGCGTATGCACCCGGCGGGGTGGATGACCACGCGTACCGTGACCTGCCCGGCCGATCTCGCCGGGCTCGACCTCCCCGCCGGCGCCGCCCTGATCCTCAGCCCGCCGGCGGTGCAGCTGCGCCCCGACGTCTTCCCCGACCCCGACCGCTTCGACCCGGACCGTTGGGACCGGGAGCGCGTTCCCGCGCCGCCCCGCGGTTCGTTCCTCCCTTTCGGGGCCGGTCCCCGCCAGTGCATCGGCGACACGTTCGCCATGGTCGAGATGGTGCTGACCGTCGCGACCGCGGCCGCTCGCTGGGAACTCACCGTCGCCCCCGGCAGCGACCTCAGCCATCCCCCGTTCCAGCTGGCCCACCTGCCCCGTCGCCTCGGCCTTCGCATCACCGCCCGCCACTGACCGGGGACGGCGGGAAGAACCGCGCCGCCGTGTCGGGGCGGCCGGCGGGACGGCCCGCACGGGCCCGGGCCGACCGCGCGGCTACCCCAGTCCCTCGCCCAGGGCGGCGATCGCCTCGGGGGAGTGACCCGCGGCGAGGAGCGGGGCGCGGACATCGCGTTCCAGGTCGGGGAGGTGGCCGAGCAGGACGTCGGCGGGGCCGTGGATACGGACGCCGGAGACCGAGGCGGCGGGCAGCAGGAGCGTTTCGGCCGGGCCGAGGGTCTCCCGTACCGCACCGCACGTCACCTCCGTCGCGGCGCCGATGTTGCTGAGCACCACACACGTCTCGAACGCCGGTACGGCGGCCCCCGGCGCCCGTACCCGCCAGTTCTCCAGCGCGAAGTACGGCCCGGCACACAGCATCCACCGCTCCACCGCGCCCTCCGTCGGCAGCCGCAGCCCGGGGTGGAAGACCGGACGGTGCTCCGGCCGCCACGCGTACAGCAGCGCCTCGACCCCGGCCCGCCACTGCTCGTCGCCGATCGGGGCGCCGTCCTCCATCCGGTGACGCATCGCGTGCTGGTGCAGGCCGGAGGTCTGTCCGATCTCGTAGACGACGGTGTCGGGGCCGAGGCTGTGCGGCGTGCCGCCCGGTACGTACAGCGTCTGACCGGCGCATACGGGCAGCCGCCGCAGAACGGCGTCGAAGTCCTGGTCCAGCAGCGCCTGCCGCAGCCGGTCGTGGTCCACGCCGGGCCGCACGCCGGCCAGCGCCGTGGTGCCGGGCGGCGCGTACAGGATGTGCCAGGCCGCCGTCCTGCCGTTCGGCTCGCCCGCCCGCCCCCGGGCCGCCGTGTCGTCGGGGTGCAGACGGACCGGAAGGGGCCGGTGCGCGTCGACGAACTTGGTCAGCAGCGGAAAGCGCGGGCCGCGCCAGCCGCGCCCGACCAGCTCGTCGGGATGGCCGCGGGCCAGCTCCCGCAGAGTGTGGCCGGCCAGCGCCCCGTTCAGGACATGCGAGTGCTCGCCCTCGACATCACTGACCTCCCATGTCTCCGCCACCGGGCCGTCGGGCAGCCCGGTCCGGCCGAGCCGCTCGGCGATGGCCCGGCCGCCGAAGACATGCTCCTTGACCGGCGTGGTCAGCCGCATCGGATACCAGTTCATCGTCCGAGTACACCCCTGTTCCGACCGCTGCGAAATCATTACTCCGACCACTGGCGCGCCCCGGGCCCGGCCGTCCGGTCCGCGTGGCGGCGCGACATGGCGCATTCCGGGTGCCCTGCGCGGAACGGCCGAATCGCGGCCCTCGGCCACGGTGCGCGTCGCACGTCGGCACGGTCATTCGGCTTTCGCGAAATCCGCCGGTTTACCGGCCGGGCGCACGGGCACGCGATGAACTGTCAAGGAAACGGCTCGACCGAAAAGGAGCGCGACCATGACCGCCGACAAGAAGGCTTCCAGCAAGGCCGAGCGCGCCAAGGGCGCCGTGAAGGAAACAGTCGGCCGCGCGGTCGGCAATGAGCAGATGACGGCGGAGGGCCGCGCGGAGCGCGCCAAGGGCGACATACGCGAAGCCGGCGAGAAGGCCAAGGACGCATTCAAGCGGTGATGCCCCCGGCGTGACCCTGTCCCCCTTCGGTACAGGTTCTCGGCAGGCCCCTTCGTGCCCTCTGCACAACCCTCCGAGAAAACGCGCGCTTCAGCGCTCACACCAGAGTTCCGGGGGGGGGGGCGGCCGGCCGGAAACACGCGCGCCCCCGCCGCCCCCATGTGTAGAAAAAACCGGTAAGAGACACAGGAACCGGTCAC
>NZ_JBHWHY010000037.1:0-47190 GCF_042732265.1 Streptomyces sp. NPDC059788 | reverse complement strand
CTCCAAACCCCTCCTATAAACGGCCCGCTACCGCCCAAACCCCCGTGGGGGGGGGGGGGCCCCGGCGTAACCCCCCCCCCCCCCCCCCCCGGCCCATTTCTTCTGAACAACCGCGGAACTCAACGGGAGCGGGGAACCGCCGCCGAATCACCAGCCGAGGCTACTCACCGGCGCTGATCACACCGCCGTTGCTGAGCACGATGGGGATGCCGTTGGCGATGGTCCCGACGTCGTGCCGGTTCGTCTCCAGCGTGCCGTACACCGCGCCGCCCCTGCCGAGGATCTGTGCGCGGTACCGGAGTTCGCCGATCTTCGTGACCTTGGCCGTCCAGCCGCCCGCCAGCTTGAACGTGCCCGGTCCCTGGTGCCCGCCGCCCGTCCAGGAACGGACCTTGCCGTCCAGCGTGAGCACGATGAACATGTCGTTGGCGTCGAGCCCGGCGTCGTGACCGTTCGTCTCCAGCGTGGCCAGGACGTCCCCACGGGCGACGATCCTGGCGCGGTAGCGCTGGTCGCCGAGCCGGGTGATCTCGGCCTTGCTGACGCCGTCCGCCAGGGGCTCGGTGCGGACCGGGGACGCGCCCTTGGACGCCGTGGAGTGCGAGCCGCCCGACTGCTTGCCCGTGGCACTCGCCTTGGTGCCGCCCTCGGCGCCGGGGCCCGACGGGGCGTCGGCGCCCTGCGCTCCGGCGGAGGAGCCCCCGCCGTCGGACGACGCGGCCACGCCCTTGTCCGTCCCGCCCGCGGGCTTCGTACCGGCGGCGTCCGAGCCGGAACAGGCGGTCAGGGACAGACCTGCGGCCGCGATCAGGGCCGCGGCGGCAACGCGCAGGGTGCGGCGACGAGTGGTGCGGACCGTGGCGCTGGAGCTCATTTCGGTTTCCCCGGGGGTAGTCGGTGTCGTGATCTCGGTACGACGCCCACTCTGGTCCGGGGCGCTGTCGCGCGGCTGCCGCTCTGCTAACACCCGGCTAACGCGGGGATGCGGCGCGAGGACGCCGAGGAAAATCCGAAGAGCCGGGCCGGGGCCTAGTCGCCCGTGTAGCCCTCCGCGTCCTGCGGGTACCAGCGCAGTTCGACGGTGTTGCCGTCCGGGTCCAGCACGTACAGGGACTGCGCGTCGCCCCGGGCGCCGTACCGCCGGCCGGGGCCGTCGACGACCGTGAAGGCGCCGGAGTCGACGACCTGCTGCCAGTCCAGCGGTTCGACGGTCAGGCAGATGTGGTCGACGTTGGACCCGCCGCGTTCGCCTTCGACGAGGTCGATGATCGTCGACGGACTGACGCGTACGGACGGGAACGGGACCTCGCCCGCGCGCCACTCCTCGACGCGCACCGGTTCGAGGCCGAGCGGGCCGCAGTAGAAGCCGAGGGCGCGCTCGGCGTCCGCGACGTTGAGGACCAGGTGGTCGAAGGCGATGACGCGCATGGGGATCGTCCGTCTCCTGAGAGGTGAAGGGCTCGTGCGGTGCAGCCCGCCGCTGGTCGGCGGGGGTGTGGTGGACGATAGCGGGCGCGGTCGGCCGTGTGATCGGCCGTGTGGTCGGCCGTTGGGTCTGCGTCGGAGGTCCCGGCCGTACCGAGGGCCCGGTGCGCCCATTGATCCAGACCAATCGGGACGTTCTTGAATCAACTACAACTTTACCGTCACTTGGTGTTATTGAGTCTCTATTTACACCAGCCTCTCAGGCAACAGGCGGCGGTCGCAGGCCGGTTGACGGGCCCACGACCTGCCGCGTCCACGAGGCAAGGCGAGAGGCAGGAACCAGCAACATGACGAAGAACCGCACCGTGCGATACGGAGGGCGCGCACTGGTGCTCGCGGCGACCGCCGTGGGCCTGGCCGCGGCGATGACCGTGCCCGCAGCGGCGGCCGACGGCCCGGACCGCAAGCAGCTCATAGCCGACTGCGCCTCCGGCGAAGGCAAGTGCACCTTCAACGAGCCGGTGCTCGGCAAGGCGTACCTGGGCGACTTCCGGCAGGTGTCCAACTCGCTCTACAACTGCACCACGTCCCCCGCCACCCAGTCGATGGGCTGGTCGGACACGGTGGGCTCCAGCGACTCGGCCGGCGTCTCCGTCACCGCCGGCGGGAAGCTGGCGGGCATCATCGACCTGAGCGTCACCGCGACGTACAGCCACACCTGGTCGAGCTCGCACACCGAGAACAGCTCGCTGAACATGACGGTCCAGCCCGGCGAGGTGGGCTGGATCTCGCGCGCCCAGGTGATGCAGACCGTCTCGGGCACCTGGCAGACCCACTACGACAGCCCCAAGTGGGGGCACTACTACTGGTTCGTCCCGGACACCGTCACCGGCCCCGCCACCAACGGTACGGACGGCGTCAGCAACGCGGTCGTCGTCAAGACCCGCACGATGACGGCCTCCGAGAAGGCGTCCTGCTCCACCGGCGCACACCGGGGCGAGACCTTCCAGCTCAAGCGCTGAGGACCGGCCGCGTACGGAGGTGCGCGGCCCGGCCGCCGAGGGCGGCAGGCGTACGGCACCGCGTCCGGCCGTGGACGCGGTGCCCTCCCGCGCCCCCGGCCCACCCGCGTCAGCCGGCGCCGCCGTCGTCGATGCGCAGCCGTACCAGCTCGTCCAGGCGCTCCAGGCTGCGGTCCAGCTCGTCGGCGACCGCGTCGGCGCCGGGATCGTGCCGCTCGTCGAAGAAGGACAGGTGGACCGTCACCTCGCTGGCGCCGCTGCCGATGCCGGAGACCTGGAGCCAGCCGGCGTAGTCGCCGGTGTCCCGGGTGCCCCACTCCAGCCGCATCTGGTCCCGCTCGGCGCGGAAGAGACCGGGCTCGTCCTCGCCCGTACGGTCCTCGTGCACGGTCACGGCCGGCAGTTCCTCCGCCCGTACGTGCAGTCCCCGGGGCATCCAGCTGTCGAGTTGCCCGACGGTGCCCGCCTGGTCGAACACATGCTCAGGCAGTGCGGGCATCGTGCGGGAACGCTCGTATTCGCTCATGCCAAACCCATCGTCGTCGGCGGCGTTCTGTACCCCCTCCGTTAACCGTCTGCCCGCGGACGGCGCCCCGAGGCCTACAACCACCCGTTCGCTGTGACCGGGTCCGCCCTTCAGCCTCACCGGTGCCGACGGCGACGGCGGCAACAGGCAAAGGACGTGTCCGTCCCGGGAAAGACAGCGCGGCCGATCCCGGGTTGACTTCCGGCCACCCACCCGAGACGACCGGACGGAATACGGAGCACGCCATGCCCGAGCAGGCAGCCGACGAGTTCTGGAAGCACCTCAGGCCCATCGAGAACTCCTTCAAACCGGACGCCCTGCCGGAGGTGCACATCCCCGGCGCCGCCACCGACGACGACCGCTACTACGCCCCCTTCACCGAGACCGTGGGCTCCCGCCCCCTGTGGATCAACGTCAAGGACAACTCCTGGTCCGACATCCTGCGCGCCGACGAAGCCGGGCTGGTCAACCGGCATTACCACCCGCACGAGGTGTTCGCGTACACCATCTCGGGCAAGTGGGGCTACCTGGAGCGGCCCTGGACCGCGACGGCCGGTGACTTCGTGTACGAGGCGCCGGGCGAGGGCCACACCCTGGTCGCGTACGAGAGCGGCGAGCCGATGAAGACCCTGTTCATCGTCAAGGGCCCGCTCATCTGGCTCGACGAGAGCGGCGAGCCCACCGGCTACTTCGACGTCCACGACTACATCGAGCTGTGCCGCGCCCACTACGAACGGGTCGGCATCGGCGCGGACTACGTGAACGGACTGTTCCGCTGAGCCGACGGCCCCGGAAAGCCGGTGGCGGTCCGGGGAGCCGACGGCCGCCGCTCGCGAGACCCCCCTTCCCGGCTCTTGGAGGCCTGTGTGAAAGCAGTGGTCTGGTACGGCCCCCGGGACGTACGGGTCACCGAGCGCGCCGTCCCCGTACCCGGCCCGGGCGAACTGCTCCTCCAGGTCGCCTACTGCGGAATCTGCGGCAGCGACCTGCACGAATACGCCGACGGGCCGCACGCCGTCCCCACCGGCGCGCCGCACCCGGCGTCGGGCGCGCGGGCGCCGCTCGTCCTCGGGCACGAGTTCTGCGGCACGGTCGCGGCCGTGGGCACCGGGGGAGCCGAGGACGTCGCAGGACCAGCGGGGGAGGCGTCGGCCGCGGGCGGCCCGGCGGTCGGCGACCGGGTGGCCGTCGAACCGCACTACCGCTGCGGCACATGTCCCCGCTGCCGCGCCGGCGAGTACAACATCTGCCGGCACTTCGGCTTCGCCGGGCTGATGGGCGACGGCGGGCTGGCCGAGTACGCCGTCGTCCCGTCCTACATGGCCCACCGGCTGCCGCCGGACGTCTCCCTCGAACAGGCGGCGCTCTTCGAACCGGCGTCGGTGGCCCTGCACGCGCTGCGGCGCGCGGGGGACATCCGCAGCGCGGCGGTCGTCGGCCTCGGGCCGGTGGGGCTGCTGACCGTACTGCTCGCGGCCCGGCGCGGAGTACGACGGATCATCGCGGCCGATGTCCGGCCCGCCCGGCTCGCCCTCGCCGCCCGGCTGGGCGCCACCGACCTCGTGGACGCGCGAGGCGACGCCCGCCACGGCACACCGGCGGACGCCCACCGGGACCGGCCCGGCGCCCGCACCGGAGCACACCTCCGCCGGCTGGCCGGTACCGAGGGCGTCGACGCGGCCTTCGAGGCCGTCGGGTCCCAGACCGCCCTGGACACCTGCCTCGCGGCGACCCGGCGCGGCGGCCGGACCGTCCTGATCGGCCTGACCGGGCAGCTCGCCTTCGACGCCCTCGCGCTGGTCAACAACGAACAGTCGATCGTCGCCAGCGTCGGCTACCGCGACACGTACCCCGAACTGATCCGGCTGGTCCGGGAGGACGGCCTCGACCTCACGCCGGTGGTCACCTCGGTCATCCCGCTGGAAGCGGTCGTCGACCAGGGCTTCGCGGCCCTCCTGGAGGGCACGGGAGAGGACATCAAGATCCTCGCGGCCCCGGGGCAGGAGACCAGTCCGTCCGGAGCCGTGTCCGGGCGCGCCGCCCCGGAGTAGGCTGCGCCTCCGGCGGGGCGCGCCGTCCCGCCGCGCACGGCGCCATCGGACACACGCTCACGGCAAGGAGGCGGAGTTGCCCGCACATCCCGCCGCCGTCTACTCCCGTATGTCGACCCGGTCCGTCGCCCCGGCGGACCGGGTGGACTTGTGGGAGGACTACAACCGGCGGGCCCTGGTCGGACTGCGGTGCTCCCCGTACTCCGAGGACGGCCTGCTGGCCACGCAGGCCAACGCCGGTCTCGGCGGCCTGCGGCTCGCCGACATCGCGGGCAACGAGCACGTCATCGAACGCAGCCCCCAGACGTGCCGGACGTCCCCCAAGGACTCGGTCTTCGCCACGCTGCTGGTCTCCGGCCAGGCGGTGTTCCTCCACAGCGGCGGCTGCTTCACCCTCGGCGCCGGCGACCTGGTCCTGTACGACACCCGCCGCTCCTACCTGCTGGGATTCCCCACCGCGATGCGCCAGCTGTTGGTGGACATCCCCCGCGAGGTGTTCGCCGAGCGGTGCCTGCCCGGCGGATTGCCCGCGCCGATGGTCTTCAGCCGTGGGGCGACGGCCGAGGCGACGGCCCTGCGCCGCCTCGAATCCGTACTGTCCGGCTGGTTCGACCGGTTCGACGGGCGTGACCGCGGGCGCGGCCAGTGTGACCCCAGTGATGGACGGGACCTCCATGACCGATGTGGCCCCCGAGTCCCCGGCGACGCGGCGGCGGCCGAGCGCACCGTACTGGACCTGGTGCACTGCCTGGCCGTACGCGGCGGAGGGGACGGCCCCGAGGGCCGGGACGCCCGGCTGCAGCTCGCCGAGGAACACATCGACCGGCACCTGTCCGACCCCCGGCTCTGCGCCGAACAGGTCGCGGACGCCCTCGGCATCTCCACGCGCCAGCTGAGCCGCGTCTTCCGGCAGGCGGGCCTGAGCCCCTCCCGCCACATCCTCGAACGCCGTCTGGCGCGGGCCCGTCAGCAGCTGGCCGACCCCGCGTCCGCGCGGCTGACGGTCGCGGACATCGCCCACCGCTGGGGCTTCGCCAGCCAGCCGCACTTCACCCGGGTCTTCCGCGAACACTACGGACGGACGCCGGGCGAGCTCCGCCCGGCCCGCCGCGGCCGTGGCCGCGGACAGGAGGAGGCCCTCCGCGCGGAGCACCGACCACGCGGAGGGCCTTCCGGCGGGCGTCAGTCGTCGAGGGAGACGCTGTAGACGACGCGGCCGTTCAGTTCGGGACGGGGACGGACGTACTTGCGGTACGGGGACTCGTTGGAGACCCAGAGCTGTTCGGTGGCGGGCCAGTACGAGAGGTTCTCGGCGGCTGCCGGAGTACGGCTCCACACCCGCACGGGACCGCCGGAGTCGCCCTGGTAGAGGCAGTAGGGCTCACCGAACACCCGGCGGGCGTCCGGGCACATCGCGCTGAAGTAGAACCGTCCGTCATGCTGGACGACGCCCTGCGGACCGGCCAGCGGGACGCGGTATCCGGCCGTGGCCCGCACCAGGCCGCGTTCACCGGTCTGCAGGAGGTGGGACGCCGTGCTGAGCGGCCACCGCACCACACGGGAGGTCGGCGAGGAGGTCTCGACGGTCACCAGCGACGGCGCGAACGACGAGCCGTGGTCGATGGACGCGCCGCTGAAGCACGGCGTCTCGCCCGGCCTGCTGCCGCACCCGTTGCGACCGACGAAGGAGTACTGGGCGACCTGCGGCAGCGCCGCCGACTGCCAGCTCGCGCTCACCGAGCCGCGGTGCACGCCCACGCGCGCCGAGGACGCGGTGGTGGCCCACAGGTGGCGTACGTCGAAGACGCGGAGCCGCTCGCTGCTGTAGAGGAACAGGTAGGGGCCGTACCAGGACAGGGTGTCGCCGTGCCCCTTCAGCGCGGCGAATCCCCTGTTCTGCGGGGTGACGAGCAGGGCGCTGCGGTACCGCGGCCGCCCGCGGTCGGTGACGTCCGTGAAGGACACCTTCATGAAGTGGTCGACCTCTTTGGCGCCGCGCCAGGGGCGGTTGTTCCTGCTGCGCGGGGCGCTGGGGTGGTCGTAGCTGGACGCCCAGCTCGCGGCGACGATGCTCCGCCCCTGCCAGCGGCCGGTGCGCGGCTCGGCCTCGCCGGACCCCGTCAGCCCTTGCGGAACGTACGCCCAGCCCAGGTCGTCCGACGACCCGCGCTGCCAGCAGAACCCGTCCGCACCGCCGAGCGGCACTCTGGTGGGGCAGCGCGACAGCTGCGCCGCCGAATGCGCGCGGGTGTTCAGCCAGGACGTGAGACCGACCGGCCGCAGCTGCCGGAAGCGCCGTTCGAGGGCGAGGACGCGCCCGCGGTCCGAACCGTCGTAACGGAGCTGGAACCCCTGGTGGCCGATAGGTGTGATGAGCCCCTTGGACCTGCCGCCGGGCATGGCGCGCTGCGGAATCTGTTCGTGACGGAAGGCCTGCTGCTCACCCTCGCGCGCGTAGCGCGACGAGTCCGCGGCGGCCGGCGGTGGCTCCTGCGACGTCGCCGCCGGGGCGCCGACCGTGAGAACGGCTGCCAACGACCCCACAGCGGCCACCAGAGCTGTACACCGAGAAAACTTCAATTCTACCAGCCACTCTTTCCGCAATTCCGCCCCCGGACCTTCGCGCACGGCGCGGTGCCGACGCACGGCGCCGCGCGGGTGCTGGGCAGGGGGCGGTGGTCGCAGAGTTACGGGGCTCCCCGAATGGCAGCTCCCTGATCACAGCAAAAAGGATTCCACTGATGGGCCGTCATGGTGGAGTACGTCAGCGTGATCAGGCTGGTAGTTCACCCGTACGAGGTACTGAGAGCGGGGCAGTGCTGATGCTGAATCGTTTTTGTCAAAAAATAGGATAGAAATTCAATATGCGAATGGGGGTGCGGAGGGGAGAGGCGGTGTCGATACGACAAAGCGTCGGTGCACGCGCAATTCTCCTTTACGGGCCGTCGTCCCGGCATCGTCCCGGCGTCGCCCCGCGGCCGGCCCGCGAGGCGACGCACACGGCTGCTACCCGGCCGCCCCGGCCCCCGCCGCGCACGCGGGGTGACCCCATCCGTCCGGGTTCTTCGCGATCGTCTCGCCCTTGCCGTACGACTGCCCGCAGCGGCACTGGCCGGGGAACCGCGCCTTGACGGACCCCCGCGCCCGGCCACCCGTGCCCTGCCGCGCGGACGGCACCCGCCCGGCGCCCGACTGCCGCGCCCGCCCGCCACCGGCCGCGGCACCGGCGGGCTCCGGCGCCGGAAGAGCGGAGCCCAGGGCGCTGCCGATGGCCTGCTGGGTGCGCGCGGTCTCGCTGGCCGCGCCGTCCGCCGCCGCGTTCAGCGGATCGCCGTCGACCTGGTGCGCCGGTACGTAGACGAACTCCACCGCCCGCCCGGCGAGCAGCCCGTCGATCGCGACGATCAGGTCCCGGTTGGCCACCGGCTTGCCCGCCGCGGTCTTCCAGCCCTTCTTCCGCCAGCCCGGCAGCCAGGTGGTGACCGCCTTCATCGCGTACTGCGAGTCCATTCGCACCTGGAGCGGCACGGCGGGGTCGGTGGCCGCCAACAGCTCCCGCAGCGCGGTCAGTTCCGCCACGTTGTTGGTCGCGGTCCCCAGCGGCCCGGCCTCCCACCGTTCCACCGTGCCCCCGGCGTCCCCGACGACCCACGCCCAGGCCGCGGGCCCGGGGTTCCCTTTCGATGCCCCGTCGCACGCGGCTGTGATCTGTTCTGCCATGCCTCGATCCTGCCAGCATTCACGCGGTGCACCGACCAAGGGGCCGTCGGGGCCCCGGCGGGCGGGCGGTGGGAGCGGTGTCTGCCCGCCGGGGTGACCGGTTGACCGACGGCCGTGGTCTCCACTCCGCTCGCCAGCGGTTACCGGCCGGCCGTTCCGGGCGGCGGCACGACCGGCGGCCAGAACCAGTCCCATACGCACGAGCTGAACCACACCCACGAGATGGACGACACGGGCGCGAGCGGCACCGGGCAGGGCGGCTCTGCGGACCAGGACCGGTATTACTGTCCTCGGTCAGATCCAGGGGTTGCGCTCGTAGCCCGGGTCTTCGTCGGGGAAGTCTTCGGGGAAGACGTCACTGACGAGGTCACCACGGAGGACGTTCAGCAGGTAGCTCTCCACCGGTCCTTCGTAGAGGTCGTACTCCCTGCCGCGGCCGATGACGGTGAGCACGGACCAGCGGTCCGGATCGGTGTGGGGTACCAGGAAGCACATATCCGCGTTGTCGGTGCCCCCCCAGCGGATCAGCTGTGAGGGCTGTACCGCGCGCTCCTCCAGCAGGGCACGGATGTGAGGTCGCGAATCCTCCATCGTCTTCCGTGCCGCAAGCGTCATGGCTACCAGGTTCACATGCTCGTTCTCGGCGCCCGCCCGGTAGACACGCAGGAAGTCATCGAACTTCGATCCCCCGAAAACTGTGAGAAACGCCTTGAAGGCGGGTGGGAACGCGGTGCCCAGAACCGTCTCGGCTTCCTCCCAGTCGTTCAGGACCGGGCCGGGTTCTCCTGTTGCCGGAAATGCTGCCAAGGTGTCGAGATCAGTCATGCCCTACCTACTTGTTGATGATGGTCTGGTCGATGTGCAAACCGGGACCCACGGCCCTGACATGAACTCCCGTAGGAATGACGTCGTCAGGGCGGGCGTAGACGGGAGACGCCGAGTACTCGACATCACCACGTTTACTGACGGTCTCGTAGATCCGCTCTTCCAGCTTTTCCATCACTTCGTTGTTGGCCTTGTCATACATGATCACGATGTTGGCCTCCGCCCGGCCGTCGCCTCCGAGCGACCGCGCCAGCAGGTGCCCGCGCGTGTGCCCGGCCGTGTCGCCGATCCAGCCCGGCGGCTTCACCCGTCTGGATGCCTTGGTCCCGGTGTCCAGCATGTCCGGGCTGATACGCGTCTCTACGCCGGTCGCCCGCCCCATGCTGTCAGGTGGCTTGCAGTACGAGGGGATCGGCTTCTGAGGAGGCCTTCCGCCTCCGCCTCCACCGTGTTGAGCGCTTCGCATCAACGGACGCCCGGTAGGCCCGACGGCACCGGTTCCTGCCATCGCCATACGCGGGCCGCCCAGGCCGGGCAGCGTCATTTCGAAGTTGCGCAGACCGTCCAGCTTCATATTGCCGAACACGTTCTTGATGCCGCCCGCATCACGGATCGCCTTGACGCCGCGTGCGGTGCCGCCGAAGGCGCCGCCCATCAGCAGGCCGGAGACGCCGGCGTCCTTGATCTCGGCGGCGTTGATGCCCTTCTGGTCGCCGAGCAGGTTGCGCCCGCCCTGGGCCACGACTACGTCCACCGTGATCGCCTCGACGCTGCCGATGGCGGCCGTGGCCAGGACGGTACCCGCGATTTCGGCGACGGTCGCGGACACCGCGACCCCGGCAGTACTGGCTGCGGCGACGATGGCCTCCGTGGCGCCGGCCGCCGCGACCTCGCTGATGCCACCGGTGAACAGCGCCAGCGCCGTCCCGGCCACCAGCACTGCCCCCGCAATCTCCAGCGCGTGCTCGATCTGCTTCTTGGCCGTGGCGATCTCGTCGGCGAACTTGTCCAGCGCCTTGGCCATGTCCCGCGCGGCACTGGCGACGTCGTCCAGGTAGCCCTTGCCGCCGCCGTGGTACTTGCGCCAGAACGCGCCGAACGCCTCGATGCCCGGGCCCTTGTTGTTGTCGATGACATCCTGGGCAGGTTTGTGCGCGGCGGCGGTGACGTCCTCCACGTCGTCGGCGAAGGTCCGCCACGCTCGGGCGGCTTCCCGCAGCTCGTCCTCGTCCCCTTCCGGCCACCACATACCGGTCAGATCCTGGACGATCTCCTTCGCCTTGTCGGCGGCGCTCATCGTGCACCGCCATGGCCGAAGCCGGAGGACGAGGAGCGGTCGGCTTCCTCATGGTTGTCCGCCATGTCCTTCATGGACTTGGAAATACTTTCCAGTCCCTTGACCAAGGCGTGGGCGGCTTTTTCAATGTGCTCCCGGTGTGGGGCGTACATGTCCTGGAACTTCTGCCCCTGTTCGTCATTCCCCCACGGCGAACCGAGACCGTCCAGCGAGCCCGTGAGCTTTGCTGTCGCCTTCGTCAGCGCATCGGCTTCACGGTGGAATCGCGGGGCCGCGGACTTGAGCTGGTCCGTGTCTATGTCAAAGCCGTCACCGGCCATAGGTCCCCCCCCAGGAACTGTGCTTTCGCGTGTTCCCACAACCTATCGCGAGCCACTGACAACGCTTCCATCACTTCCCGCAGGGGAATGTTCATTGCTCAAGTAAGCAGTCACAGCGAGAAAGCGAGTCCTCATGACGTTCCCCATGACTGCGGACCAGTTCCTCGCGGCACTGCGCACCGAGGGCGTGCACGGCGCGATGATCCATCACACCGCGTCGTCCGGTTCCCCGTCCTCTGTGGAGCTGTGCTACGACCGCCGACCCGGTCTGCCCGGTCCGCTAGAGGCGTTGACTGTCGCTGCGACGGGGGACGGATGTGGACTGACGTGAAGTACGCGCCGGCGCCACTCGGTCCGAGTGTGCACCCGATGCGGGAGTGGGCCCACAGTTGCTGCCGGCATTCACGCGGTGCACCGACCAAGGGGCCGTCGGGGCCCCGGCGGGCGGGTGGTGGGAGTGGTGTCTGCCCGCCGGGGTGGAGCCTCAGCAGGTGGGGCGCTGGGTGTGTGCCGGGTCCAGGGCGTTCAGGACGAGGCGGGTCGCTGTGCGGTCGTAGGTGATGTTGATGTGGGCGGTGGTGTTGACGAGGCAGTGGCTCTGGAGGGTCTCGTTGGTGACGTTGCGGGCCGCGGGCAGGAACGCCGAGGTGTACGGGGTCACGACCTCGTCGTACCAGGTGGAGATCACCGTGTAGTCGACGGCCGGATCGGTTTCGCCGCCCGCGTTGAGGTCCTTCAGGAAGCGGGAGCCGACGATCTGCTGCTCACAGGCGGGGCAGGCCGCGCCGAGGACGACGTCCGCGCCGGGGACGAGCCGGGCCAGCAGACCGAGGCCGATCAGCGAGGTGCCGTGGTTGGAGGGGACGAGGGCGACGAGCCGGCCGACCTTCGCCGCGCCGCCCAGGTTCTTGATGTAGTGGCGCGGCATCATGCCGCCCTGCGAGTGGCCGACGATGTCCACCTTGTCCGCTCCGGTCGCCGCCCGCACCCGGTCGACGAACGCGGCGAGCTCTCCCGCCGACGTGGGGATGTCGCCGGTGGCCAGGACGGGCCCCTTGGTCCCTCCGTAGTTGAGGGCGAAGACGCAGTAGCCGGCGTCCTTGAGCTTGGGGGAGAGGGCGGCCCAGTTGGCGTACCGGTTCTCGAAGGTGCCGTGGACGAGGACGATCGGGCGGGGGTGCGCGCGGCCCGGCTTGCACGACCAGTCGTTGGCGCCGGTGGGGAGGGCGGTGGGCTTGGTGACCGAATAGAGGAAGGCGGACAGGAAGTTGCCCTGTGGGGGGCCGACGGGGTCGGTGGTTGTGGAGGGGGTTGGAGTGGTCGAGGCGGCTGAAGCGGCCGAGAGGCCGGGGGTGGCCGGTGCGGCTGCCGGCGCTGCGGCCGTCTGGCGTGCCGCCGCCGGCGCCGCGGTCGCTCCGGCCAGCCCCAGGCCGGCCGCCACCGCCAGTCCGGTCAGTGCCGCGACCGGTCGTCGCCGGAATCTTGCGCGCATGGTCCCGTTGCTGCGCATCAGCTGTTCTCGTCTTGCCGTGGTCCGGTACGGACGCCACGTGGGCGGACGTCACGGCGCCGACCGGGCCCCGGCACCGCGGTGTCGCGGCGTGGTGTCCGGGAAGCTACCGGCGCGTAACGTCGGGACCACGCTCGCTCCCTCCGGCCCGTGAAGCCAGAGGGCCGGGTGCGGCGAGAGGAAAGGTGTCACGGGCGTGACACTTCCGCGGACCGCCGGGTCAGCTCCCGGAGCCCCCGGCAAGCGGGGCGCGCGGTCCGGGGAGCGGCGCCGGGCCGCGCGCGGAACGCATACGGGGCGCCCGTGGCCCGCACAAGGCTGGACCGGCGGGGCCGGGAGGAGGCACGATCCCGGCCCGGGGACATGAGTCCCGTCGCCCACGGTCCGGAGGAGGCCCGCGATGCACAATCCGCCGGGTGACACGTTCGCGCGCGGCCCCTGGCACGAACTTCCCTCGTCCTTCGGCACGTTGCTCCGCCCTCGGATCGACGGCATCGCGACGGCCATGGTCGAGGCCATCCGCCAGGAGGTGCCCGCCTACCGGCGCCCGCTCGACTCCTCGATGGGGCGCGACCTCGTCGACTCGGTGTGCCGGGCGATGCGGCAGTTCGCGGAGCTGACGGAGGCTCCGGAGAGCCCGCAGGACCACCACGTACGGCACTTCCGCCACCTGGGGCGCGTCGAGTTCCTCAACGGGCGCACCACGGACGGGCTTCAGGCCGCGTTCCGCGTCGGCGCGCGGGTCGGCAGCCGGCGCTATGCGGAGATCGCCCACACCGCCTCGCTGCCCACCGAGATCGTCCTGCCGCTGCACGAAGCGGTACTGACGCACATCAACGCCCTGTCCAACGAGGCGGTCAGGGGCTTCGTCGCCGCCCAGGCCCGCGCGGAGGGCGAGGTGCAGCGCAGCCGGCGGGCCCTGACGCAGGCGCTGCTGGAACAGCCGCGCGGCACGCCCCGCGAACCGCTCGAAGCCCTCGCGGCGCGGGCCCGCTGGCCGCTGCCCCGGGAGGTCGCCTGCCTCGTCGTACGCGATGCGGCGGGCAGCCGCTGCACCGTGCCGGGAGCGGGCGCGGACGCCCTGGTGGTGCCGCGCGGCGCGGACCTCGTGGTGATCCTCCCGGAGCCGGGGAGCGGCGGCCCGGCCGGGATCGAGGACATACGGGCGGCGGTCCGCGGCCGGACCGCCGCGCTCGGGCCGGCCGTCGCGCCGCACGACGCCTGGGTGTCCCTGGTCTGCGTACGGCTGGCCCTGAACCACCACCGGGACACGGGCGCGCCGGACGGCGGCCTCCTGGTCGTCGGCGACCGGCTGGCCGATGTGCACCTGCTCGGCGGCGCGCACATCGGGCGCCTGCTGGGGGACCGCGTGCTCGGCGCGCTCGACGGGCTGCCGCCGGGCCGGGCGGCCCGACTGGCGGAGACGCTCGACGCGCTCCTCATGTCGTGGGGCCGCACCGCACCCGAGGTCGCGCAGGCCCTCGGCATCCACCCGCAGACGGCACGCAAACGCCTGCGGCAGCTGGACGCGCTCTTCGACGGCCGGCTCGCCGACCCCGGGTTCCGCTTCGGGGCCCTGCTGGCCCTGCGCACGCGTGCCCTACGGCGGTGAGGCGGCCGGGGAGGCCGGTACGGTGCCGGGCCCGGGTGCGGGACGGCCGCTTCCGGGCGGCGGCGCGTACGGCCGGGTGCTCACTCCTTCAGCGGGTCGTGGCCGATGTCCATCAGGCCGTGGCGCCAGTCCGCGCCGCCCGCCTTGGGGTCGGTGCCCTCCGGCCGCTGGGCACGGACGATCTCGACGACGCGGGTCATGGCCTCGGTGTCGCTCTCGGTGAGGTCGGTGCGGCGCTTGCCCAGCGTCTCCAGAACCTGCCGTCCGAGGGGCCGCCCGGCCCGGTCGGGGACTTCCTCGCTGTCCTCGCCCGCGGCCTCGACGCTCAGCCATTCCCGCAGCTCGCGTGAGGACATGTTGACGGCCCTGTGGAACTCGTCCCACAGCTCGTCGCTGACCTGCGCTGACATGGACACCTCCTGGAGATCGTGCTGGATGTACGCACACTGGGTGTCCGGCGGCCCGCCCGGACAAACCCGGCGATCGGCCGTTCCGGTACGCGGCCCGCCGGCACGGCGGCATCACACCGTGCCCGCCCCACCGTCCCCGCGCAGGCCCGCCAGCACCGGCCGGTGGTCGCTGCCGAGGTGGTCCGGCAGCACGGTCGAGCCGGTGGCCCGCAGGCCGCGTACCAGGACGTGGTCGATACGCACGAGCGGGAACGCCGCGGGCCAGGAGAAGCCCGGCCCCCGCCCGGCCTCGCGCTGGGCGGAGGCCAGCTGCCGGGTCAGCGGCGCCAGGCCGCGGTCGCGCAGGCTGCCGTTGAGGTCGCCGAGCAGGACGACGCGCGCGGCCGGGTCGTCGCCCACCCGGCGGGCCAGCTCGGCCGCGCTGCGGTCCCGCGCCTCTATGGTGAAGCCCTCGTCGGCACGTACCCGTACGGACGGCAGGCGCACGGCGTAGAAGGCGGTGTCGCCGCCCGGCGTGCGGACGAGGGCCCGGATCGAGTGTGGCCAGGCGCCGCCCAGGTTCAGGTTGGTCACCTCGCCCACCGGATAACGGGACCACAGGCCGAGGGTGTTCGCCGTCGCGCGGTGGGGGTACGCCGCGCCGAGCGCCCGTTCGTACGCGGGCATGGCGGCGGCGGGGACCTTCTCCAGCGCCACCACCTCGGCGCCCGTGCCGGTCACCTGCCGGGCGACGTCGGCGGGGGATGTGCGGTCGCCGCCGACGTTGAAGGTCAGGACGTGGAAGTCGGCCCGCGCACCGCCCCCTCCGGGGAGGTAGCCCGGCAGGAACGTACCGGCCCAGACCACCGCGGGCACCAGCGCGGCGACCACCCCCGTCACGGAGCGGCGCATCGCCGCCCACCCGAGCAGGACCGGGATCACGGCGCCGAACCAGGGCAGCGCGGTCTCGGCCAGACTGCCCAGATGCCCCGGTCTGTTGGGCAGCATTCCGGGGAAGGCGAGCAGGGCGGCGAGGAGAAGGGACGGCACGGCGACACGAAGGCCGCCCGTGCCGCGTCGCTGGTTCACCAATGCCTTCCGTCCGTACGGCGCGAGACGCAGCGCCAGCCCGCGACGGCGAACCCGACCGCGGTGCAGCCGGCCCCCAGCAGTCCCGCGCCGATCAGCTGGGTGGCGGCCGGCGGGGACAGGGCGACGGCGGTCAGCAACAGGGCCGGGAGGACGGCCACGAGGAGCAGGGCGCGGATGCCCTCCGCCGCGTGCGCGGGAGGTACGGGCGGGCCTGACGCGGACCTTCGCGTCGTCGGTACGGTGCCGTGCGGGGCCGGTGCGGTTTCGCGCGGGCCTATTGAGGTCTTGCGCTGGTTCACGGTGATCCTCCTCGGGGACGGTCTGCTGGGTGTGCACCGGCGGCAGCCCCCGCCGGGCGGGGCCGGGCCGCGGCTCTAGGCGGCGTTCGTGGGGCGGTGTTCGGCGGGGAGCAGCAGGACGCGGTCGTCGGCGTCGTACTCGTACAGTTCGGCGTAGCGGCCCCAGGTGACCGCGGTCGCCAGCTGCCGGTGTGCCGCGTGCTCCGGGATGCCGCCGCAGAGCCGGCCGATCAGGTACGGCTCGCGGAGCCGGCCGCTGCCGGAGGCCAGCAGCAGCGTGCGGATGGTGGCGATGAGCGGGACGTTGGCGAGCGCCGCCGCGGCGAAGAGGTGCTTGCGGGGGAGGATGTCGGCGCGCGCGAAGCCGCGGCCGGTGACCGTCAGGTTCAGCCGGTTCGCGGTGACCTTCGCGTAGCCGAGCAGCTGTGCCGCCTCGACCAGCGGCATCAGGTCGTCGACCGCGTAGGACAGCGCGTCGGCCAGCGCCGCCAGGTCGACGGCCCCGCCGCGGGTGTCCAGGACCTCCAGCAGGCCGGTCAGGGACTCCACATCGGCGTTCGGCAGCGGCCCGGCGGCCCGCAGCGGGTCCCGCTCGACGAGGCCGGGCGCGGACGTGGTGCGCCGGCCGGTCAGCGCCTCGTAGACGTCCTCGACCAGGGACTCGAAGCCGTGGTCGTGGCGGTTGCGGGGCTGCGGCAGAGCGACCCGCAGCTCGGCCTTGAGACGGCCCGGGTCGGTGTCGAGCACCAGAATCCGGTCGGCGAGCTGGACGGCCTCCTCGATGGAGTGGGTGACCAGCAGGACGGTGCGGGTGGGGGAGTCGGGGTGGGCGAGGAGTTCCAGCAGCTCGTTGCGGAGGGTCTGCGCCGTCAGGACGTCCAGGGCGGAGAACGGCTCGTCCATCAGCAGCACGTCCGGCTCGACGACGAGGGCGCGGGCGAAGCCCACCCGCTGCCGCATCCCGCCGGACAGCTCCTTGGGGTAGGCGTTCTCGAAGCCGTCCAGACCGACCATGTCGATGGCGCGCAGGGCCCGGCCCCGCCGCTCGGCGGCGCGTACGCCCCGGGCCTGGAGGCCGAGTTCGACGTTCTGCTGCACCGTCAGCCACGGCATCAGGGCGAAGGACTGGAACAGCATCGCGGAACCGGGGTTGGGGCCGTCGACCGGCTTCCCGCGGTAGTGGACGGTGCCGCCGGAGGGTGCCAGCAGGCCGGCGATGTGGCGCAGCAGGGTGGACTTGCCCGAGCCGGACTTGCCCAGCAGCGCGATGACCTCGCCTTCGTAGAGGTCGAAGGTGATGTCGTCGAGGACGGGCAGGACGCCGCCGGAGGGGCCGGGGAAGTCCTTGCGGAGGTTGCGGACGCTGATGACGGAGGTGTTCATGGTGGTGCTCCGGGATTTCGGCGGCCCGGGGCCGGGCGTTCCGGGCTCGGAACACCGGACCCCGCGGGCCGGGACGACGTGGGTGGTTGCGGCGCCCGCGGGCTACGGGCGCGAGGGCGGCCGGGGCCTGCCCGCTACAGGGCGCAGCGCTTCATCGCGAAGCGGTACAGCCGCCGCCAGAACAGCCGGTTGATGACGACGACGTAGACGCTCATCAGGACGGCGCCGAGGAAGTTGCGGGCGAAGTCGCCGTCGGCGGTCGCCTGCTGGATGTACGCGCCGATGCCGAGCGCGGTGAGCGTGGTCGTGCCGTAACTGACGATCTCCGCCTGGATCGAGGCGTTCCAGGCGCCGCCCGACGCGGTCAGCGCTCCGGTGACGTACGAGGGGAAGACGGCCGGCAGGATCAGCTTGCGCCAGCGCAGGGTGCCGCGCAGACCCAGGTCGGCGGCGGCCTCGCGCAGGTCGCCGGGGATGGCCTCGGCACCCGCGATGACGTTGAACAGCACGTACCACTGGGCGCCCAGGGCCATCAGCGCGATGCATCCCCAGTTCAGGGAGATGCCGGAGGCGCCCAGCACGATGACCGCGAGGGGGAAGACGAAGTTGGTCGGGAAGGAGGCCAGCACCTGTACGACCGGCTGGGCGAACCGGTTGACCTTCGGGTTCATCCCGATCCACGCGCCGATGGGCACCCACACCACGGTGGAGAAGGCGACCAGCAGCAGCACCCGGCCGTAGGTGATCAGCGCGAGCAGGGCGTCGTGGCCGATCTCGGGCAGCGGCACATGGGCCAGGACGTAGGAGAACGCCTTCCAGACGATCGCCGCGACGGCCGCCGCGTACAGCACGGAGAACGCGACATCGGCCCGCCTGCGACGGACGGCGTCGTGGTGCAGCCGCCCGCCGCCGGTGCCCAGCACCCGCATGGCGCGGTCGATCCGCTCACCGGCCGGGCGCAGGGCCCGCGCCAGGTGACCGGGCAGCGTGGAGCGGCGCAGCAGCTGCAGGAACCAGCTGCGCGGCTGCTCGGCGATCTCGCACTCCTCGGTACGGAACCGCTCGGCCCACGCCGTCAGCGGCCGCCAGAAGAAGAAGTTGACCGACACCACCGTCACGATCATGACGACGACGGCCAGGGCGACCCGGGCGCCCTCCCCGTTGTCCAGCGCCTGGGCGACGTACGAGCCCATGCCGGGCAGGGCGTTGTCCCGGTTGTTGACGCTGATCGTCTCGGACGCGCTGAGCGCGAACCAGGCGGCACCGAAACTGATCATGCCGTTCCAGACCTGGGCGATCATGCCGCTGGGCACGTCCAGCTTCCAGAACCGCTGCCAGCGGGTCAGCCCCATCAGCCGGGCCGCCTCGTCCAGCTCCCTGGGCTGGGTGGTCAGGGACTGGTAGAAGGCCAGCGCCATGTTCCACACCAGCGCGGTGAAGACGGCGAAGACCGAGGCGCACTCCAGGCCCAGCGTGGAGTGCGGGAACAGGGCGACGAAGCCGGTGACGGTGATGCCGAGGAAGGTCAGGACCGGTACGGACTGCAGGATGTCGACCGCCGGGACGATCACCTTGGCCGCCCGCCGGGACCGGGCGGCCCACGTGCCGAACACGAAGGTGAACAGCACCGCGGGCACCAGCCCGGCGAACATCCGCAGAACGGAACGCGCCGCGTAGTACGGCAGCCGTTCGGGATCGGTGGAGACGGTGGGGGGATTTTCGGGATGGAAAGGCTGGTCGGTCGAGGCCCCTACGCGGGCCACCAGATAGAAGAGCGCGACGACACCGCAGAGAATGAGGAGGTCCACGGGGCGCATTCGGGCAGCGCGAATCGCGCCGCCGGACGGGAATTGGCGGAGTTTCGACATGGAAGTACCCGAGAGAATTCGTGCGGGCAGGCCGGCGCGGTGGCGAGGAGGTCGCCACGCGGGTGCCCAGCCCGGCAGACAGATGCCGCGGGCCGTTGGGCCCGGTCAGCGGGAACGGCGGCGGGCGGGACTGGGAGGATCGCCGTACAGCACAACGACCACCTCCTCGAATTCTTCGGAACAGGACTGCGGCGGCCTCGGCCGACCGGCAGCAAAAAAGATGATGGCACGTAATGTGCGGCGCGGTCAAAAACTTCCCGGCGCTTTCCGGAAGCTGAAAGCATCTTCAGAATTCCCGGCGGCCGGTGCGCCCCGGAGGAAGCTGTGGCAGCGGAATCCGAATTTCCTGAAGACGCTTTCAGGAATTCCCCGCGGGGGACCGGTCCGCCCGGCCCGTCGCCGGTCCGGGCCCCGGGGCGCCGACGGGCGCGGGGCAGATGGGACAATGGCGGTGATGATTAAGGAAGACCAGCGCAGCGAGAACCAGACCGACCCGGCCGTCCCCGCGGACGACGAGGCGGACACCGTACGGCGCCAGGCCCGGCTGACCCTGGCCGGCCAGGCCCGCGACGCCGACGAGCTGAAGATGCTCCTGGAGATGCTGGGCCTGCACCCTTCCCAGGAGGGCGAGGGCTGAGCCCGCGCGCGAGCGGGTCCGGCCGGGTGGCCGGACCCGCTCGACCGCCGGACTCAGCGCCCCTGCAGCGCCTTGACGTTGTTGCCGAACGACCACGCCTTCGAGCCGTCCCAGTTCAGCGACCACGTCATCAGGCCCTTCAGCCCGCCGCGGTAGGTGTTCCAGGCCTGGCCCACCAGGCCCGGCGACATGTAGCCGCCGCCCGCGCCCGGCTGCGCCGGCAGACCCGGGACCTGCTTGTCGTAGGGGACCTTGATGGTCGTGCCCTGGATGACCAGCCCCTTGTCCAGGCAGTCCGTCTGCTTGGTGAAGCCCTGGACGGTGCCGGCGGAGTACGCGTCGCCGGAGCAGCCGTACATGCTGCCGTTGTAGTACTGCATGTTCAGCCACCAGAGGCGGCCGTTGTCCGCGTACTTCTTCACGATGGGCAGATAGGCGCCCCAGATCGACCCGTACGTCACGCTGCCCCCGGTGACGTACGCGGTCTCCGGCGCCATCGTCAGGCCGAAGTTCGACGGCATCTGGGCGAGTACGCCGTCGATGATGCGGATCAGGTTGGACTGCGAGGCCGACAGCGTGTTGATGTTGCCGCTGCCGGTGAGGCCGGTCTCGATGTCGATGTCGATGCCGTCGAAGTTGTACTTCTTCAGGATCGGCACGACGGTCTCGACGAACCGGTCGGCGACCTTGCTGGAGCTGAGGTCGATGCCCGCGGCGGCGCCGCCGATGGACATCAGGATCGTCTGGCCCGCCGCCTTGGCCTCGCACATCTCGGCCGGCGTCGCGACCTTCACCGTCGCGTCCATGCCGTCCTCCCACAGGACCGTGCCGTCCGAGCGGATGACGGGGAAGGCGGCGTTGAGCACGTTGTAGCCGTGCTCGCGGATACGGGAGTCGGTGATCTTGGTCCAGCCGAACGGCGGGTGGACGCCGTTGGCCGCGCCGTCCCAGTTCTCCCAGTAGCCCTGGAGCACCTTGCCCGCGGGCTTGGACTTGACCGCGCAGGTGGTGTCCTGTGGTGCCGCGCTGGGCGCCGCGGCGGTCAGCAGCGAGACGGCACAGGCCGTCGCCAGGCCGATTCCGAGCAGGCGGGATGCCCGACCGAACATGATGTGCTCCTTTCCGGCCGTGGCCGGCGGTGACTGGGGAGGGGGACCGGTGGAGCATGGGAGCGCGCGACGCGTGGTGCTGGTGGTGCGCGGGGGGTGGCTGAGAATCCGGGCGTCGCGTTGCCCGAACCGTAGGGTGGCCCGCCGGGACCGTCAATAGGTCTGGACCAACTCGGTACGGGCGCGGACGGGTACGGGGCGGCCGCGCACCCCGCGCCGGACGCGTGCCCGACGTGCCCCCGGGTCCGTCACGACCGGGGCGTCGCCGGCTCCCCTCCGCCCTCGGCCGACAGCCCGTCACCCTGCGGCTCCTGCCGGGAAGTCGGCAGGTCACGGGCCCGCCGCAGCGGCGAACAGAACAGGAACACGGCGGCCAGCGGAATACCCGCCGTGGTGATCCACATGGCCGCGCGCAGACCGAGCGCGGAACCGAGCGTGCCGCCGAGCAGCGAGCCGACCGGGATCGTGCCGTAGCTGACGAAGGTCGAACCGGCGGTGACACGGCCGAGGAGGTGCGGCGGGCAGTAGCGCTGCTGGAAGCCCGCCTTGATCACGTTTCCGGCCACCACGCCCGCGGAGACGCAGCAGCCGCCGGCGATGAAGAACACGGTTCCGGCGCCGTCCGTGGTCAGCGGGATGAGCAGGGCGAACAGGGCGAGGCCGAACTCGAACAGCAGCGTCGCGCGGGCCGTTCCCACCCGCGCGGCGGCCCGGCGGGCGAGAAAGGCACCGGCCACACCCCCGGCGCCGGTCGCCGCGGCCAGTCCGCCGACGACCGCGGGGGACAGACCGACGCTCTGGACGAGGAAGACCACCCGGACCGCCTGGTACCCCATCAGGGCCAGGTTGGAGGCGGCGCCGAACAGCGTCAGCGTACGGAGCCAGGGGTCCCCGGCGATCAGCCGCAGCCCCTCGCCGACCTCGCCGGCGAGTGCCCCGGGGCGCCGCTCCACGCGGCGGACGGGGGGCTCGCGATGCCGGATGCCCGCCAGGCACGACAGTGCGGCGAGGAAGGTCGCGGCCTGGGCGAACATGGCGTTCACCGCCCCCGCCGCCTGCGCGATCAGCCCGCCGGAACCGAGCCCGGCGACCTGCGCGGCGGACGCGCTGCCGTGCAGCTTGGCGTTGCCCTCGGCCTGGTCGTCGGGGGCAACGATGCTCGGCAGATAGGCGGTGTAGGCGGTCTGGAAGAACACCGCCGCGACCCCCGTCAGCAGGGCGACGGTCAGCAGCAGCGCCGTACTGAGCAGGCCGCACCACGCGGCCACCGGCACACCGGCGAACAGCGCACCGGAGACCGCTGCGGCGGCCAGCATGACCGGCCGGCGCCGCACCCGGTCCACCCAGGCGCCCGCCGGCAGACCGATGACCAGCCACGGCAGCCAGGCGGCGGCGCTCAGCAGCCCCACCTCGAACGGCCCCGCGTGCAGGGTGTCCACGGCGATCAGCGGCATCGCCACGCCGGTCACCGAGGCGCCGAACTTGCCGGCGGTCTCGCCGCACCACAGCAGCCGGAAGTCACGATGGCGCCGCAGCAGACTCACGGGCCGCTCCGCGTCCCGGCTCATGTGCCGCCCCGCTCTTCGCGCGGGAAGGACTGGAGCTGTACGACGACGGGGAGCGCGTCCGGCGCGGGGACGGCGTCCGGGGCGGGTGCGTGGCGGGCGATCACCTCGAAGAGCTCCGCGTTGAGCGCCTTGAGCTGCTCGGGTGTCATCCGCAGGTCGTGCCAGTCCGCGACGGTGCCGGCCTGCCGCCAGGTGTCGTCCCAGTCCTCGTTGACGTAGTCGGTGACCCGGTTGAAGTACTGCCGCACGAGTTCGTGGAGATAGACGAAGAGGGCGCCCCGGGAGTCGGGGTCGTCGCGGAAATCGGCGGTGTTCAGGTCATTGGTGACGCCGACCCGTTTCCACCAGCGCTCGCGTCGGGTGCCGCGCCCGGTCTCCTCCTCGATGAAGCCGTGTTCGGCGAGGTGGCGCAGGTGCCAGCTGACGGTGCCGGTGTTCTCCCCGAGGCGTTCGGCGAGCCGGGTGGCGGTCGCCGGGCCGTCGAGGGTGAGCAGTTCGAAGATGCCCATCCGCAGCGGGTGGGCCAGCCCGCGCAGGCTGCGGGCGTCCATGCGGCGGGCGGGGCGTGCGGCGCGGTGGTGGGCGGGGGGCTCGGTGGTGTGCTCGGGCTGGTCGGGCATGGCAGCAGCGTAGGGTTGCAGAGGAGTCTCTGCATAGACTTCTCTGCAGACAGTTCTCTGCAACGTGGTTCGGGGCCGGGACTGTGCGAGCGGGTCACAAGTGCGCGCCGTCGGGGCGGCAGTGGAAGGAGAGGAATTGCCGGCCGGGCGAAAGAGGGCGTGCCGGGCGCCTCGCGCACAACAAAAATCCCCGGTCCGTATTGACGGCCGGGGTCTTTCTCTGCGTATATTGGGCGTTTCCATGCCTTGAGAATGTTCAATACACGGTCCACCACTACAGGACACGATATCGGAGCGGGGTCGAATTGTCAAACGAGGAATTGCGGCAGGAGCAGGAATTCACCGATCTGCTCTACGAGCGCCTCGCCGAACTGCGGACCGGAGCCGAGTCCGCCGTACAGCGGGCGCTGCCGCTGGAGGGGAACAACTTCCAGGCACGGCTGGAACGCGACGTGACCGTGGCCGAGCAGTCCGGGCTGCTGGCCGCCCTCGACGCCGGGGAGAACGGCCTGTGCTTCGGCCGGCTCGCGTTCCGGGACGGCGCCGACCGCCACATCGGCCGCATCGGCATCCGCCGCGACGACGCCGACCGTACGCCGATGGTCATCGACTGGCGGGCCGACGTCGCCCGCCCGTTCTACCTCGCCACCGGCCACACCCCCATGGGCCTGCGCCGCCGGCGCCACATCACCACCCAGGGACGGCGGGTCACCGCCCTGCACGACGAGATCCTGGACCTCGGCGACACGGAACGCACCGGCCACGAGGGCAGCGACGCGGACGCCGTCCTCCTGGCGGCCCTCGACGCCGCCCGCACCGGCCGGATGCACGACATCGTGCAGACCATCCAGGCGGAACAGGACCGCATCATCCGCGCACCGCACCGCGGCGTCCTGGTCGTGGAGGGCGGGCCGGGCACCGGCAAGACCGCCGTCGCCCTGCACCGTGCCGCGTACCTGCTGTACGCGCACCGCGAGCAGCTCGCCCGCCGCGCCGTGCTGATCGTCGGCCCCAACCCGGCCTTCCTCGGCTACATCGAGGAGGTGCTGCCCGCGCTCGGCGAGACGGGCGTCCTGCTCGCCACGCCCGCCGAGCTGTTCCCCGGCGTCACCGCGACCGGCACCGACACCGTGCGCGCCGCCGAGGTCAAGGGCGGCGCGGCGATGGCGGACGCGCTGGCCCGGTACGTACACGACCGGCAGGCCCTGCCCGACCCCGCCCTCGTCATCGACCACGAGGACGGCGAACTGCTGCTCGACGCCGACATCGCCGCCACCGCCCGCGCGCACGCGCGCACCACCCGGCTGCCGCACAACCTCGCCCGCCCGTACTTCGCGTTCCACGTCATCGACGCGCTCACCGCGCAGCTCGCCGACCGCATCGGCGCCGACCCGTACGGCGGGCCGAACCTCCTCGGCCCGGACGACATCGCCCAGCTCGGCAAGGGGGTGGCGGCCAGCCCCGACGTACACGCCGCCATCCAGGAGCTGTGGCCCTCGCTCACCCCGCAGCAGCTGGTCGCCGACTTCCTCGCCGACCCCGTGCACCTCCCGGACGCCGACGCGGACGCCATCCGCCGGACGCCCGGCCACCACGGCCCCTGGCCGCAGGGCGACGACTGGACGCCCGAGGACGTCCCCCTGCTGGACGAGGCCGCCGAACTCCTCGGTGAGGACGACTCCGCGGCCCGCGCGGCCGAGGAGGCGGAGCGTCAGGAGCGGATCAAGTA
Source organism: Streptomyces sp. NPDC059788 (assembly GCF_042732265.1). NCBI lineage: Bacteria > Bacillati > Actinomycetota > Actinomycetes > Kitasatosporales > Streptomycetaceae > Streptomyces > Streptomyces sp. NPDC059788. Next base: position 22,188 of record NZ_JBHWHY010000037.1, on the reverse strand, counting down.
CGCCCAGGGCGTGCTCGACCTCTCCTACGGCTCCCGCACGCAGGAGTTCGAGGACAAGGACGACGAGGACTCCGAGGTGCTGGCCGCGCACGACCTGATCGACGCGGACCGGCTCGCGGACCGGCACGAGGAGGCCGACCACCGCAGCGCGGCCGAGCGGGCGGCGGCCGACCGCACCTGGGCCTTCGGCCACATCATCGTGGACGAGGCGCAGGAGCTGTCCGCGATGATGTGGCGGCTGCTGATGCGCCGCTGCCCGACCCGCTCCATGACGCTGGTCGGCGACCCGGCGCAGACCGCCGAGCCGGGCGGCTGCGGCACATGGGAGGCGATCCTCGCGCCGTACGTGGACGACCGCTGGGAACTGGTCCGGCTGGGCGTCAACTACCGCACACCGAGCGAGATCATGGACGTCGCCGCGGCGGTACCGCTCGCCACGGACGCCGCCTTCGAACCGCCGCGCTCGATCCGCTCCACCGGCGTGCGCCCTTGGGCCCTCGGCACCGCCGCCGACGACCTGCCGCGCGCGGTCGCCGACGCGGTCGTACGGGCGGCGGCCGACGGCGCGGGGGAGGGCCGGATCGCGGTCATCGCGCCGCGCTCCCACCACCCGGCGCTGTCCGCGGCGCTGTCCGCCGCCCTGCCGGACGTGTCCACCGGCGCGGCCCCCGACCTGACCTGCCCGGTCGTCCTGCTCGGCCCGCGCCAGGCCAAGGGGCTGGAGTTCGACACCGTGATCGTGGCCGAACCGGCCGGATTCGGCACCAGCGATCTGTACGTCGCGCTCACCAGGGCCACCCAGCGCATGGGAGTGGTGCACGCACAGGCGCTGCCGAAGTCACTGCGGTCCCTGACGGAAGCGGAAGCGGAATCGGAAGCGGAAGCAGGAGCCGGGACGGTCGGCTCCGGCAGCCGCTGACCACACGCCGAGCCCCGTTGCCCGTACGGCCCGGGGCGCCGCACATCGCGTGCGGCGCCCCGGACCGCACGGTTCCCCGCGCGATTTGCCGAACCGGCAAAGACCCTTGGGCCGGGCGCCGGACGTACCGGATGCTCACGGCGACGCCGTACGAACGGCGGCACACGGCACGAGGAGAGCGCGATGCACCAGCACACCGATGCAGCCACCCCGACCGGAAACAGGACCGGAAACGACGCCGGAACCGGAACCCAAACCGGACCCGCGCACCACGCCGAACACCGCCTGGTGGAAGTCCCCGGCGGCCGTATCCACCTGGTCGAACAGGGCACCGGCCCGCTGGTGCTGCTCCTCCACGGCTTCCCCGAGACCTGGCACTCCTGGCGCCACCAGCTCCCGGCCCTGGCCGCCGCGGGCTTTCGCGCGGTCGCCGTCGACGTCCGCGGCTATGGACGCTCCTCGAAGCCGGCTGACGTGGCGGCGTACCGGATGACGGCCCACGTCGCCGACAACGTCGCGGTCGTCCACGCCCTGGGGGAGCGGACCGCGACCGTCGTCGGCCACGACTGGGGCGCCACCATCGCCGCCGACACCGCGCTGCTCCGGCCCGACGTGTTCACCGCCGTGGGACTGCTCGGCGTGCCCTACGCACCCCGCAACGGCTTCCGGCCCACGGACGCCTTCGGGATGATCGGCGGCGACGAGGAGTTCTACGTAAGCTACTTCCAGCGGCCCGGCCGGGCGGAAGCGGAGATCGAGCCCGACGTCCGCGGCTGGCTGGCCGGTTTCTACGCCAGCCTGTCCGCCGACACCATGGCCCCCGAAGGAAGCCCCAGCTGCTTCTTCGTCCCGCCGGGCAAGAAGATGTCCGACCGGTTCGTGCGCGGTGTCCGCCCGTCCTGGCTCTCCGAAGCCGAACTCGACGTGGCGGCCGAGGAGTTCGAGCGTACGGGCTTCACCGGCGGCCTCAACCGCTACCGCAACGCCGACCGGGACTGGGAAGACCTCGCCGCCTGGGACGGTGCGCCGATCACCCAGCCCTCCCTCTTCATCGGCGGCGACCGCGACTCGTCCACCACATGGATGGCCGACGCCATCGAGGCCTTCCCCACCACCCTCCCCGGCCTGTCCGCCACCCATCTGCTGAAGGACTGCGGACACTGGGTCCAGCAGGAGCGGCCCGACGAGGTGAACCGCATCCTGACCGGGTGGCTCCGCTCGCTGACCTGAGGCCGGACGGGCCCGGCGGCCCCCGTCGTACGGGGACTACTGCGCGCTCGCGGACGGCCGTACGACGAGTTCGTTGACGTCCACGTCGGCCGGCTGGGCGACCGCGAAGGCGATGGCGTCGGCGACCGCCCCGGCCGGGAGCGCCACGGAGCGGTAGGCCCGCATCGCCTGCCGGGCCAGCGGATCGCCGATGCCGTCGGCGAGTTCGGACTCGGTGACGCCGGGGGAGACGACGGTGACGCGGATGTCGCCCCCGGACTCCTGGCGCAGCCCCTCGGACAGGGCGCGCACCGCGAACTTCGTGGCGCAGTAGACCGCGGCGGTGGGCGAGACCTCGTAGGCGCCGACCGAGGCGATGTTGACGAAGTGTCCGCCCCCTTGGGCGCGCATCACGGGCAGCGCGGCGGCGATCCCGTGGAGCACGCCGCGGACGTTCACGTCGAGCATCCGGTTCCACTCCTCGGTCCGCAGCGCCTCCAGGGGCGACAGGGGCATCACACCGGCGTTGTTGACGAGGACGTCGACCCGTCCGTACGCGGCGCGCGCGGCGTCGACGAAGGAGCGCACGTCGGCGGCGTCGGTGACGTCCAGCCGCCGGTACGCCGCCGTACGGTCGTCGGCGGTGAGCCGGCCGGTCAGCTCCGCCAGCCGGCCGGTGCGGCGGGCGCCGAGGAACACGCGGTGCCCGTCGGCGGCCAGCCGGTGCGCGGCGGCCTCGCCGATGCCGCTGCTGGCGCCGGTTATGAGGACGACCTTGGAGGAGGGGGCATCCGCGTTCCGGTGGCCGTGCTGGTCCGGGAGGGAACCCGCAGCCGGGTCAACGGCCGTACGGGTGGGGGTGTTCGGGGTCATGCGGTGCCTTCCAGTGGCTAGGGTTGCTGACCTCATGAGGCTGCGCCACCGCGTCCGGCCCCGCCAGGGCGGGCCGTGCCCGGGTGTCCCGCACCCACCCTGCGCGTCGGCCCGGCTGTCATCCCGTTCCGGTGGGCCGGGGGCGGAGACCGGACACGTGGTCCCGGATGCGGGCGGCCAGCGCGGATGGCGGCAGCACGGCGTCGACCAGGCCGGTCGCGGTCGCGGCGAGCGGCATCGCGGAGTGCGGGCTGCTCGCCCGGTCCTGGGCGAAGACGGTGCCGTTCTCGTGGGCGACCGCCCGGATGCCGGCCTGCCCGTCGGTGCCGGTGCCGGTCAGTACCACCGCCAGGGCCCGTCGCCCGCAGGTCACCGCGAGCGTGGCCAGCAACAGGTCCGCCGACGGGCGGGCCGGCGGGAAGTCGCCGCAGGGGATCAGGGCGAGGCGGTCCGGGGACGCGACGAGCATGTGGTGACCCGGCGGTGTGACGAGGACCGTCCCCGGCATCAGCGTGCCGCCGTCGGCGGCCTCCTCGACGGCCAGTGCCGTACGCCGGTCCAGCAGCTCGGACAGCAGGCTGACCCGCCGCGGGTCCTGGTGCAGGGCGACCAGCACGGTCGCGGGCAGGGCGGCCGGCAGCGGCGCCAGGACACGGCTGAGCGCCTCGATCCCTCCGGCGGAGGCCACCAAGGCGACGACGGGGTGCTGCACGGCGGTGGGGAGCTGACGCTGGATCGGCATCGCGGTCCTTCTTCCCTGCGTCCATCATGGCACCGCGAGCCCGCCCGCGGACGCCCTCGCACGGCAACCGGACCGCACCCGGCCGTCTCGGCACGCCCACTGCACGACGGGGCGGTACCACGGTGGCCGACGGGTGGTACGCGGCTGACGGAAGTGACGTGATGTGGCGTTACCCCGTCGCCGGATGTGGCCGGGCCGTACCGTTTGGCGAAGTGCGGCAGAGGGCGTGCGGACGGTGACACGCCGGCCACCGCCCTTACCAGGGTGAGGAGTTCGACGTACATGGGTGAGGGCGTGGCGTCCGAAGACGCCGCCGCGGAACGTGGACGACTGCCGTTGGGCGTGGTGATCGCCGACGGCGACGGCCTGGTGTCGCACTGGAGCAGCGGGGCGGGACGGCTGCTCGGCGTGGCGCGCCACGAGGCCGTCGGCAGCCCGCTGCGGGCACGGCTGCCCGTCCTCGGCTCCAGACCCCCGCAGTTGGAAGCTCCGTTCTCCCCCGGGGTGCCGGTCGCGCCGCCCGGCCCGGTTTCCCCGCCGGAGGCCGACGACGTGGCCTACCCGAGAGCCGGACGAGCCCGCCTGCCCCGTCCGGGCAGGCCGCCCGCCGACGTGCTGTGGTGGTCGTATCCGCTGGTCTGTCCGGGGCCGGACCGGCTGCTGGTGCTGGTCGCCGACGCCACCGTCGCGGACACGGGCGGCGACGGCGACCGGATCGGGTGCGGCTTCGCCCGGCACACCGCGCTGCCCGGCGCGGATGCGCTGGCGCGGCGGCTGCCCGACATCCTGCCCCGCATGGGACCGGCCCGCGGCGCGCGCATCGTGGCGCAGATGCTGGAGTGGGGCTACCCCGTCCTGGAGATCAGCCGCGAGGATCGCGTCCCGATCACCGCCGACTGGGGCGTACCGAAGTACGCGCGGCGCCGTGCACACCGGCCCTCGCCGGGCGGCGCGGCGTCCGGTGGCCCCCCGGGCGGAACCGGCCTCGACCTCGAACACGCGGCGGTGCGCGAACGCCTGGAATTCCTCGACGAGGTCTCGGGCCGGATCGGTTCCTCGCTCGACCTGGAAGTCACCATCCGCGAGGTGACCAGCGCGGCCGTGCCCCGCTTCGCCGACTTCGCCGGTACGCACCTGCGCGCCCAGGTCCTGGCCGGCGACGCCTTCCCGGACGGGCCGCCCGACGTCACCACCGTCTGGCACCGCGTGTGGGTCGAGCACGACGACGAACCCGGCCGATGGGACGACACCGTCCCGGTCGGCGAAGCCCTCGCCTTCCCCGAACACACCCCGTTCTTCCAGTGCATGGTCACCGGCGAACCGGTGCTGATCCCGCACATCGGCGACGAGCTGGGCGACAGGATCTCCGCCCAGTTCGAGAAGCGGGACCTGCGCCCCCTGATCAACGGCCGGTCCATCCTCATCGTGCCGCTCAAGGCCCGCCAGGTGGTGCTCGGCTTCATGGTGCTGCTGCGCCGCGAAGGCCGCCGACGGTTCACCGGCATGGACCGCACCACGGGAGCCGAACTCGCCGCGCGCGCCGGGCTCGTCCTGGACAACGCCCGCATGTACACCTACCAGGAGAACATCGCCGAAACCCTCCAGGAGCGGATGCTGCCGCGCGTCGACCCGCACCCGCCCGGCTGCGACGTCGCCACCCGCTACCTGCCGGGCGCCCGCCTCGGCCGGGTGGGCGGCGACTGGTTCGACACCATCGCCCTGCCCGGCTCCCGGCTGGCGCTGGTGGTGGGCGACGTGATGGGACACGGCCTGCACTCGGCGGTCAAGATGGGCCAGCTCCGTACGGCCGTGCAGACCCTCGCCGCCCTGGACCTGCCGCCCGCCCAGCTGCTGCGCCACCTCGACGACCTCGCGCGGCGCCTGGGCGAACGGTATCTGGCCACCTGCCTGTACGCGGTCTACGACCCGCACGCGTCCCGGCTGCACCTGGCCAACGCCGGGCACCTCCCGCCGGTCCTGGTGCGGGCGGCGGACGGCGGCAGCGAGCTGTTCGACCTGCCGACCGGGGTGCCGATCGGCGTCGGCGGCGTACCGTTCGAGACGGTCACCCGCGACGTGGCGCCCGGCGACCGCCTGGTGATGTGCACCGACGGTCTGGTGGAAGTGCGCGGCCAGGACATCGGAGAGGGGCTCGCGGCCCTGTGCGAGAGCGCCGCCCACCCGGCCGCCTCGATGGACGACGCCTGCGACACGATCATCCGGGCGCTCAATCCGGCGGGGGGCCGCAAGGACGACGTGGCGCTGCTGATGGCGCGGCTCAACGGTCTCGGCCCGGGGTCCGGCGGAAGGTGAGGACGGGGGACAAGATGACGGCGGGGGGGGAAGGTGTCCGGGTGACGGAGCGTCCGCGCGGGTGGGAAGGGGCCGAGCACCGGAGTTAACGTTTGAGCACGCCGCTTGCCGCACCCGTCCGACGGGGATCATCCAGGGCAGGGACGTATCGCCGGAGCCTGGAGGGTGCATGGACGTGTCGCAGCGGTACCGGGAGTCGTGGGAGAGCTACTGGCGCCGGACGCCGCAGGCTCCGGGCGCGGCCATCTTCGACTGCGACGCCGAGCTGAGCGCCGCCCGCCACCTGCCGTTGCTGGCGCCGTACGCCGACGCCGCGCTGCCCGTGATCGACCTGGGCTGCGGCACCGGCACCCAGACCCGCTATCTGGCCCGCCACTTCCGCGAGGCCGTCGGCGTGGACCTCGCCGAGGCCGCGGTCGCCCACGCACGGCGCGCCGACCCCGGCCGCACCGCGCGGTACGAGCAGCTGAACCTCACCGACCAGGACGCCGTCCGGCGCCTGCACGAGCGCGTCGGTGACGCGAACGTCTATATGCGTGCGGTGATCCACCAGAGCGAGCCGGAGGCCCGTCCCGCGGTCGCCGCCGCGGTCGCCACCCTGACCGGCACCCGCGGGCGCGCCTTCGTCGTCGAACTGCTGTCCCGGGCCAAGGCTGTCCTGGCCCACGCGGCCCAGGGCCCGGACGGCCCGCCCCCCAAGCTGGCGCGGATCTTCGAGCACGGTCTGACGCCGGCCGAGGCGGACGACGACGCCGTTCCCGGGTTCTTCCGCGAACTCGGTCTGCCGGTGCTGGCGAGCGGCGAGATCGACCTGGTGATGACCGAGAACCGCGCGGACGGGGTACGGATCGACCTGCCCGCCCAGTGGATGGTCCTCGGCCGCTGAGGACGACGGGAGCGCCGGGGACGGCGAAGGCCACAAGGGCGCCAAGGGTGCCAAGGGTGACGACGGCGACGAGGACGGCCGCGGCCGCGTGCCCGGCCGGAGCGCCTCGGGCCCCCGTTCGCCGATCGCGTACATAGGCCGACTCCGGTACGCCAACTCCTGTACGCACGCGTGTGGTTATCCGCCCGCGCCGCTAACATCGCGCCATGCACCTATTTACTCCAGGCGCATAAGGGGAAGCCGGGCCCCGCGACACAGGGGGTGTTGCGGGGCCCGGCAACCCTCCGCCGGGCAGGGTGAGCCCCCTTACTCACCCTGGCAGCGGAGGCACGTTCGCTCCGCTGCGAGCCTGGAGTAGAGGAAGGTGCAAGATGGCCGCGAAGGAGAAGAGGTCGTTGATCAAGGAGCTGGCCTCACGGTTCGCCGTCGCTGTCGCAGTCAAGGCACTGTGGGCGGCACTTTCGAGGATCGCTCTGCGCGACGACGCCTGAGCGTCGCCGTCCGGCCGGCCCCGTCGGGATCCCCTTCCCGGCCGGGGCCGGCTGTCCCGGAAGTTCGCGGGGACGGTGTGCTGCCGCCGAGCGCCGGCGGCGTTCACGCGCGTGTCCCGATCGCGTCCGTGTGTGCGTCGGTCGGCCGTAAGTACGGTGCGATGGCGCGGAGTTGCCCCTGCGGCAGTGCATTTTCGGCCGGTTGCGGCAGGGCGGCCCACCGGCCGCGTCCGGCGCGCTTCAACGTGTGGCCCACCCGGGCAGCATCTCCGCCTGATCCGTCTGAACACGTGCTGTACGGGGGTGCTGGTGGGACGCAACAAGGATCTCATGTCGGCTCTGCTCCAAGCCCGCAGGGCGCTCGGCGAGGAGATCGCGGGGCTGGGCCGGAGCCTGGACGACGCGCGGCGCGAAGTGCTGGAGCGCCTCGCCACGGAAGCGGCGGATCTGCGCGGTGACAGCCGTGAGACCCGGGACCGCGTCGACCGTGGCGCCGCTGCCGCCGCGGAGACGGGCCGGGCGGTGTCGCAGCTGCGGCAGGAACTCGCCGACGTACGGCAGTCGATCGCCGGCCTCCGGGAGTCGCTGGACGCCCTGGCGCGGCATCCGGCGTTCCGTACGGAGCCTGCCGATCACCGGGACCCGCCCGGTGCTGGCGACGGCGACGGCGAGCGCCAGGGCGAGGACGCCGCATGGGCGGAGACGGACGCCGAGGCGGATGCGGAGGCGGGGGCGGGATCGGACGCGGTGCCGGTCGATGCCGGGCAGGAGCCGCCCTTCCCGCCGCTCGGGGACGGCGACGAGGACGATGAGGGTGACGAGGACGGCTTCCACCAGGACGCCGACGACGAAGCCGACGGCGAGCCCCATGGCGACTCGGCGTCCGCCCCCGCCGACTACCCGGCCCACGCGTGCATCCGCCGTGAGACACAGGAAGACGTGGACCACGGCGTGTTGCTGCTGAAGGCGGCCCAGACCGGCTCGGTCGCCCTGGTCTGTCACCGCGAGACGTGGCAGTTCCTCGTTGTCTGCGCCGCCGACAACGAGCACTTCCACGCCGCCTGCGAGCTGGCGGACGAGGGCGACGGCCGGGTGCGGGCCGTGCTGTCCGGCCGCTCCGTCATCGGCGCGCTCATCGCCCTGCGCCAGACCCGCGACGACCGCCACCTGGACGGTACCTGGGCCCTGGCGAGCGCCTTCTACTCCCGTATCGCCGAAGGGCTGCGCACCACGGGCAGGGACGGGAGGCACCCGCTGACCGTGGTCTTCGACGACGGCGTGAGCGACGCGCCGCCCGACGCCGCCAAGTCCCCCCGGAATCCTGCGGCGTGACCCTTGCGGCAGCCTGACGTAATCCATTGATTTCCGATAGGTGTCCATCGGAAATCGATAGATACACCGTTACCTCCGGCGACGTGCTGCGCTGGGTGCCCGACGAAGACGCGGACGGCGGGGATGCGGACGGTGGGGGCGCGGACGGCGGGCGCGGCTGAGGAGCGTACCGAAGTCCGCGGTCAGCGGCCGGGGGCGTCGACGTACTGCGCCCGGCCGTGCCCGAAGGACCAGTCGGCCGACCCGTTCTCGGTCAGGGTGACGAAGATGTTCCGCGGCTCCGTGTCCGCGTGCGCGTGGGCGAGTTCGGCGATCCGCCGGTAGAGCGCCTGCTTCTGCGCGACGGTCCGGCCGGAGCGCATCGTGATCGCGATGTAGACGACGCCGTCGTCACGGTCCGGCCCGAGATAACTGTCCTGGCGCAGCTCGCTGTTGCCGCCGCCGTGGCCGGTCAGCACCTGGAACCGGTCGTCCGGCGGAATGCCGAGGGTTTCCCTGAGGGCCTCGTGGACGGCGCGGCCGAGGGCGTCGAGCCGCGCGCCGTCGGCCCGTGAGGCGTCGATACGGACGAAGGGCATGGTGGTTCTCCTTCCGGTGGTTTCGGTCCCGCGTCCTTGCGGCAGTAAGCATACATACCAGTAGGTACAGAGAGTCCGGCGGTCGGACGGCGCCCTTCCTCACCCCCGGCGGGCGACACACGGCCGACGGGCGGCTGTGAGGCTGGCCGGGCCGGTTTCCCCTGCCGCGAGAGGGCAGCATCATGGCGATCACCGGTCCCGCCCGGCCGCTGGCGGGGCGTGTCGTGCGGCAGCTGGTGAGCGTCAACATCCTGGATCTCGCGACCCGGCTGGCGGCGCAGGCGTTCCTGGCCGCGCTGCCGATGCTCATCGCCGTGTCGTCCTTCTGCCCGTACGCCGTGCGGCAGGAACTCCTGAGGTCGCTGCGCTCCCTGTTCGGCGCGGGCAGCCCCGTCCTGGCCCAGGTGGACATGGTCTACGGCGGCCGGGACCAGGCGCCGCACAGCTGGGGAGCGGTCGGCGTGCTGGTCGCCCTGGTGTCCGCCACGGCTTTCACCCGCGTCCTCCAGCGGGTGTGCGAACGTTCCTGGCACCTGCCGCACTCCGGGCTGCGGATCGTGGCGTGGCGCTGGGCCCTGTGGCTCGTGGTCTGGATCGTGGCGCTCCTGTATCAGGGGCTGCTGCACCGGGCGTTCGGCGCCGGCCCCACCCTGGGGGTGCCTCTCCAGGTGGCCGGTGCCGTCGGGATGTGGTGGTGGACCCAGCACCTGCTGCTCGCCGGGCGTCTGCCCTGGCTGCCGCTGCTGCCGGGGGCGCTGCTGACGGGGGTGGGCGTGGTGGCGTTCTCCCTGCTCTCCGGGCTCTGGCTGCCGCGCGCGCTGTCCCGCAGCGTCGAGCGGTACGGGCCGCTCGGCTCCGTCTTCACGCTGCTGTCCTGGCTGATCCTCTTCTTCGCCACCGTCGTGATCGGCATCGCCGTGGGCCAGGTGCTCGCCCACACCGGTTCCGTACGGCGCTTGCTGGGCCTCCCGGACGTACCGTCAAGCTGACCCGGACGTCCGTACGTACCGTCACGCCGTCCCCGACGTACCGTCACGCCGACTTCGCCGTCACGCGGCCGGCGCGCGCCGCTTCCTCCAGTGCCCGGTGGTCGCGCTCGTTCTGGTCGGCGTAACTCTCGGCGAACTGCGCCAGCGCGCGGTCGAAGGCGTCGGAGCGGCCCAGGTAGGCGGCGATGGCGATCCGGTCGCCGGAGCGGGCGTGCGCGCGGGCCAGTGTCGCGCCGCACAGCCGGCCGAACAGGAGCATGACGCCGGGCGTCATCGTGTCGGTGCGCGGAATGGCCTTCCAGTCGCGCAGCTGGCGCAGGTAGAAGTCGCGCCGCCGTCCGTCCAGTCCCTCTACCCGCTCCCAGCCCAGGAACATGTCGCTGGTCGTCTGCATCAGCCGCTGTCCGGAGACGACGCGCTCCCCTTGGTTCGCCGACGGGGCCGGGCCCGCGAACGGCGCGAGCACCGACTCCTGCGCCTCCTTGGCCTGGAGGAAGAGGGGGTCCGCGTCGTCCCGGCCGAGCAGCAGCAATATCCAGCAGCGGGTTCCCACACTGCCCACACCGACCACCTTGCGGGCCATGTCGACCACGCGGTACTGCGCCAGGAGCGCGCGCCGGTCGGCCTGCAGGGTCCGGGCGTAGCGGTCGACCAGCTCCCGCAGCTGGAGCTCCAGGCGCTCGCGTTCGACACCCGGGAGGAGGTCGCCGAGCGGCGTGACGAGGGGCGGGTCGGGGGCGATCCGCAGTTCGTCCCCGACGACGTGGGCGAGCCGCTCCAGGGCCTGGAGGTGGTCGCGGGTGCGGGCCTTGACGAGGGCACGGGAGACCCGTCGCTGGGCCCGCTTGTCCAACTCCTCGCCCAGCGCGCCGTACAGCTCGTCCGCGTCGATCCGCGTGTACCACACGTCGAGGTTGCGCATCCCGGCGAAGCCGTCCATCGCCTCCCGGTACGAGCGGACCGTCTCCCGGACCACGTGCGCCCGTTCCGGCCCGTCGAAGCCGTTGGCGCGGCCGGCGATGACGAGGCTGGCCGACAGCCGCTTGACGTCCCACTCCCAGGGGCCGGGCAGCGTCTCGTCGAAGTCGTTGACGTCGAAGACCAGATGCCGCTCCGGGGAGGCGAGCAGCCGGAAGTTGAGCAGGTGCGCGTCCCCGCACAGCTGGGCCCGCAGGCCGGTGGACGGGGCGGCGGCCAGGTCTTGGGCCATGATGGCGGCGGCCCCGCGGAAGAAGCGGAACGGGGATTCGAGCATCCGCCCGTACCGGATCGGCACCAGCTCCGGGAGCCTGCTCGCCGACTGCCGCTCGATCACGGCCACCGGCTCGGGCCGGTCCGCCGCGGGGGCGAACTCCGCGTGGCGGGAACGCGGTACGAGTGTGCGCGCGGCCCGGCCGCGCGCGGCCCGCTCCTGGGGTGTGGGGTGGGTGTGCTCGGCCTCGGACATGGCGGACTCCCTGTTGGTGGGTGCGACTTTCGGCCCCTACGGCCGGTTCGCCGTCACCCTGGCGGTGTGAGGCGGGCGGGGGAGGGGAGTGCCGCCGAGGGGGCCGGGGGCCGGTTCGGGCCCCCGGCCCGTCGCCGGTGTCCGGGCCTGCCGGTGTTCCTCCGGGCGACCTCGCGGGGGAACGGGAGGTCTACAGCGGCGCGTTGTAGACCTTGTGGGCCTCCCGGTGGCCGTAGGTGGCCAGGGACCAGATCACCAGGACGTCGAGCGCGATGATGATCACCGACCAGACCGGGTAGTACGGGGTGAAGAAGAAGTTCTCCAGCGCACTGGCCACCGCGACCCCGATGCCGACGGCGCGCGCCCAGGTCCGGCCCTGGAAGACGTGGAACGCGGCGGTGGCGATGACGATGCCGGTGATCAGCTGGAGCCACCCCCACCCGTTGATGCTGAAGTCGTACGCGTAGTCCTGCTGCGACCGGTAGAAGTTGTGGTCGATGATCGCGGCGAGGCCCGCGATCGCGTGGTACGCGCCGATGACGGCCATGATGCACACGGCGAACACGACCCCGCCGATCGCGAGCGGGCGGATGTGCGGCTCCGGTGCGGGGGGCCGGCTCTGTCCTGCCGAAGTCTGCTCAGCCATGCCTGGACCTCCTCTTCGGTGGGCGGAGCATCCTCCGCGCGGCCCCGCGCCCGGTTCACCCGCGGAGGATGAGACCGGCGGGCTCCGGCGCACCGTCACCCCCCTGAGGTGAGGCCGCGCTCCGCCGCCCGGCGAGAATGGCGGGGAGGCCAGGCCGCCGCAGCGGAGGTGACGCCATGGGCGCACAGGCGGGTGCGGGGCCCGAGCGAGCGGGAACGCCGTCCGGCGGCGGCGATTTCGAGATCCGGGTCCGGGGCCGGGTCGGTGCTGCCCTGGCATCGGCGTTCGGCGAGCTGACGGTCCGGCTGCGCCCGGCCGAGACGGTCCTGTACGGGGCCGGCCTCGACCAGGCCGCGCTGTACGGCATCCTCGACCGCATCCAGGCGCTGGGCCTGGAGTTGCTGGAGGTCCGCCGCCTGCCCGGGACGGCCGGCTCCGGCGGGCACAACGCCCGCGGCGAAGGGCCGTAAGGCCCCTTCCCGCACCGAGCCGTCCCACGCGAGTCTGGGCATGTGCCGCCTGCCGCCAGGAGGTGAGGACATGCCTGTCGCGCTCCGTACCGCGCCGGCGAACCGGGACCTGGACGTACCGGGGGAGGCCGCTCGGGTGTCCGACCTGCGCGGACGGTTACGGGAAATGGGCGGTGACGCCGGGGCGGCGGACACGGCCGTGACGACCTGCCTGGTGTGGATCGCCGGCCTCCTCATGGAGATCGCGGAAGAGCTGGGCGATCCGCGCACCGCGGAGGCGCTGGTGGACGAGGCGATGGCGGTCCTGGCCTCGGCGCCGCGGCACCGTCCGGTCGCCCCGGCTCCTGCCCCGGCGCCGACGGGCGAGCCGCTGACGGACCGTGAACTGACGGTGCTCCGGCGGCTTCAGGGGGAGGTGTCGCTCCGGCGGATCGCCGGCGACCTCTTCGTGTCGTACAACACCGTCAAGAGTCATACCCGCGCGGTCTACCGCAAGCTCGGCGTCCACTCCAGGGTCGAGGCACTGCACCGGGCCCGGGAGCGGGGGCTCATCTAGCACCGCGTCGCCTCGCCGCCCCGGCGGAGGCCGTGCCGGTCACGGTGCCGGGACGGGCGCGGGCACCCGCGGAGGAGACGTACGTCACTCCCGGTCCTGTCACATCGCGCCGGGCCGCTCCGTCATAGGTGTGCAGTCATCGACAACGACAGAGGAGCCACCATGGACGCCCGTTTGAACCTCTTCGGCAGCCCGCTCGCCGGCAAGTTCCTGAAGCACGTCGTCGCGGCCGGACAGGTCGTCACGGACTCGGGGCTGCCCGCCGCGACAAAGGAGCTGGTGAGTCTTCGCGCGAGTCAGATCAACGGATGCGGCTTCTGCACCGACATCCACACCAAGGAGGCCGTCGCCGCCGGTGAGACGCCGGTGCGCCTGAATATGGTCGCGGTGTGGCGGGAGGCCACCGTCTTCACCGAGGCCGAGCGCGCCGCGCTGGAGCTGGCCGAGGAGGGCACCCGCATCGCGGACGCGGCCGGCGGGGTCCCGGACCACGTCTGGGCGAACGCCGCCAAGCACTACGACGAGGAGCAGCTCTCCGCACTGGTGGCGCTGATCGCGCTCATCAACGCCTTCAACCGGCTGAACGTCATCGTCCAGCAGCCCGCGGGCGACTATCAGCCGGGCCAGTTCAAGTAGCCGGGGGTGCCGGGAGGCGGAGACGCCGCTCCGCCTCCCGGCGGACCGCCGGACCGGCGGCCGTCACAGCAGTTCCAGTTCGCGGGCCCGCCGCACCGCGGCCGACCGCCGGGTCACGGCGAGCTTGCGGTAGACGCTCTTCAGATGCGTCTTGACCGTGTTGACCGACAGGTACAGGTCCGTGGCGATCTCCTCGGTGGTCATCATCTGCGCGAGGCGGCCGAGAACCTCCCGTTCCCGCGCGCTGAGCCGCTCGACCGGAGCCGGGGCCGGCGCCGGGCGGGGCGGTTCGGGACGCGTCAGGACGCGCGTACGCGAGCCGCCCGACGAGTCGAGCACGGCCTCGCACACCGGCTCCACCGCCCGCAGCAGTCCCATGGGCAGCCGGGAGCCGGCCACGGCGTCGCCGATCCGGCCGGCCGGCAGCCCGTTGCGGTCCGCCGCCTTGGCGAGCCCTTCGGCCAGGGCGCAGACTTCCGCGACGAACGGATCGGGCGCGCCGCCCAGCGCGGTACGCGCGAGCCCCAGTTCGCGGCGTGCCTGCGCGGGCTCGCCGCGCGCGAGGCCGATCCAGGCGCGTACGGCATGCAGGGTGGGCCGGGAGCCGTCGGTCGCGGTCCACGCCGGGAGAGGCGGCTGCGCGGCCTGCGCGGCGAGCTCGTCGGCGGCGCGGAAACGCCCCCGCAGCACCTCCAGCAGCGCGAGTTCGACGAGGCAGTCCCGGCGCAGCACACCGTTCCCGGCGGCGCACGCGGCCTTCAGGCCCGCCGTGAGGGAGACCGCCGCCGCGGACAGGCCGGCGTCGCGCAGTTCGCCGTGCCCGCGGATCGCCAGGGTGAGTGCCGGGATCTCCGGATGCGCCGCCGGCACCGCCCGCGGCAGCCGTGCGCACAGCGACTCCGCCTCGGCCGCCGCGCGCCGGGCGGCGACCGGAGCCCGGTGGCGCTGCCGCGCCATGCGGATCACGGCGTGGGTCAGACGGCAGTGGGTGACACGGTCCTCCTCGTCCGGCGCCAGCGCCTCGACGAGACGCCCGGCCCGGTGCAGGGAGCCGGCACAGACCGCGTCGTCGCCCCGGGCCAGGGCCGAGGCCGCGGCGACGAGCGTCGGCTCGGGGCCGGCCGCCTCCGGCGCCTCGGCCAGCTGCCGGACCAGCTCGTCCGGCAGGCGGTCCCCGGTCAGGCCCAGGACCTGGCCGATCGCCAGCCGGCGGACGATCAGCCGGCCGGCGCGCCCGTGGTCGCCCGCCGCGAGCCAGTGCCGTACGGCGTCGGCGAGCAGCCCGTGGTCCCCCAGCCAGCCGGCGGCCCGGCGGTGGAGTTCGGGGACGAGCCCCGGCGTCTCGTGGCGCAGGCACATCCGGAGCACGTCGGCGAACATCCGGTGGCAGCGGTACCAGCCGTGCCCGGCGGGCCGGAGGAAGGAGTTCTCCCGTACCAGCGCCGCGAAGTGGCCCCCCGCCTCCTCGCCCGCGAGTTCGGCGGCCAGCTCGGCGTTCATGTGCTCCAGGACGCTCGTCGTCAGCAGCAGCCGCCGCATACCCGGGGACTGTACGTCCAGGACCTCCTCCACGAGGTAGCTGACGACCGCCTCGTCGTCGCCGGCGAACTGCGCCACGAACCGCTCCGGACTGGGCTGCTTCTCCATGGACATGGCCGCGAGGCGCAGACCCGCGGCCCACCCGTCGGCCCGTTTCCTGAGGGCGCCCACCACCTGCTTGGACACCTCGACGCCGTGCTGGGCGAGCAGCGCGGCCGTCTCCCGGTCGTCGAAGGCGAGGTCGGCGGTGCGCAGCTCGGTCAGTTCGCCGGACAGCCGCAGACGGTGCAGGTGCAGCGGCGGGTCCCGCCGCGAGAGCACCACCAGGCGCAGCACGGGAGCCGCGTGCCGCAACAGACCGATCAGGCTCTCGGCGGTCGGCGAGCCGGGCTCCGTCTGGAAGTCGTCCAGGACCAGCACCACCGGATCGCGCCGCGCGGCCAGCCCGGCCGTCAGACCGGCCACGAGCAGCGGGCCCGCGGCCGCCGCGGCGGACGGCGGCACGTCCGCGCCGACGGCGCCCAACGCGCCGATCACGCGCGGCCAGAAGACACCGGGCTGCTCGTCACGGCCGTCACACGTCACCCAGGCCACCGGTCCGGGGGACCGTCCGGTGTGCGCCCACTCCACGGCGAGCGCCGACTTCCCGGCCCCCACCGGGCCGACGACCACGGTCAGCGGCCCCAGCACACCCCGGGAGAGCCGGTCCGTCAGCCGGGGCCTGGGGACCAGCCACGTCGGCAGCGCGGGCACCGTCGCACCGGGCGCGGGCGAGGGCCCGTCGCGCTGTTCCTGAGGGCCCGTGTCCATGGGCGGCACCTCGCTCTCGGAGCGGGAGGGTGCGGCTCAGGCAAGTGTGGGACGGGCGCGGTGACACGGGCAGCGCGGCGGGCGCCGTTTCACCCGGGTGAAGTTCTCACCCGGGTGAAATTCCGTTTCGTACGGGGGTGTTCAGACCGAGTGGAGCGCCGCGACCAGCTCGTCCTCACGGTCCTTGGTCAGCGACGTACGGATCACGCTGGGCGCGAAGGGGCGTACCGCCTCCCGTACCCGGTCCGGGGTGGAGCGGCGGACGAGGGCGAACACCGCGGCCCGGCCCGGCTCCAGGGTGCTCGCGACCTCCTTGATGAAGGCGTCGTTGATGCCGATGTCGGTGAGCTTGCCGGCGACCGCGCCGGTGGCCGCGCCCACCGCCGCACCGAACACCGGCATCAGGAACAGCATCCCGAACAGCGTGCCCCACAAGGCGCCACCGGCCGCGCTGGTCGCGGTGGGGTTGTACGACTGGCGGACATGGATCTTGCCGTCCATCGTCCGGTAGGCCAGCGCCGCGTCGTCCAGGTCGAGCAGTTCCTGGCGGGCCAGGTCCTTGGCGAGCCGCAGCACCGCCTCCGCCTTCTCCTTGTCCGAGAATCCGAGTACGACGAGATCTGCCATCAGGGCCTCCTGGGGGAACGGCCGGCCGACCGGCCGGGCGTGGACGGGCCCGCGGCCGGCTCGCCCAGCCGCAGGGCGGCGGCCGCGAGCTCGGCGGCCACGGGTGCGAGCGCCTCCCGGGTGAGGAAGCCCTCCGCGACGGGCACCCCGCCCGTGTCACGGATCGCTTCCTTCAACCCGGTCGCCCACACGTGTTCGAGCAGGATGAACGCCGCCGAGACACCGGCGTCCAACGCGTCGGCCATCTCCCTGATCTGGGTGGCGGACAGACCGAAGGCGCTGCCGCCGTCCGGCGGCGGAGCGTCCGGCCGCGTCCCGGACGGACGGTCACCGGAGATACCGAGCAGCGCGGCGACGGTGTCGCCCATACTCTCGGCCTGGTAGTCGAGGGCGAACAGCTGCCCCTCCGGCTCCTTGCGTACGAAGAGCAGGTCGAGGACGCGGAGCTGCCCGCCGGCCTCCAGGACACCCAGCTCCTCGATGATGCGGCCCTCGAACTTCGCGTCGGGTCCGAACGCGAGGGTCAGCAGCTGTACCGGTCCGATGCCGGCCATGGGGACTCCCTCCGTGCGCGCTGACGGGCGAGATACCGGGCCCGACGACGGGCCCGGGGCCCGGTGGCGGGCTCGCCCCCATCCACCCAGGGCCCGCCGCCCGCCGCGTCACCCGCCGCAGGTGAGGCAGGCCCCGGTACGGGCGCCCAGCCTGGTGCCGGGTGAGCCCGCCGCAGTTCAGGCGGCAGGCAGGGAGGCAGGCATGAGCGAGCGGACGAACGCGGAACGGCCCGGCCCGGCCGACGACGGCCGCCGGCGGCTGTGGGGCCCCTACCTGAGCGAGCGCCAGTGGGGCACGGTCCGCGAGGACTACAGCGAGGGCGGTGACGCCTGGTCGTACTTCCCGCACGACCACGCCCGCTCCCGGGCCTACCGGTGGGGCGAGGACGGCCTCGGCGGCATCTGCGACGACAAACAGCGCCTGTGCTTCGCCCTCGCGCTGTGGAACGGGCGCGACCCGATCCTCAAGGAACGCGCCTTCGGCCTGACCAACGGGGAGGGCAACCACGGCGAGGACGTGAAGGAGTACTACTTCTACCTCGACAGCACGCCCAGCCACTCCTACCTGCGCTACCTGTACAAGTACCCGCAGGCCGCGTTCCCCTACCACGACCTCGTGGCCACCAACCAGGCCCGCAGCCGGCAGGAGTTCGAGTACGAACTGCTCGACACCGGCGTCTTCGACGACGACCGCTACTTCGACGTCACCGTCGAGTACGCCAAGGCCGCCGACGACGACGTCCTGATCCGCATCACCGTCGCCAACCGCGGCCCCGACGAGGCGACCGCGCACGTGCTGCCCACCCTGTGGTTCCGCAACACCTGGTCCTGGCAGGAGGGCGCCGCCGCACCGCGGCTGGCCGCGGCGGACGGCCCGCGCCGGACGGCGACCGTCCGGGCCGTCCACCCCGAACTGGGCAGCTACGACCTGCGCTGCGCCGGAGCGGTCCCGCTGCTGTTCACCGAGAACGAGAGCAACAACGAGCGGCTGTTCGGCACGCCCAACCGCACGCCGTACGTCAAGGACGGCATCGGCCGCGCCGTCGTCGACGGGGAGGCGGCAGCCGTCAACCCGGCCGCGGAGGGCACCAAGGCGGCCGCGCACTACACCCTGTCCGTCCCCGCCGGCGGCGAGGAGATCCTGCGGCTGCGGCTCGCGCCCACCGGTTCGTCCTTGTCGGTGACGCGCGGCTTCGACGCCGTCTTCGAGGAGCGGATCGCCGAAGCCGACGCCTTCTACCGCGAGCTGACCCCGCGCGGAGCAGACGAGGACGAGGCCCGGGTGCTGCGGCAGGCCCTCGCCGGAATGCTGTGGTCCAAGCAGTACTACGGCTTCGACCTGGAGACCTGGCTGTCCGAGCACGGCCTCGACCCGTGGAGCCTGCCGCGGCCCGGCGACCGTAACCGCGAGTGGTTCCACATGGTCGGCGACGACATCATCTCCATGCCCGACAAGTGGGAGTACCCCTGGTTCGCCGCGTGGGACCTCGCCTTCCACACCGTGGCCCTGTCGGTCGTCGACAACCGGTTCGCCAAGCAGCAGCTCGAACTGCTGCTGGAGGGCTCCTATCAGCACCCCAACGGCCAGATCCCCGCCTACGAGTGGAACTTCGGCGACGTCAACCCGCCGGTGCACGCCTGGGCCGCGTACTTCGTCCACCTGATCGAGGAACGCACCACGGGCCACGCCGACCCCGCGTTCCTGGAGCGCACCTTCCAGAAGCTGCTGACGAACTTCACCTGGTGGGTCAACCGCAAGGACCCCGGCGGCCGCAACGTCTTCCAGGGCGGCTTCCTGGGCCTCGACAACATCGGCGTCTTCGACCGCAGCGCGCCGCTGCCCACCGGAGGCCAGCTCGAACAGGCCGACGGAACGGCCTGGATGGCGCTGTACTGCCAGTCCATGCTGCAGATCGCACTGGAACTCGTCGAGCACAACCCCGCCTACGAGGAACTGGTGCTGAAGTTCGTCGAGCACTACCTGTGGATCGCCGGCTCCATGGACCGCGTCGGCGACCTCGGCGACGAACTGTGGGACGAGGAGGACGGGTTCTACTACGACGTGCTGCGCCTGCCCGACGGACAGGCCGTACGGCTCAAGGTCCGGTCGATGGTGGGCCTGCTGCCGCTGTGCGCCTCCACCGTCTTCCGCCCGCGGCAACTGGAACGGGTGACGGGTCTGTCCGAGCGCCTGCGCCGCTTCGCCGACCGCCACCCCTCCCTGTCCGTCACGCTGGCCTCGGCCCAGGCGGGCGTGGCCGGCGGCGCCCGGCTGCTGTCCGTCCTGGACGAGAAGAAGCTGCTGCGCGTCCTCGGCCACCTCCTGTCCGAGGACGAGTTCCTCAGCCCGTACGGCATCAGGTCCCTCTCCCGCCACCACGCCGAGCACCCGTACACCTTCTGGGTGCACGGCGAGGAGTACCGGGTGTCCTACCTGCCCGCCGAGTCCGACACCGGGATGTTCGGCGGCAACTCCAACTGGCGCGGCCCGGTGTGGTTCCCGATGAACGCGCTGGTCATCCGAGGGCTGCTCAACCTGTACGGCTTCTACGGCGACGATCTCACCGTCGAGTGCCCGACCGGCTCGGGCGTCCGGATGACCCTGTACGAGGCCGCCGAGGAGATCTCGCGCCGGCTCACCCGCCTCTTCCTGCGCGGCGAGGACGGCCGGCGGCCCGTCTACGGTGGGCAGGAGAAGTTCCGCGACGACCCGCACTGGCGGGACCTGATCCTCTTCCACGAGTACTTCCACGGCGACAACGGCGCCGGCATCGGCGCGGCCCACCAGACCGGCTGGACGGGCCTGGTCGCCGCCCTGATGCAGCTCTTCGGCACGCTCAAGCCCGGCGACTTCCTGACGCAGCCGGGCCGGAAGGAGAAGCCATGACCGAGCTGCCCGCGCAGCCCGTCGTGTACGAGGTCAACACCCGGGTATGGCTGCGCGAGATCCAGCAGCGCACCGGACGTCCGGCCGGGCTCGGCGACGTGCCCAAGGACGCGTGGGACGAGATCACCCCGCACGGCGTCGACGCCCTCTGGCTCATGGGGGTGTGGGAGCGCAGCCCGCAGGGCCGCGGCATCGCCCTGTGGGACCAGGCGCTGCGCACCGCGTTCGCCCAGGCCGTACCCGGCATCGGGGAGGACGAGATCGCCGGCTCGCCGTACTGCATCCGGCGCTACGAGGCCGACGCCTCCCTCGGCGGCGCCGAGGGGCTGGCCGCCGCACGTGCCGAACTCGACAGCCGCGGCATCGGGCTGCTGCTGGACTACGTCCCCAACCACGTCGCCCCGGACAGCCCCTGGGTGTCCGAGCACCCCGAGTACTTCGTGGGCGGCACCGCCGACGACGCGCGGCGCGACCCCGCCGCGTACCTCGACACCGGGACCGCCGTCCTCGCCCGCGGCCGCGACCCCTTCTTCCCGCCCTGGCCGGACGTGGTGCAGCTGAACGCCTTCGAGCCCGCCCTGCGCCGCGCGACCGCGGACGTGCTGACCCGCATCGGGCAGGCCTGCGACGGGGTGCGCTGCGACATGGCGATGCTGCTGATGAACGACATCTTCGCCCGCACCTGGGGGCAGCGCGCCGGCACCCCGCCGCCGGACGAATTCTGGCCCACGGTCATCGACGGCGTACGGCAGCGGCACCCCGGCATGACGTTCGCCGCCGAGGCGTACTGGGACCTCGAATGGGCCCTTCAGCAGCAGGGGTTCGACTTCTGCTACGACAAGCGCCTCTACGACCGGGTCCTGAACGAGAGCCCCGAGTCGGTGCGGCAGCACCTGACGGCGGACGAGGCCTACCAGCGCAAGCTCGTACGGTTCCTGGAGAACCACGACGAGCCCAGGGCCGCGCAGACGCTGCACCCCGCCAAGGAGCGCGCGGCGGCGGTCCTGATCGCCACCCTGCCCGGCGCGACGCTGTGGCACGAGGGCCAGTTCACCGGGCGCCGTACCCGGTTGCCCGTCTTCCTGGACCGGCGTCCGGACGAACCGGTGGACGCCGGACTGCGGGCCTTCCACGAGAAGCTGCTGGCCGGCGTGCACCGCAGCGGCATGCGGACCGGGCACTGGCGGCTGCTGGAGTGCGCGGGCTGGCCCGACAACGACTCCGCCCGCAACGTGCTGACCTGGTGCTGGGCGGGCCCTGCCGGACGGTTCCTGACCGTGGTCAACCTCTCGGGGCGGCCGGCCCAGGGGCGGGTCCGGCTGCCGTGGCCGGAGCTGGGCTCCGACGAGTGGCGGCTGACCGAGCTGACCGAACTGCTCGACGGCGAGCGGTACGTACGCGCCGGGGACGAACTGACCGGACCCGGCCTGTTCGTCGATCTCGACGCCTGGGGCACGCATCTCCTCGCCATCGGGCCGGGCCGTGACTGAGCGAGCCCGGTGACCCCTGGCGCCCGACGCCGGTCCGGCACCCCGCCCAGGAGGGGAGGGGTGCCGGAACTCCGGTGCGGCGGTCCTGTTTCCGGCTACTCGTTGAGGGTGTCGCGGCGGACCACGCACAGGGCCCAGATGGTGGTGCCGTACAGCGCGATCAGGGTGATCGACCAGACCGGGTAGTAGGGGAT